>JBFKNN010000238.1:0-2684 GCA_041629335.1 Burkholderiales bacterium | reverse complement strand
CGGCGAACTCGGGAAGATTGGTCTTGCCGATGACCACCGCGCCGTTCGCCTCCAGCCGCAGCACCACGAGGTCGGAGGCGGGCGCGATCCGGTCGGCGTAGACGCGCGAGCCGGATGTGCAGCGCACCCCCTCCACGTCGGTATTGTCCTTGACCGCGATCGGCAGGCCGTAGAGGTAATGCGGCGGCACGTCGGTTGCGGGCTTTTCCTCGAGCCGCCGCGCGTGCTCTCGAGCGCGCTCGAGACACAGCGTCACCACCGCGTTGATCTTCGGGTTGGTCTCCTCGATGCGGGCCGCCGCCACGTCGATCAGCTCGCGCGGCGACACCTCGCGGCGCCTCAAGAGCCCGACCACCTCGGTTGCGCTGAGTTTCCACAGATCCGACATCGTCTTCCCCGTCGTAGCTACAACCGTTGCGGCAGCACATCTCTCACCTTCCCCGTCAGGGGGAAGGCAGTGATGGGGACGGGTCTCGTCTGCGCCGCGAGAACTCTTCTCATCATATTACCTTCCGCACCAACCCATCCCCCGCTGGCGCTGCCCTTGAAGGGAAGCAAAACCGAATGCTCGTGACACCGCGGCCTCTCGCGCTTGCGCCGACCCCGGCCGCTTGAGGCGAATGGTAGCAAAAGCGGTAGAATAATCCTCCGCGCTCGCCGCGTGCGGCCGTTCCAAGACCGAACTACAGGAAACCCTCATGAAAGTCACCGATTCCACGCTCGCCCGCTCGGGCGCGCAGCTATTGGTTGCCGGCCTCAAGGTCCACGGCGTGGACCTGGCGTTCGGCGTGCCCGGCGAGTCGTACCTCGCCGTGCTGGACGCACTGCACGATGCCCGCGACCAGATCAAGTTCGTCATCTGCCGCCAGGAAGGCGGCGCGGCCAACATGGCCGAAGCCTACGGCAAGCTGACCGGCCGCCCCGGCATCTGCTTCGTCACCCGGGGACCTGGCGCAACCAACGCCGCGATCGGCGTGCACACCGCGCACCAGGACTCGACCCCGATGATTCTATTCATCGGCCAGGTCGGCAACGAAGTGGTCGAACGCGAGGCGTTCCAGGAAGTCGACTACCGCCGCATGTTCGGCCAGATGACGAAATGGGTGGCGCAGATCGATCGCGCCGACCGCGTGCCCGAGTACCTGAGCCACGCGTTCCACACCGCGGTATCCGGCCGGCCGGGGCCGGTGGTGCTGGCGCTGCCCGAGGATATGCAGATCGACACCGCTTCGATCACGGACACCCAGCGCTACAAGCGGGTTGCGGCCTATCCGGGTGAATCCGACATGCACCAGCTGCGCGAGATGCTCGCCAAGGCGAAACGCCCGCTGGTCATCGCGGGCGGCGGCGACTGGAGCCGGCCGGCGTGCGATGACTTCCTCGCTTTTGCACGTGCCTTCAACCTGCCGGTCGGCTGCTCGTTCCGCGCCCAGGACCTGATCGACAACCGGGACCCGCATTACGTGGGCGACGTCGCGGTCGGTCTTAACCCGAAGCTCGCCGAGCGCGTCAAGGCCTGCGACCTGCTGCTGGTGATCGGCGCGCGGCTGGGCGAATGGACCACAGTCAATTACACGCTGATCGACGTTCCGCGACCCAAGCAGAAGTTCGTGCACGTGCATCCGGGCGCCGAAGAGCTGGGACGCGTCTACCAGGGCGACCTGCTGATCAACTCCGGCATGCCGGAGTTCGCCGCGGCCGCGCGCCGGCTGCCGCCACTGAAGCCTGCCTGGGATGACTGGGCGCGGGAAGCGCGCGCCGACCTCGAAGCCTGGCAGCAGCCGGTGAAGACGCCGGGCCGGCTCAACATGTCCGAGCTCGTGCACGGCCTGCGCAAGCGACTGCCGCCCGAGACGATCATCACCAATGGCGCCGGCAATTTTTCGATCTGGGTGCATCGCTTCTACCAGTACACCGGTTTCCGCACGCAGCTCGGGCCCACCAGCGGGGCGATGGGCTACGGCGTGCCCGCGGGAATCGCGGCCAAGCTCGTTCATCCCGATCGCCCGGTGCTCGCCTTTGCCGGCGACGGCGACTTCCTGATGACCGGGCAGGAGCTCGCCACCGCCGCGCAGTACGACGCGAAGGTGATCTTCCTTGTCGTGAATAACGGCATGTACGGCACCATCCGCATGCACCAGGAGCGCGATTACCCGGAGCGTATCTACGGCACCGAGCTGAAAAATCCGGACTTCGCCGCCCTCGCGCGGGCCTACGGGCTGCACGGTGAGACGGTCGAGGCGACCGCGGACTTCGCAGCCGCATTCGACCGCGCGTGGAATGCCAAGACGGCGGCGCTTATCGAGATCAGGATCGACCCCGATTCGATCACGCCGCGCACGACGCTCACGGAGATCCGGGCCGGGGCGCTTAAGAACCGCAATTGATGAGGGTGAGTCGTGATTGGCAAGGCGCCGTTGTAGGGTGCAGCTTCAGCGCACCGCTTCGCCGATTCGCCATACCGCCGCCACGCTTTGCGTTGCACCGTCGAATGGTGCGCTGAAGCCGCACCCTACACGGTCGATTCACGGGTCGTTATCTTTAATACCCTCTTGAGGGGTGCGAGTCACGCCTCTTGCAACCAATCGCGCCACGATCGAGACTCGCATAATGGTCCGTTATCTCGCCGAAAAAGACGTCAAGCAGCTCCTCGACATGCCCACCGCGCTCGAGCTGGTGGAGCG
>JBFKNN010000237.1:0-2949 GCA_041629335.1 Burkholderiales bacterium | reverse complement strand
GAGCTTGGTGCGGCCGGTGATCTTGCCGCCCAGCGAGCGTGTGATGTGGCGGCTCACCAGCGCGCTCACCGGCTTGCCGATGGTGCCGTCGTTGATCGCCTTCTTGACGTAGGCAAACTTGTGATTGAAACGCTGCGAGTAGCCGATCGTGAACTTCACCTTGTTCTTGCGCGCGATGGCGATCAGCTCGTCGGCCTCGTGCAGCTCGATCGAAATCGGTTTTTCAAGGAACACGTGCTTGCCCGCCAGCAGGCACTCGCGCGCCATCGGGTAGTGCAGGGTTTCGGGCGTGGCCGAGATGTAGTAGGCGTCGATCTCGTCGATCTTCAGGAGGTCCTTGTAGTTCGTCGTCGCCGTCTTGGCGTTGGTGAGCTTGGCCATCTCCGCCAGGCGCTCGGGCTTGGTCTCGGCGAGGTGCAGGTTCTTGACCAGGGGATTGGCGGCGCAGGTTTCGGCGCGGATGCCACCGCACCAGCCGACGCCGATGATGCCGACATTGATTTGTTTCACGGGAATTCCTTCGACGTTGAAAAAACGTTCGGCGCAGTGTCGCACACGCGGTGCGCGGTGCGGCTGGGCCGTACAAATCAGGCAGATGGTAGCCGTCGACCCCATGCCTGACAAATATCGTTTGCGAATCTATGACATAACGCTTAGGTATGAGTATGTGCTATGGCCATAGTAACCTCAAGGTTATTGGCCTACTGCTTAGTCGTGAATGGCGTGCCGGAGACAGTTGACGCAGCACCAAATTCATGCCACTTTGTTATATCACGAAATCCGCCAGCCCCGGCCATCCGCATGCAAAAGGGGGGCGACGCCGCCATGGATCTTCGCAGTATCAAGTACTTCGTTCAGATCGCCGAGCTCGGCAGCATCACCCGGGCCGCGGAGCACTTGAGCATCGCGCAACCCGCGCTGAGTCGCCATGTGCGCGGCATCGAAGACGAGCTCCAAACGCAGTTGCTGGTACGCCTGCCGCGCGGCGTGCGGCTGACCGGGGCGGGACGGCAGTTTCTCGAGCACTGCCGCAAAATCATGCGCGAGCTCGACCGCGCGCGCGAGGAGTTGCGCACCGGCACCGAGGTTCCGACCGGCAAGGTGATCCTCGGGCTCTCGCCCACCGTCGGGCCGTTGCTGCTGCCGGGGGTGATGGCGCGCGTGCGGCGGCAGTGCCCGCAAATCTCGCTCAAGGTGGTCGAGTGGTTCAGCGCGCAGCTCTACGACGCGCTGCTCACCGGCCGGGTCGACGTCGCTGTGCTCACCAACGCGCCGCCGTCGCGCGCGTTGAAGCTGACGCCGCTTATCTCCGAGCCGATCGTGGTGCTGACGCCGCCGCAGACGCGCGGTGGTCGCCGTTTTTACACGTTGCCGGAGCTTGCCAAGACGCCGCTGGTTGCCACCGAGGCGATTCGCGCCATCGTCGAGGAGCAGATCAGCCGCTACGGCGGCCGGCTCAACATCGAGGCCGAGATGGACGCGGTGGAGGCGATCCGGCGCCTGCTGTTGCAGGGCGCGGGGGCGTCGGTGATGCCGGTGTCGACCTTTCACGACGACATCCGCGCCGGGCGCATCAACGCATTTCAGATCGCCGACGCGAACGTGCATCGCATGCTCGCGCTGGCGCACCCGGCCGAGCGCCGGTTGCCGCCCGCGGTGGAGGAGATTTCTCAGATCGTCACCAGCGAGACCAGCGCGCTGTTCGACAGCGGCATGTTCAGCGTGCCTCCGGCGGGGCCGGTCGAGCCCGCCGCGCCGGCCGAAACCCGGCGCGGGGTGGCGCCGGCCTGACCGGTCGGCGCGCGCGCCGCAGACCGGCAGCCTTGTCAAATCAAAACGGAGGGAGACAGTCAGTGAAACGCATCGACGTGCATAGCCACGTGATCCCGGAGACCATCGTCAAGGCCATGCGCGAGAATCCGGATCTCTACAAGACCAAGATCGAGGGCGAGGGGGACAAGCGCGTGTTCGTGCGCGGCAAAGTCCGCTTCGATTTCGTGCAGGAGTTCTACGACGCCGACGCCAAGGTCGAGTCGATGGAACGGAAGCGCATCGATGTGTCGCTGATCTCGCCCGGGCCGCAGGCTTTCTTCTACGGCCTGAAGGACGAGGACGCGGCGCGCACCGCGCGCATCGTGAACGAAGGCATCGCGCAGATGGCCGCCAAGCGCCCCGATCGGCTGCGCGGGATGGCCACCCTGCCGATGCAGCATCCGGAAGCGGCGATCGCCGAGCTCGAGCGCGTGGTGAAGGAGTATGAGTTCAACGCGGTCGAGATCGGAACCGCGATCGGCGACGAAGAGCTCGCCGACCCCAAGTTCCGCCCGGTGCTGCGCCGCATCCAGGAGCTCAAGGTCGTGGTCTTCGCGCATCCCAACACGCAGGGCTCGGCCGGACGGCTGGACTGCTACTACCTCACCAATCTCATCGGCAACCCGCTCGACACCACGATCATGGTCGGCAAGCTCATGTTCAGCGGCGCGCTGGACGAGTTGAAGGACATCAGGATTCTGCTCGCGCACGGCGGCGGTTTCCTCCCGTACCAGATCGGGCGTTTCGTGCACGGCCACAAGGTGCGCCCCGACACCGCGGCCGTGACCAAGACCGACCCGATGAAGATGTTCAGGCGCTTCTACTTCGATGCGCTCACGCACAGCCCGGAGGCGGTGCGTCACCTGATCGACGTCGTCGGCGCGGACCGCGTGATGCTCGGCACCGACGCGCCCTTCGACATGGGCGAGGAACATCCGGTCGACCAGCTCGACGCGACACCACGGCTCACGCCGGCCGAGCGCGAGGCGATCTGCGGCAACAACGCGGCGCGGCTCTTCGGCCTGAAAGGCTGAGCGCATGAGGCCGCACGCAACCGGGCGCGCGGGGTCATGAGCCGCTTTACGCCGCTGCTCGCGCCGCCGGCGGGGGCGGGCGGGGACGCTTACTGGTTCGTGT
>JBFKNN010000236.1:0-3032 GCA_041629335.1 Burkholderiales bacterium | reverse complement strand
ATCTCCAAGGCAAAGAGCTAGCCTCATGCCCCGCGCCAAACTCTTCAATCCCGACTCGACCACGCCCTTCGCGCTGAGCCGCTCGAAGGCCGAGCTCTTCATGGATTGCCCGCGCTGCTTCTATCTCGACCGGCGCCTCGGCATCAGCCGCCCGCCAGGATTCCCGTTCAACCTCAACTCGGCGGTGGATGCGTTGCTCAAGACCGAGTTCGATCGCTACCGCAAAGAAGCTAAGCCGCACCCGCTGATGACCGAGGCGGGGATCAACGCGGTTCCCCACCCGCACCCGCAGCTCGGCAATTGGCGCAACAACTTCCGTGGCGTGCGCACTGTGCACGAGGAGACGAACCTCGAGCTTTTCGGGTCAATCGACGACCTGTGGGAGGACCAGGACACGCGCGAGCTGATCGTCGCGGACTACAAGAGCACGTCAAAGAAAGAGGAAGTGAATCTCAACGCGGAGTGGCAGGAGTCCTATAAGCGGCAGATGGAGTTCTACCAGTGGCTCGTGCGGCGGCAGGGGCTTATGGTTTCCCGCCGCGGCTGGTTCGTCTACTGCAACGGCCGGCGCGACCTGCCGGCGTTCGACAAGCGCCTCGAGTTTACGATCAAGTTGATTCCTTACGACGGCGACGACGCCTGGGTCGAGGATACGCTGCACGCGATCCAGGCGACGCTCGCCGCACCCAAGCCGCCCAGGCTGCAGGACGATTGCGAATATTGCGACTTCGCCGCGCGGGCGGCGGAGCCGCGCTGACAAAGCGCGCCAGGCTGAAGGAAGCGGATGAAATGGGGACGGCGCCCAAATTCTCTGCGCCGCACTTTTGATCGGGCGCCGTCCCCATATGTGTAACGGGACACCGCCCGCCGCCGCGCCATGACTGCACAATATCGAGGAGAGCGTCCGCGATGCGGGGCGGATCCCGCTCCGGAATCCGGACGTTGGGATCCGTATCCGAGTTTCTGATATACACTCGCTCTTCCGGCGATCCGCCGGACGCATCAGGAGGAGCAGGGGAGATGGAACTCAAGTCGCGGCGTTACACGGTGGCGGATTTTGGCGCCGCGATGGAGCTCTGCTACACGAATGGCTGGACCGACGGCTTTCCCGTCGTGCCGCCGACCGCGGAGCGCATCAACGCCATGCTCGGCGGCGCCGGGCTTGAGCCCGGGCACCAGGTCGCCTTCATCGAGAACCGGCAGGTCGCGATCACCGCGGAGAAGGTGGCGATCAACGCCGTGATGGCCGGCTGCAAGGCCGACTACATGCCGGTCGTCGTCGCTGCGGTCGAGGCGCTGGCCGATCCGGTCTACGGCTACCACGGTCCGGCCACCAGCACCGGCGGCTCGGCGGTGTTCATGGTGGTGAACGGCCCGATCGCGCGCGAGCTCGACATCAACTCCGGCGACAACCTGTTCGGCCCGGGCTGGCGCGCCAACGCGACGATCGGGCGCGCGGTGCGGCTCATCATGCGCACCGTCATCGGCACGCTCCCGGGCGAGCTCGACCGCAGCAGCCTGGGCCACGCCGGCAAGTACACCTTCTGCATCGCCGAGAACGAGGCCGACAGCCCGTGGCCGGCGCTGCACACCACGCGCGGGTTCAAGCCGGAGCAGAACGTGGTCACCATCTTCGCGGCGTACGCCCCGCACCAGTACTCGAACCGGCTGAGCGCAACGCCCGAAGGCGTGCTCGACACGGCGTGCGCGCACATGCGGATTTCCGCGGGCACGGCGCGCCATCCGCAGTACGCGATGGTGTTCGCGGGCGAGCACCAGGCGATCCTGAAGAAGGCCGGCTGGTCGCGCGAGGACGTGCAGCGCTACGTCTTCGAGCATTCGCAGTCGTCGGTGGCGGAGTTGAAGCGCGTGAACATGCTCCCGGGCGAGGTCGCCCCCGAGGACGAGCGTACGATGTATCCTCTCATCGAGGCGCCGCAGGACCTGCTGGTGATTGCGGCAGGCGGGTACGCCGGCGTGCAGTCGGCGTTCATCCCCGGCTGGGGCAGCAAGCGCGGCTCGCAGAGCGTGAGCAAGGAGATCCGCCGGCCGTGAAGGCGGAAGGGGAAGTGGTTGTAGGGTGCGGCTTCAGCGCACCAGTGAAAGTAGGGTGCGGCTTCAGCGCACCGCGAAGTGCCAACATCGGCCGGCCTGCGGGCAGTTATGATGTGGTTGAAAACGCTTGATCGAAGGAGGACAGCATGAGCATCCAGATCTACGATCCAACGACCGAAGCAACGGGGAGGCGCATCGCCTACGCGCCGCGGCCGAAGTCGCTCGCGGGCCTGCGCGTCGGGCTCGTCGACAACACCAAGCACAACTCCGACCAGCTGCTGCTGCGCATCGCGGGCATCCTCGAGCGCGAGCACGGCGCCAAGGCGCACATCATCCGCAAGAAGAAGAGCGCGGGTGCCGCGCCGCACGCGGAGATCGTCGAGGAGTTCAAGGCCGGCTGCGACGTGGTGGTCGCCGGCATCGGCGACTGAGGGTCCTGCAGCTCGGGCAGTGTGCTCGACAGTATAATGTTCGAACAGCACGGCGTGCCGTCGGCGTCCATCGTCACGCACGTGTTCAAGTCAACCGGCAAGGCGATGGCCCGGACGTGGGGCGTTCCTGAGTTCCGCTTCCTCATGATGCCGCACCCGATCGCGAACCTGAGCTCCGCGGAGCTCGACGAGCGCGCGGCGGCGATCACGCCGGAGGTGGTGAAGCTCTTGCTGGAAGGCCAGGCCGCCTAGCCGAAAAATTCGGGGACAGACCACGTTTTTCGTCAGATGAAAAACGGGGTCTGTCCCCGGTTTTTGTTTGAGGATGAACGATGAACGAACCGTATGAATTGACTGCGAGCGAAGGAATCAAGGCGATCGCCGCGGGTAAGCTCACCGCGGAGGCGTGGGTCGCGAGCTGTGTCGAGCGCATCGGCGAGCGCGAGCCAACAGTGCTCGCCTGGGAATATCTCGACCGCGATGGGGCGCTTGCCCGCGCGCGCGAGCTCGACAAGGCCGGCGGCGGGATTGCCGCCGGCGTGCCGT
>JBFKNN010000235.1:0-3284 GCA_041629335.1 Burkholderiales bacterium | reverse complement strand
GCACGCGCGCTCAGGTCGTCGCGGACTTTGGCTTGGGCGTCGCCTTGGTCGCGTACTTCTGGCGGAATTTCTCGACGCGCCCGGCGGTATCGACGATCTTCTGCTTGCCGGTGTAGAAGGGGTGGCAAGCCGAGCACACCTCGACGTGCAGCTCCCGGTTCAGCGTCGAGCGGGTGGTCCACTTGTTGCCGCAGCTGCAGACCACGGTTATCTCTTTGTATTCAGGATGGGTTTTCGCTTTCATCGCGCTTCCTATCGGCGACCGCATGGCCACCCGGCACAGTCGGAAAGGGGCGAATTATCAACGATTTCGCTCATCGAAGCAAGGGCCGCTGCCCGGGCGCCCAGTTCTCCAGCAGCGCGCAGCACTGTCGGATTGCCCGCCGCCCGGCCTCGTCGTCGACCAGCGTGAAAGTCGAGGAGCCCCAGAGCGCGTCCAGCGCGATGAAGTAGATGCCCCCCGGGCGGACATCGAGTTCGAAGCGGCCGTTGTCGTAGCCAATGCCGCGCAGCACGTGCCGGCCGGGCTGCACGTCGACGCGGAAGAAAGTCATCGGCAGTGTCGCGCCGATCAGCCGGTCGTCGACGAAGAGCACGGTGTCCTCGGTCGCCCGCGGCCATGTCCCGCGGTACACGTAGAGCGCCGCGGTGCCGGGGTGCGTCGGGAATTCTTTGGCGCCGGCGTCACGCTCGGGCGATGCCTGTGGAGTGGACGCGCAGCCGCCGATGAAGAGCAGCAGCGCCAGCGATAACGCTGGCAAAACCGGATTGCGTCGCATAGGAAACCCTGGATATTGGACGGCCGTTTCCGCATGGCGGTTCAATTGCTCAGCGCGAAAATAACAGTTCGCAGCGCAGAACTGCCTGGCGTCCGTAAGCGTCGCTCACGACCCGGAAGTTGGAACGGGCGAATCGCATCAGGCGTACTACGCTTTGTTCGATGAAGTAGAGCCTTCCGGCCTGGGCATCGAGATCGAGGACGCCGCTGTCGCCGGCAAATCCGGCCAAGCGATACCGCCCGGGTGCGAGCACGAGGCGGAAATACGTTGCCGGATAGGTGGTGGCAAGCAACTCGTCATCGAGCATGACGCCCGCGCCGTCGCGCACGAAATCCAGCTGAGGACGAAACAGATAGATGACGGCCTTGTCGGTAACCGGATCGAACCGTTTGGCGGCGACGTCCTGGGGACCGGGAACCGGCTGCGGCCCGGTGCAGGACGCAAGCACGAGGGCCAGGGCGGCCCATCCCGCTCTCATGCGTGACATGGGGAGCGTACATCATCCCGGCGCAAGGCGCCGTGCGCCAATTGGCGGACCCCGACGCTGACGCCGGGACGCGGTCGCGCTGGCGGCTACAGCAAGCGCGAGCCCTGCACCAGGCGGCGGCCGAGCTGCGCGTCGATCGGCCGCAACCGGGTGAATGCCCAGCCGGTCCACGGCGTCCCGTGCACGGTGTACTCGACAAAGTAAACGGCTCCCGCCCGCACGTCGAGGTCCAGCACGCTGTTATCGCCGGCAAACCCGGCAATGCGATGCGAGCCCGGCGCCACTTCCCAGCGGTAATACGTGTGGCGGTAAGTCGTAAGCGTTGCACGGTCGTCGAGCAGAAGGGCCCCCGACTCCCAGGAATCCATGGCGCTGCGCACGATATAGATCACCGCCTTGTCCGGCACGCTCTCGAACTTCTTGGACTGTATCTCCTGCGGGCTTGGCGGGATCTGGGCGCAACCGGTCAAGGCAATCAACGCGGCGATAAGGAATGCTCGGATCATAAGACCTCCTTGAGGCAGTTAGGTGACCAGCTGAGCGGAAAAAAACTATGCGCGGCGGTTGCTGCCTAGTCAACAGCGGAAGGAATCCGGTTATTCCCCCCGCATATACGAGCGGGCGCCCGCTCCGGATGCCGAGTGCGGCGCGGCAGGCGGGGGCGGGCAGGGAGATTAGTTAGTACCGCGACAAAACTAGTGGCAACCACGGGAACTGGCGGGACTTCTTCGTGCCAGCGCTTCAAGTTGCGCCGGTGCATTGGCGGGTGAGTCGACGCAGCAGCACCGCGGAGCGCAGAGCAGAGCAGGGGCCCCGGCTTCAGCTGGGGCTCCGACCGCGAAGGCGGGCAGGACTCTTTCGTTCCAGAGCGGTCGAGCGAAGTGCCGAAGCAAGAGCTAGAGTTAGCCTCGCTTCATAGAGTCGAAAAAGTCGGCATTGCTCTTCGTCGCCCGTACCTTGTCGAGCAGGAACTCGGTGGCCTCGAGCTCGTCCATCGGATAGAGGAGCTTTCTCAGCACCCAGATCTTCTGCAGGATGTCCTTCGGCAGCAAGAGCTCCTCGCGCCTCGTGCCCGAGCGGTTGACGTTGATCGCCGGGAAGATGCGCTTCTCGTACATCCGCCGGTCGAGGTGGATCTCCATGTTGCCGGTGCCCTTGAATTCCTCGTAGATCACGTCGTCCATGCGGCTGCCGGTGTCGATCAGCGCGGTGGCGAGGATGGTGAGCGAGCCGCCTTCCTCGACGTTGCGCGCCGCGCCGAAGAAGCGCTTCGGCCGCTGCAGCGCGTTGGCGTCGACGCCGCCGGTCAGCACCTTGCCGGAGGCGGGCACCACGGTGTTGTAGGCGCGCGCGAGCCGGGTGATCGAGTCGAGCAGGATCACCACGTCCTTCTTGTGCTCGATCAGGCGCTTCGCCTTCTCGATCACCATTTCCGCGACCTGCACGTGGCGCGTGGCCGGCTCGTCGAAAGTCGAGGACACGACCTCGCCCTTCACCGAGCGCTGCATCTCGGTTACTTCTTCCGGCCGCTCGTCGATGAGCAGCACGATCAGCACCACTTCCGGATGATTGGCGGTGATGGCATGCGCGATGTGCTGCATCAGCACGGTCTTGCCGGCCTTGGGCGGCGAGACGATCAGCCCGCGCTGGCCCTTGCCGATGGGGGCGATGATGTCGATGATGCGCCCGGTGATGTTCTCCTCGGCCTTGATGTCGCGCTCGAGCTTGAGGTGCTCGGTCGGGTGGTAGGGCGTGAGGTTCTCGAACAGGATCTTGTGCTTGGAGTTCTCGGGCGGCTCGTCGTTGACCTTGTCAACCTTGACCAGCGCGAAGTAGCGCTCGCCGTCCTTGGGCGTGCGGATCTCGCCCTCGATCGTGTCGCCGGTGTGCAGGTTGAAGCGCCGGATCTGCGAGGGCGAGACGTAAATGTCGTCGGTGCCGGCGAGGTACGAGGTGTCGGGCGAGCGCAGGAACCCGAAGCCGTCGGGCAGCACTTCGAGGGTGCCGCCGCCGTAGAT
>JBFKNN010000234.1:0-3387 GCA_041629335.1 Burkholderiales bacterium | reverse complement strand
GCATCGCCTCCACCGTCGCCTGGTTGGTCGGCACGTAGGGCACGGTCAGCCCCTTGAGAAAGTCGAACGCTGGCTGCGCCGCCGCCGGGGAGACGAGCGAAACGAGGCTTAGCACGAGAGCGCTGAGCACGTAGACAGGGGTCACACTTAAGTCCTTTTTAAACAACGGGTTAACAAAATGCCCGGCGGCCACCCACGGCCCGGACGCGGGTGCGCTCCCGGGACCGGTCCGCAGGCGTCGAAATTTCGATACCCGAGTGTCGCCAGTGTCGGCACTTGTCGGTTTCCCGTCAGCCCGTCCGGTGCCGCCGGGCGGACAAGGAGCCTAGTCCAAAGATAATAATGTATATAAAACAATAAGTTAAATATTACCAGCCACCGTTGCCCCGGACCGGCCGGCACATGGCACGGAATCTGCGAGGAATAGCGCGAACAGATTACGGAGGCTGCCATGATCTTCTACATGGATGACTATCGGAAAGTCGGCAAACCGGAAATCGCCGCGCAGTTCGACGTCGAGCAGGAGCGCCTGTGCGTGAACTGGCATCCCGCGGTGAGAACCCTGGAATTGTCATGCTACCAAAGCCCGCAGGAATTGAGCCCGCAACTGCCGGCCGACCTGGCAACCGTCGATGTCGACAGCTTCCTCGACCGAGTTTACGGACTGGCTACGCAGATATAGCAGCCCCGTTACCTTCCCCTCACAGCGGACCGTGCATCCCCTCTCTCATGCGGTCCGCTTTTTTTGTACGGTGCTTCCCGAGCGTTACTGCTCACCCGGTAGCCGCCAAACAGCACCACGGCCGGCCGCAGCCTAGTACCTAGCCCCTAGTCCCTAGCCCCTAGTCCCTAGCCCCTAGTCCCTAGTCCCTGCTTACTGCGCCAGCGCCGCGATGAGCTTGTCGCGTGTGAGCGGCATGTCGCGCAGCCGCACTCCCAGGGCATTGTGAACCGCGTTTGCGATCGCGGCACCGGTCGGCCCCTGCGCGCCTTCGCCGGCGCCGAGCGGTGGTTGCTCGGGGCGGTCGATCACCGTCACCTCGACCTCCGGCGCCTCGGGGAAGGTGAGAATCGGGTAGTCCTCCCAAGTCCGCGTGAGGATGCGCTCGCGGTCGAAATTGATCTGCTCCTTGAGCGTCCATGAAACGGTCTGGATCAGCCCGCCCTCGGTCTGGTTCACGATCCCGTCGGGATTGATCGCCTGTCCGGCGTCGATCGCAGCCCACGCCCGCTTCACCCGTACTTCCTCCTCGGCCTCGATCTCCACGATAACCGCCACGTAGCAGCCGAGGTTCTTGTAGCGCGCAAATCCGATGCCGCGCCCGCGCCCGCCATCGCCCTTCTCGCCGCGCTTCCATCCCGCCTTCTGGGCAACCGTCTCGATCACGGCGCGCGCACGCGGATCCTTAAGGTGCTTCAGGCGGAATTCCACCGGGTCCGCACCAGCGGCCTGCGCGAGCTCGTCCATGAACGATTCGATCGCGAACACATTGGCGTGCGCGCCGAGCGAGCGCAGTGCGGAGGCGAGCAGCGGCGGCTCAGGAATGTAGTGGTTGGTCACCCGCTGGTTGGGGAAATCGTAAAGAGGAACGGCGTTGCGGTGGCTGCCGCCGGCGGGCAGCGGTGGATTGCGCGGGAACGGCGCCGGCGGCCCCTTCTCGAGATGCGAGGCGGCGATCAGGTTGACCGCGTTCTTCGCGCCGGGGCGAGAGCTGTGGCCCGGGCTCCAGAGCTCGTGCTGCCACGACACGATCTTGCCCGAGCCGTCGACGCCGCCCGCGAGCTTCACCACCATCGCCGGGCCGTAGCGCTCCCACGCGAACTCGTCCTCGCGCATCCACTGCAGCCGTACCGGCCGGCCGGGCACGGCGCGCGCGAGAAGCACCGCGTCGCACGCGACGTCGTCGGCGCCGTTGTGGCCGTAGCAGCCTGCGCCCTCGACATGCACCACGGTAATCTTGTTTTCGGCGACACCCAGCATCCTGGCGAGGTCTGTACGCAGCGGAAAGATGCCCTGGGTGTGCGTCCATACCGTGTAGTGGTCGCCCTGCAGTTGCGCCACCGCGCATGAAGGCGCGAGGGATGCGTGCGCGATATGCGGCCGGCTGTATTCGGCGGTAAGCGTCTTTGCCGCGCGTGCCTGCGCGATATCGCCCTTCTCGCTGATGACTTCATCCTCGGACCTGAGCTTCTTGAGATAACGCGGATCGGTGCTCTCCGGCAGCGTCGGTTTCTCGTCCCAGCGCGCGCTGCGCGCAAGCCGCCGCTGCGCACGAACCGCCTGCTCCTCGCGCTCGGCAACGACGCCGAGGAACCGCCCGTCGCGCACCACCGCGGCCACACCGGGCATCGCGCGCACTTCTTCCTCGTCGAGCCCGGCAAGCTGGGCGCCGTAGCTCGGCGGGCGCGCGACGCGGCCGTGCAACATGCCCGCGAGTTCCATGTCCTGCACGTAGACCGGAACGCCGACCACTTTCGCCGGCAGGTCGCGCCGCGCGAGCTCGCTGCCGACCAGGTGGTGACTGTCGTGATTCTTGGGCGCGACCTCCCCGCTCGCCTCGCGCCGCAGGAGGTCCTCCGACGAGAGCTCCCAGTATGTGACCGAGCCACCGCTGCGCGCGCTCACGGTGCCGTCCTTGACGGTGAGCTGCTCGAGCGAGACGTTGAGCTTCGCCGCCGCGCGCTGCAGCAGCAGGTCGCGCGCTTCGACGGCGGCATAGCGCAGCGCGATGCCGCCTTCCTGGATCGAGCGGCTGCCTGACGTGATGCCTTCGTCGGGGCTGTAGTCGGTGCTCGCAGGCGCAAGCCTGATGCGCTCGACGCCGATATCGAGCTCCTCGGCGACCATCTGCACCAGTACTGTCAGTATGCCTTGCCCGATCTCGACTTTGCCGGGATAGACGGTGACCGTCCCGTCGGCTCCGATCTTGAGCCACCGGTCGAGGCTGCGATTGCCGTCCAGGCTGCCCGGCAGCTTGCGCGGTTCCGATTTCGCGGCGCCGTTGCTCATGATGTTTTCTCCCCGGCCGCGCGCCGGATGGCGCGCAGAATGCGATCGTGCGTGCCGCAGCGGCACAGGTTGCGCGCCAGCGCTTCGCGGATTTCCGCGTCGTTCGCCTTCGGCTTTGCGTCGAGCAGCGCCTTCGCCGACATGATGATGCCGGAGAGGCAGAACCCGCATTGCCCAGCCTGCTCCTCGATGAATACGCGCTGCAGCGCGTGCGGACGCTCGAGTGTGCCGAGCCCTTCGATGGTGGTCACGCTCTTTCCCGCGGCTGCGGAAACCGGCAGGTCGCACGATTGCACCGCCGCGCCGTCGATCACGACGGTGCAGGCGCCGCACAGACCGGTGCCGCAGCCGAAGCGCGTGCCCTTCAGTTTGAGATC
>JBFKNN010000233.1:0-3493 GCA_041629335.1 Burkholderiales bacterium | reverse complement strand
GCTCGAGCTGTGGGGATTTTGCGCGGCGGTCGACCGCCGCATCGGGCGCGCGCGCATTCATCGGCAAGCCGCAGGTCCGGAATGTCATGAGGTGCCGCGTGTCGGGGGCTTGCTGAGCGTTGAAACAACAGGGGAGCAGTGATGGCGCAGAAAGGAAGATCCAAGCCGGCTCGCAAGACCGGCAGCGGCAAGCAGCCGCGGCGCGCGCGGGGTGCCGCGGCGGAAACCCCGGAATTCGTGAGCTTGCAGGAAATCGTCGCCGCGGCGCGGCGCAAGCTGCCGCAGCATCTATGGGACCATCTCTCCGGCGGTGCGGATTCCGAGACGACGCTCGCGCGGAACCGGCAGGCGCTCGACAGCCTGGCACTCCGGCAGCGCGTGCTCGTCGATGTGCGCAATATCGATATCACCACTTCGCTGCTGGGCCAGAAGCTCGCGAGCCCGGTGTTCCTCGCGCCGGTGGGCGGCTTCGTGGGCTTCGTCGATCCGGATCAGGGGGCGATTCCGGTTGCGCGCGCCGCGGTCACGCACGGCACCACGGCGTTCATCAGCACCGCGGCCAAGCCGGGCTTCGAGGCGGCCGCGGCGGCGGTTGACGAGCCGTTGATCTTCCAGCTCTACGTCAGGGCAGACCGGAAGTGGGTCGAGGACATTCTCACGCGCGTCAAAGCGGCCGGCTACCGGGCGTTGTGCGTGTGCGTGGATCGGAATTACTACGGCCGCCGGGAGCGCGACATCATCACCCGGGCCAACGTGCGCGAAGGCTTCGGCGATCCGTCTTTCCAGATGGGACTCAAGTGGGAAGACCTCGTGTGGATGAAGAGCCACATCGGGCTGCCGCTGATCGTCAAGGGCGTCGCCACTGCCGAGGACGCGCGACTGTCCGTCGAGCACGGCGCCGACGTGGTCTACGTCTCCAACCACGGCGGCCGGCAGCTCGACCATGCGCAGGGCACGATCGAGGTGCTGCCCGAAGTGGTCGAGGCGGTGGACGGCCGGGCCGAGATACTGTGGGATGGCGGCGTGCAGCGCGGCACCGACGTCGTGAAGGCGATCTCGCTCGGCGCGCGCGCGGTCGGCGTGGGCAAGATGCTGGGCTGGGCGCTCGCAGCGGGCGGCGAGGCAGGGTTGAAGCGCATGCTCGAGCTGATGGACGTCGAGATCCGCACGGCAATGGGGCTGATGGGCGTCACCTCGCTCTCGCAGCTGAATCCGTCCTGGGTGCGACCGGCGCAGCCGGTGCGGCCGGCGGGCGAGACGAACGCCTATCCCTGGTTCGAAGCGCAACTGCGGACCGCCAAGACGTGACGGATGATGGGTGCTTCGTGTAGGGTCCAGCTCCAGCGCACCAGATGCAGTGTAGGGTGCGGCTTTAGCGCACCGATCCGGCGTAACTTCCCGACGGTGCATGGGGTGCGGGTCGTGCGCTGAAGCTGCACCCTGCAGAGTACAGCCTGCCGCCGTATTCGAATGCCGCGCTCTGCGCATCGCCGATCACGGATCACCATATCTGTCATCACAGAAGAGGCAGCGATGAACGAAAAGACCGAAGCCCCGCTCCAACTCGAGCCGCGTCTCAAGGCCATCCTCGCGCAGGAGTATCCGCGGTTCTCCGACGCGGAGTACGCGCGCCGCCACAAGCTGCTCGGCGAAGTGATGCAAAAGGCCGGCGTCGACCACCTGCTGGTAGTGACCGACCATCGCACCGGCAACGCGCCGCAGTGGGTGACCGGCTGGCCCGGCTCGGTCGAGGCCTACGTGATCTTCAAGCCGGGCGAGAAGATGACCATGTTCATGGAGTGGTACAACCACTTCCCGCTCGGCAGGAAGCTCGCGATCGGGGTCGATACGCAGTGGGGCGAGCATCGCGGCATCCAGAAGACGATCGCGGAGCTGAAGCGCCGCGGCGCGAAGCGCGTCGGGATCATGGGCCCGCTGGTGGTTGCCAAGTACCGTCAGCTCGAAGCGGACTTCCAGATGGTGGGACTCGACGCGGAATACATCCGGCTGCGGCAGATCAAGAGCGAAGAGGAGGTCGACTGGCTGCGGATCGGGGCCGCGTTCAGCGACGCCGGTTTTGCCGCGCTGCTCGCCGGCACGCAACCCGGCCTCACCGAGCGCGAGCTGGGCAACATCGTCGAGCGCGCCTACGTCGGGCACGGCGGCACCACCATGATCCATTACATCGGCCGCACCTCGATGGCGAACCCGCATATCTTTGTCCCGCCCCAGCACCATTCGCCGCGGCAGGTGGAGAAGGGCGACATCATCTTCTGCGAGCTTTCCGGCGTGTTCTGGGATTATCCCGGCCAGGTGCTGCGCACCTTCACGGTGGGGGCCGAGGCGACGCCGCTTTTCCGCGATCTCTACCAGACCGCCGAGGCGGCGTTCGACGCGGTCACCGGGGTCGTGCGCCACGGCACCACCATGCACGAGATCATCGACGCCGCAAGCGTGATTGAGAACAAAGGCTTCACAGTCTGTGACGACCTGATGCACGGCTTCGGCGGCGGCTACTTCCAGCCGATACTGGGCACGAAAAGCCGCCCGGCCGGGGCGCTGCCGGACATGACGCTCGAGGCGGACATGACGGTCGTCGTCCAGCCCAACGTGATCACCACCGACCAGAAGGCGGGTGTCCAGGTGGGCGAGTTGATCCGGGTGACGCGGGACGGATTCGAGCGCCTGCACAAGACGGCGCGCGGGTTGTTTCTTGCCGGCTGAACTGCTGCTTTGCAGCAGAAAAAAGGGCCTTTCTTCCGGCCGCGGTTGAGCTAGAATCCTGTTGGCGATGCGTCCGCATCGCCCGCCTCCGAGGAAGATAAATAACAACCACGAAGCCGGGCACGTGCGCCGCGGCGCGCTGTCCGGCATCTTCTTTCCAGGAGGAGTCGCATGTCGCAGAAGATCTCGGTGACGCTCACCGTCAACGGCAAGCGTCATACCGTCAACGCGCAACCCGATACCCCGCTCCTTTGGGTGCTGCGCGAAGACCTGAAACTCACCGGTACGAAGTACGGCTGTGGCGCAGGGCAGTGCGGCGCGTGCACCGTGCACATCGATGGCCAGCCCAACTACGCGTGCCTCAATCCGATCAAGGACCTCGCCGGGCGCAGCGTCACCACCATCGAGGGGCTGTCTCCCGACGCAAGCCATCCGCTGCAGAAGGCGTGGGTCGCGGAGCAGGTGCCGCAGTGCGGCTACTGCCAGTCAGGGCAGATCATGCGCGCGGCGGGGCTGCTCAAGGAAAATCCCAGGCCGAGCCGCCAGGATATCGTCGATTACATGCAGCCCAACATCTGCCGCTGCGGGACGTACGTGCGCATCGTGCGCGCGATCGAGCGCGCCGCGAAGGAGGGCTGAGCCATGGTTGAACGCGACGAAGCCCAATTGGTCAACTTCAAGGTGAGCCGGCGCGCGTTTCTCGGCGCATCGGCCGGACTCACGTTCGCGATCACGCTCGGCGTGAGCAGCACCGGCGGCGCGCGCAAGG
>JBFKNN010000232.1:0-3569 GCA_041629335.1 Burkholderiales bacterium | reverse complement strand
TTGCAACGCCGTCTTCTTCCAGCAACAAAGCCATCCCCGGCTCTACATTGATGTGCCGAGCATGAGCTTCAAGCACCGCAACGCTGAGAATATTCCGGAAACCCAGGAGTTTGCATTCTTCAACGGACTCAGCACGCTCAAACCACTCTCCTACTGAGCGCTTCATTGACAGGCGATGCCCTCTCCATAAATAGAGACTGTCACATACTGTTGCGACGTCTTCAATAGCGTGCGAAACGACCAGAGCACTCACACCCAGCGGCAGCAGGACATCCCGAAGCCGCAGCCTTACCTGCGCTCGAAGTTCTGCATCAATCGCGCTGAAAGGCTCGTCCAAGAGCAGCACTGATGGGCTTGCCGCTAGTGCCCGCGCAAGTGCTACGCGCTGACTCTCGCCCCCGCTAAGGGTCGAACTTGCCTGGCTCGCAACATCATCCTCGACCCCAAACTCCCTCAGTAGCTCGTCGGCTCTCTCTTCTGCATCTTTTCTCGAAAACCCACGCAAACGCAACGGAAAGCTCACGTTTTCAAGGCAAGACAGGCTCGGGAACAGTGCGTAATCCTGAAACACCATTGCGGTCGACCTCTTTTCAGGAGGAAAATCCGTCACGTCGACTTCATCAAGCAGAACCCGCCCGGTCTTACACGGCTCGAAACCAGCCAGGACTCGCAGAAGGGTTGTCTTGCCGCAACCGCTCGCGCCCATGATCCCGACCACCTTGCCGCGCGGAATCTTCAGATTGACGTCCTTGAAGATGCGGTTGCCGGCGTAAGCGAAGGCAAGGTTGCTGATCTCGACGATGTTCTCGTTGGCCATGTGTCGCGGGGTTTCCGGTTGGCGTAAGTGTAAACTGAATGCCGGCGCCGCACCAAGCGCAGTCATGCGCGTTCGGTCGAGGTGCGGCAGCGGCCCAACTTTGGTAGATTGCGGGTTCATCCCCACACACGAGCACCGCCAGCATGATCATCGATTGTCACGGCCACTACACCACCGCCCCGAAAGCCCTCGTGCAGTACCGCGAGCGCCAGATCGCGGACCTCAAGAAGCCCGCAGCCAAGGCGCACAAGGGATCGATCAAGATCAGCGACGACGAGATCAGGGAGAGCCTGGAGAACTCGCAGCTCAAGCTGCAGCGCGAGCGCGGCACGGACGTGACGATCTTCTCGCCCCGCGCGGGCGGAATGGGCCATCACATCGGCAACGAAACGACCAGCAAGCACTGGTCAGAGCACTGCAACGAGCTTATCCACCGCGTCTGCTCGCTGTATCCCGACAACTTCGTCGGCGTGTGCCAGCTGCCGCAGACGCCCGGGGTCGCGCCCGGCGCCGCCTGCATCGCGGAGCTCGAGCGCTGCGTCAAGGAATTCGGCTTCGTCGGCTGCAACCTGAATCCGGACCCCTCGGGCGGCTACTGGACCGACCCCCCGCTCATCGACAAGTGGTGGTATCCGTTCTACGAGAAGATGGTCGAGCTCGACCTGCCGGCGATGGTCCACGTCAGCGCCTCGTGCAATCCGAACTTTCATTTCACCGGCGCGCATTACATCAACGCCGACACCACGGCGTTCATGCAGTTCATCACCTCGGACCTGTTCAAGGATTTTCCGACACTCAAGTTCGTGATCCCGCACGGCGGCGGCGCGGTGCCCTACCACTGGGGGCGCTACCGCGGCATCGCGCAGGACATGGGACGCCCGCCGTTGAAAGACTTCCTGCTCAACAACGTCTACTTCGACACCTGCGTCTACCACCGTCCGGGCATCGAGCTGCTGCTGAAAGTGATTCCCGCGGACAACATCCTGTTCGCATCCGAGATGGTCGGCGCGGTGCGCGGCATCGACCCGGAGACCGGGCAGTACTACGACGACACCAAGCGCTACATCGACGCGATCGACTGGGTCTCCGCCGCGGATAAGGAAAAGATTTTCCACGGCAACGTGCGAAAAGTGTACAGCCGGCTGAAGAAATAGTCCGCCCCTTACCGGAACACAGGAGGCGCGAATGGACCGTGGCATCTGGGCAATCTGGTACGAGCTCGCCGAGACCGGCAAGTCCGAGTACCTCGACTGGTTTCACAACGTGCACATTCCGGAGAAGCTCTCGCGCCCCGGCTACCTGTGGGCGGCGCACTACGAACTCGGGCACGGCGGCGCCCGCTTCGGCAAGGTGGTGGACCGGCTGACGCACGCGCGCGAATCCGGGCTCGGGCGCGGCGGCGGCTACCTCGCGCTGTTCGGCGCGCCCACGGCGCACCGCTTCCTCGACCCCAGCCCCGCCCAGCTCGCCGAGCGCCAGAGCGCGGAAACGCGCCGCATGATCGGGATGCGCAAGGAGGTCTATTCCTGCATCTTCGCCGAAGAGACCCGCATCGACGGGCCCGCGGTCGCGCAGCGCGGGCCGGGGATCACGCCGGGGCCGGTGGTCCAGATGGGAAATTTCAACGTCACGAGCCATGAGGTCGAGGCGGACGTCGGCGCGTGGTACGCGCAGTACCGCCTGCCGTTCATGGCATCGATGCCCGCCTGCATCGGCGCGCGCAAGCTTCTCGCGACGGCCGGCTGGGGCAAGCACTCGATCATCTACGAGTATCTCTCGCTCGAGGAGCGGGAGGCGCAATTCATTCCGCACGAAGAAGAAGTGCACGACCCGAAGAGCTGGACCGGGCGCGTCATCCCGCACCTCCGTCACGCGCCGTGCTCGCCGGCGGTGGGCCGGCGCATCTGGCCTGCGGTCTAGGTGGAAATGGGGTCAGTGTAACTTCTTGTTTGACCGCGGCGCTTGAGCCGCAGAAAAGCTACACTTAACCAGGCGCAGCCCGACCGACTCCGTCGGGCCAAGGAAAACATCAATGTCAGAAGATAACGCAGCCGAATCCGGAATTCTCGCCGCTTACCGCGCGCGCACGCCCCGCGCGGCGAAGCTCTACGAGAAGGCGCTCGCGCTTCTGCCGAGCGGCATCGTGCACGACTCGCGCCGGACCTGGCCTTACGGCATCTACGGCGACCGCGGCGCCGGCTCGCACAAGTGGGACGTCGACGGCAACGAGTACGTCGACTACTACGGCGGCCACGGCGCGTTGCTGCTCGGGCACCAGCATCCGAAAGTCCTGGAGGCGATCCGCGCCCAGCTTGGCAAAGGCATGCATCTGGCCGCGGCGAACGATCTGGAAATCGAATGGGCCCGCCGCATCCAACGAATGGTGCCCTCGGCCGAGCGCGTGCGCTTCACCTCTTCCGGCACCGAGGCGACGATGCTGGCAATCCGGCTCGCACGCGCCGCGACCGGGCGGCCGCGCATCGTGCGCTTCCAGACGCACTTCCATGGCTGGCACGACCAGGTTTCGTTCGGGGTCACCGAGCACCTCGATGGCTCCGCGAGCGTCGGCGTGCTGCCCGAAATGGCGGAGAAGATGATGCTGGTGGCGCCGAACGATGTCGCGGCCGTCGAGCGGGCTTTGAGCCACAAGGAAGTGGCGGCAGTGATCGTCGAGCCGGCCGGCAGCAGCTCCGGCATGATCCCCACCCCGCCGGAAGTGCTGGGGGCGCTGCGCGAAGTCACGCGGCGCTAC
>JBFKNN010000231.1:0-3626 GCA_041629335.1 Burkholderiales bacterium | reverse complement strand
CCGGCCGCAAGCACCGGTTGCAGCAGCTCAAACAGGGGATGCTGTACCTCCCCGCCGCGACCTCGCTGCGCATGGGCCCGCTGGGCTACCAGAGCGAAGCGCAGGCGGCGCTCGCCGTGAGCTACAACTGCTTCGAGAGCTATGCGTCCTCGCTCAATCACGCGCTGACGGTGCCCTATCCGCCGTACGCGGCGATCGGCATCCGCGACGGCAATGACTACAAGCAGCTTGCCACGACCCTGCTGCAGATCGAAAACGAGTTCTACGGGACGATAAGGCCGAAGCGGCCGGTACGTCCGGGCGAGCGGCCGTTGCGCGCGCTGAGCGAGCGCGGGGTCGAGTACGTCGAAGTGCGGTGCATGGACCTGGACCCGTTCTGCAACATCGGAATCGACGTCAGCACCATGCGTTTTCTCGATGTATTTCTGTTGCATTGCCTGCTGTCCGACAGCCCGCGCGATACGCCGGACGAGATCGCCGCGCTCTCGCGCAACCAGCACCACGTTGCCGAGAGGGGTCGTGACCCGGGCCTGCGGCTCGTGCGCGGCGGACGGGAGATCAGCCCTGCAGAGTGGGGCGGCGAGCTGCTGCAGGAGTACGAGCCCGTCGCCGCCGCGCTCGACGCTGCGCACGGCGGCAGCATGCACCGCGATGCGCTGTCGGCGGCCGCCGCCGCGGTGCGCGATCCGTCGAAGACCCGCTCTGCCCGTGTGCTGCGGGAAATGGAGCAGGAGTATGGCAACTCGTGCGTCCGCTTCGCGCTCGCGTATTCCGCGCGCTATCGCGACGAGGCGCTGAAGCGCCCGTTCCCGGCAGACGCGCAAGCGCGCTTCAAGCGCATGGCCGAAGAATCGATCGCCGAGCAGCGCAAAGCCGAAGCGGGCGATGATATGCCGTTCGAGACGTGGCGGCAGCGCTACCTGGCGCAGGATCTGCTGAGCCGCGAGCCGATTGCGAGTAAAGCGTGACCGGTGACGGATGACGCGCGCGGCGCGGCGGCCTGGAGCGTCTCACCGGTGACGATTGGCGAGTCACGCGCGGCGTGGCGAGTAGGGTGCAGCTTCAGCGCACCGCCCGATTCAGGCTCAACGCATTGGCGCGCTAAAGCCGCGCCCTACGGCAAGGCTTGGAATGCCACACTGGTGACGGTTGGCGAGTCACCCGCGGCGCGGCGAGTAGGGTGCAGCTTCAGCGCACCACCCGATTCAGGCTCAACCACCGGCGCGCTAAAGCCGCGCCCGACGGCGCGGACCGGGACGCCTCACCGGTGACGATTGGCCAGCAACGGAAATTGGTGAATCGTGATCGGAGGGCGGGGCTGAGCAATCGTTGAACCCGGTCGCGATTTTCGCGTCACACTTTTGAACCCCTGACGGCCTCCGAGGCACGAGAAAGGATAACCATGTCTACCACCACTCCCAGCGGTCTTGTCATCGAGGAACTCATCGTCGGCGAAGGCAATGTAGCCGCCGCCGGGCAGAGCGTGACGGTTCACTACACCGGCTGGCTCACCGACGGCAAGAAGTTCGATTCGAGCAAGGATCGCAACGATCCGTTCGTGTTTCCGCTCGGCGGGGGCCGCGTGATCAAGGGCTGGGACGAAGGTGTCGCCGGCATGAAGGTCGGCGGCAAGCGCAAGCTCACCATTCCGCCGGCGCTGGGCTACGGCTCGCGCGGCGCAGGCGGCGTGATCCCGCCGAATGCGACGCTGGTGTTCGAGGTGGAACTGCTCGGCGTGGGCTGAAATTCGCTGTAAGCGGAGTCGCGCGGTGGCGACCAATCCCGGTAACCTGCTGACAGGAGGATTCGCCATGCTGACCAGACTCATATTGCTGTTTTCCCTGCTGTTTTTGTCGAGCGCGGCGCTTGCCGACAAGCCGCCGGTGTTCTCGGACCGCGCCGGGGCGATTCGCGGCTACGACCCGGTGGCGTATTTCGACAAGAAGGGTCCGGTGAAGGGCGCGCAGCAGTTCTCCCACCGTTGGAACGGCGCGACGTGGTACTTCGCGAGCGCCGCCAACCGCGACAAGTTCGCCGCCATGCCGGAAAAATTCGCGCCGCAGTACGGTGGCTACTGCGCCTACGGCGTTGCGCAGGGCTACGCGCCGGAGATCGATCCCAACGCCTGGTCGATCGTCGACGGCAAGCTCTATCTCAATCTTGACCGCGGCATCCAGGCGCGCTGGAACAAGGACATTCCCGGCTACATCCGCAAGGCAAACGAGAACTGGCCCAAAGTCTTGAAGGAATAAGCGCGCCCGGCCTGCGCGCGCCGCCGGCACGGCGCGAGTCCGCGAGGGGCTTTCCGTGCCCGCGCGCCTCGGTCAGAATCGGGTCGAGGGCGGTCCATCGCCTTCGCCCCGATTGCCACCGAGGAGTTTCCGATGTCCGAGTCACAACCGCGCATTCCGATGATCGACCCCGCCGCCGCCGACGGCGACGTTGCGACGCTGTTCGACGCCGTGCAGGCGATGCTGGGCCGCGTCCCCCATTCGTACCGCATCCTGGCGCAATCGCCGCTGGTGGCGAAGATGCTGGTGCCGTTCAACGCCGTGCTGCAGCGGCAGGGCGCCGGCAGCGTGCTCACGACGCGCATCAAGGAGATGGTGGTCATCAAGACGAGCCGCATCAACGGTTGCGCGTATTGAACCGCGCACAACACGTCGCTTGGTCAAGCGGCCGGCATCACCGAGGAGCAGGTCCTCGCCATCGGCGGGGACGACTACATGAGCTCGCCCCACCTCTCGCCGCGCGAGAAGGCCGCGGTGCTGTGGGCCGAGCACGTCACCCGGAACACGGCGCGCAGCCGCGACGACGTGTTCGACCAGTTGCGCAAGCACTTCACCGAGCCCGAGATCGTCGAGCTCACGCTGATCTGCGGCATGTTCAACATGTTCAACCGATTCATGGATTCGCTGCGGATCCCGGTCGAAGTGCAGGGCGAGGTCGACAAGATCAAACGCTCGCTCATGCTCGATCCGGCCAAGGTCAAGACTTATTTCGAGACGGTGGTCGCAACCTGGCCGGCACGGTTTCCACAACCCGGCACCGACCAGCCCGCCCGCTCCGGATCAACCTGACCGGAACGCCGCCGGTCGCGGGCGATAAGCTGCGCGATTAGCACACACCTCGAGAATCCCCTTTACCCCACCCCGGGAAGAGGAATAGGGTGAGGGCAGCGTGCGGAGGATCCGCTCTTTCCCGTAATAATCATCGATCTTCCTGCCGCTCGCCCCGATCCTCTCCCCGTTGGCACGGGGCGCAGGGAGCATTCTTTTCGGACCGCTGTAAACGAGTTACGGGAGGAGGCATTTCATGCGATACGAGCTTTACTACTGGCCGACGATCCAGGGCCGCGGCGAATTCGTCCGCCTCGCGCTCGAGGAGGCCGCGGCAGATTACCTCGACGTGGCGCGCATGTCGGTCCGCGACGGGATGGGCGTGCCGGCGATGATGCGCCTGATGGAAGACCCGCCAGCCGGGCGCCCGCCATTCGCGCCGCCGTTTCTCAAGGCCGGCAGGCAGGTGGTCGCGCAGACCGCCAACATCCTGCTGTTTCTCGCCCCGCGCATCGGCCTCGTGCCGAAAGCCGAGGCGACCCGACTGTGGGCGCACCAGCTGCAGCT
>JBFKNN010000230.1:0-3705 GCA_041629335.1 Burkholderiales bacterium | reverse complement strand
GTAGACCACCTGCGCACCCGCCAGCACCATGCCGTAGTGGTGCGACTTGTGGCAGTCGCGGTCCACCAGCACGATGTCGCCGGGCCGGACGATGGCCTGCACCACGATCTTGTTGCAGGTCGAGGTGCCGTTGGTGGCGAAGAAGGTGCGCTGCGCGCCGAAGGCGCGCGCGGCGAGCTCCTGTGCGACCTTGATCGGGCCGACCGGTTCGAGCAGCGAGTCGAGGCCGCCCGAGGTCGCCGAGGTCTCGGCGAGGAACACGTTCATGCCGTAGAACTGGCGCATGTCCTGGATCCAGTTCGACTTGACGATCGACTTGCCGCGCGAGATCGGCAGCGCGTGGAACACACCCGTGGGCTGCTTGCTGTACTCGCGCAGCGCGGTGAAGAACGGCGTCTGGTAGCGTGAGTAGACGCCGCGCAGGATGCTCAAGTTGAGCTCGGTGTAGTCCTCTTCCTGATAGAACACGCGCTTGAAATTCTGGCCGAGCTTGCCGGCCACGTCCTCCACTGACACGTCGGTCACCAGGTACAGGTCGAGCTCGGGGCGGAGCTCCGAGATTTTCGCGCCGAGCAGCGGGCCGCGCTCGCTCTCGGTCAGATTCTCGAGTTGCTCCTCGTCGAGGTCGCCCATCAGGCGGCGCAGCATCTCCAGCCGGTAGCGCGACTTGATCGGAAAGCCGTAGCGGATCACGCAGGCCTGGAGGTTGACGTTGAACATCACCGCGATCAGCGCGTCCTCGAGGCTCGGCACCACCACTACCTCGTACACGAAGCGGTCCTCGGGCCGGCGCATGCGCTTCAGCCCGTCCTTCAGCGCCTGCTCCTCGCGCTCGCCGATCTGGTCGACGACCAGCACTTCGAAGTAGGGCTTGGCCGGGTGGTCGGCATCGGCCGCGTCGGCCTCGGAGAGCTCCTCGTCCTCCTCGACCGGATCGGCGCCGTCCTCGTGGGTCAGTCCGACCATTCGGTGGCGGTAGGCGTGCGTGGACAGCGCGCGCGTGATGCGCGCGACCAGCACCCGCAGCGTCTCGTATTCGCCGCGCTCGAACAGCTCGCACAGGCGCTGGAAGCAGTGCCGGCCGGGAAAGGCCCAGTAGCTCTCGATCGGCTCGAGCAGCGCGAGGCTCTCGGCGATCTTGGCTTTCATGGCATCGGTTTTCTTGCTGCCGCGCAATGCGAGCGCGTGCAGCCGCGCCGCCTGGTCGTTGAGATGATTCCAGCCGTCGTTGCGCAGCTGCCAGACGCTGTGGTACGCATTGAGCGAGACGGATTCGGACACGCTGTCCGCGGATTTGATGTCGCGTGTGTTCATGGCGTGCTCCTGATGCGGGTGGCGCGGCGCCGCGCGGCGCCGCGCGGATTGACGGGGTTCATTGCGTGGGCTCCTCCTGGCCCGCGCTGCGCGCCGGCTTGGCGAGCGGCCCCAGGCTCTGGAGGTAGGCGACGGTGGCCGGATCGCGCTGGTAAACCGGGAACTCCACCGCGCGATCGCGAAAGCTCTTCAGCGGCTGCCCGAGCAGGCGCATCCCCGCGACGCGCTGGCGCCGCACCTGCTCGAAGTCGATTTCGATCGGCATCAGCTCCGGGCCGCCCGCCGCCTGGTGCAGCACCACGCCGGTGGGATCGACGATGATCGAGCGCCCGACGCCGCCGTCGCCGAGCCCGTTGATGTCGAAGAAGTAGCACTGGTTAGCGATGGCGTTGGCGCGCGCCAGCACCAGCTCGGCCTCGCGGTCCATGGTGTCGGTGAGCGAAGGATGCAGGATCACCTCGGCGCCCATCGCGGCGAGCTGGCGCGTGGTCTCCGGAAACCACATGTCGTAGCAGATGCTCACGCCGAAGCGGCCGGCGTTGGGCACGTCGAACACCACGAACTCAGTCCCGGCTTCGGTATCGTATTCGTACGGCCGGAACGGAAACATCTTGCGATAACGCGCCACCACTTTGCCTTCCGGGTCGATCACCGGCGTGGTGTTGTACAGCCTGCCCCCGGCGTTTTCGATGAGCGACCCCGGAATCAGCCAGATCTTGTAGTACGCCGCCATCTTGCAGAACGCCTCCTCGGCCGGGCCGGGCAGCGGCTGGGCGTGACTCGGCAGCGGGCCGAATGCACACAGCTCGCTGAACAGCACCATCTGCACGAACGGGAAGCGGTGCATGACCCGGCCGACGCGCTGGCCCATGGCGTCGATGTTTGAATACTCGTTGGACACCGGCATCTGAATGCCGGCGATGGCAAATGGCGTCATGCGGTTCCTTTGCTGACTCTGAACAATCGTCCCGCTCGACGGCAAGCCTTCCCCGCCGCCCGCGGGCGGGGCAGCGCGCCCGGGCAGGCCGACGAGCCGGCGCAACACCTCCGCAACGCGGCCGCCGCGGTCTTGGCGAATACCCTTAATCGCGGACCACCATCACCGAACGCGGGCAGTGCCGAACCACGTACGCGGCATTCGCGCCAAGCAGGTAGTCCTTCACTCCGGGCTTGTGCGAAGCCATCACTATGAGGTCGGCGCCGATCTTGCCGGCCGCTGCGAGGATTTCCCGGTAAATCGTGCCCTGCGCGACGATGTCCTGCACGCGCATGCCCGCGGGCACGTTCTCCTTGACGAACTTGCGCAGGTCGCTCGCCGCCGCCTCAAGCATCTTTTTGTTCGCGTCAGCGGGGAAGAACGGGCTCACCCGCGGCCCGATTTCCGGCAGCACGGTGATCACGTGCAGCGCAGCCGAAGAGGCCCGGCACACCTCGAGCGCGGCGGGCAGGGCGCGCTTCCAGCTGGCCGGCTCGTTCAGGTCAAGTGCAAGCAGGATGTCCTTGAACATGATTCCCCCTTCAGGATTTCGCCGCAGCGGGCGCAGGCGCGACCTTTTCGCGCCGCGCGCGCTGCAGCGCAATGATCAGTCCGAGCAGGACCAGAGCCGGAAGGAAGATCCATTCCTTGTCGGGGCGCTCGGCCGGCACTTCGATGCCGGTGAACTTGAAGCCGGCCTCGAGACCGAGCTTCTCGGCACGGCTGCCGAAGTCGACCGGCCCGACGCTGATGTCATCGCCGAGCGCCATCACGGTCAAACCGATCTTCTTCAGACGGTCGCGCGCCGGTCCCTTGTCGCCGAGGGGCAGCAGCACGCCCTTGTTCACGGTCTTGCCCTCAATCGTCAAGCCCTCGACCCAGACCCGCAGATTGGCATCGGCGGGCTTCGCCTCGACCACCTTCATTATCTGGGTGGCCGGCACGCGCTCGAACGGCGGGTAGATCATGTCCCACCAGTAGCCGGGCCGGAACAGCGTGAAGGTGATCAGCAGCAGCGCGACCGACTCGTACCAGCGGCTCTTGACGAAGAAAAAGCCCTGCGTCGCCGCGGCGAACAGCAGCATCGCCACTGTGGCGCTTGCCACCGTAAGGACCAGGTGCAGCCAGGTATCGATGCCGATCATCAGGAGCTGGGTGTTGAAAATGAACAGGAACGGCAGAATCGCGGTGCGCAGGCTGTAGAAGAAGGCGGTGACGCCGGTCTTGATCGGGTCGGTGCGTGCGATCGCGGCCGCAGCGAAGGAGGCGAGCCCGACCGGCGGCGTCACGTCGGCCATCAGGCCGAAATAGAACACGAACAAGTGCACCGCGATCAACGGCACCAGCAGCCCGCTCTGGGCGCCGAGCTCCACGACCACCGGCGCCATCAGGGTCGAGACCACGATGTAATTCGC
>JBFKNN010000229.1:0-3775 GCA_041629335.1 Burkholderiales bacterium | reverse complement strand
CGTTGCCAGCATGGGCCCAGAAGCCGATGGGAATCGCCTCGCTTCCGCAGGGATCGCTCGGCTATTCCATCGCGTCCGCGCTGGCCAAGGTGGGCGCCGACCAGGCCAATCTTCCCATGCGCGCGGTCGGCCTGGGCGGCTCGAGCGTCTACGTCCCCCAGATCAACGCGCGCGAGATCGAATTCGGCACGTCCAATACCTTCGAGGCGATCTTCGCGACGCTGGGCACGGGGAACTTTGCGGGCCGGGCGCATCCGAACGTGCGCATGGTTGCGGCGCTGCAGCCGTTCCAGGTTGGCATCATGGTGCGCGACGATTCGGGCATCCGCTCGCTGCAGGACCTGAAGGGCAAACCGTTTCCGGTCGGCTACTCGAGCCAGAAGCTGGTCGGCGTGATGCAGGATGCGATCTTCGACGCGGTCGGCATCCGGACGGGGGATCTGGACGGCGTGCCGGTGCCGAACTTCGTCAAGGGCGCGGAAATGCTCGCGGAAGGGACGGTGGCGGGCGTACTGCTCGCACCGGGCTCGGGCGTGGTGCAGAAGGCGAATGCCCAGGTGCCGATGCGCTTCGTGTCCATCCCCAACGATCCGGCAGTCGAGGCGCGCATCCGCGCGGCACTGCCATCCACGTCGCTCGTGCTGGTGAAGCCCAACCCGCGCATGGCGACCATCCGCGAGCCCGTGTATCTGCTTGGCTACCAGTACGCGCTGATCACGCACGACCGCATGGACGAGGACGTGGTGTATCGCTTCGTCAAGGCGCTGCACGACAACAAGAAGGAGCTCGCTGCGGCGCACGGCAGCTTCAACGGATTCGACCCGAAGGCGATGGCGATCGACCTCCCCGGCGCAATCTATCATCCCGGGGCAGTCAAGTATTACCGCGAGAGCGGCTTGATGGCGAAGTGATGCCGCCGCCCAGGCGCCGCGTCTGGGCGCTCGCTCTTCGGGCGCACTTTCCGAGTGTCTGACGCTTCGCGCAGCACCCGCCTGGAGCAGACGGCTGTTCCCACCCTCGCGACGGCGGTGTGCGCGTGTGCGCTTTCCTGGGTGATGGGCGTGCCGCGCATGCTGCGCTGGCTCGTCTATACCGAGCAATTCCTGGCTGCCATGCTGGCCCTCGGACTGGCGCTGACCTTTCTGCATTACCGCGTGCGAGGTGATACCGGCGGACGAGCGCCCTGGTTTGACCGGGCTGCGGCGCTCGCCGCGCTGGGCTTGGGCGGATACGTCGCGGTCGTGTATCCCGGACTGGTGGAGGAACTGGCGTACGCGCCGCGTCACGGCGTCGGCATTGCCGCGGTGCTGTTCCTGCTCGTCCTGGAAGGGCTGCGCCGCACGGCGGGCTGGGCGCTGACGCTGATCGTGCTGGCGTTCGTGGCCTACGCGTTCTTCGGCCACGCGTTGCCGGGGCTTTTCGCCGCGCGCGAGCTGCATGCCGCGCGCGCGCTCACCCAGCTGATGCTCGACCCCAGTGCACTGCTCGGCACGCCGCTGCTCGTTGCCGCCACGATCGTCGTCGCGTTCGTGCTGTTCGGCACCCTGTTGACCGCCTGCGGCGGAGCAACCTTCTTCACCGAGCTCGCTCTCGCGCTCATGGGCCGCTACCGCGGCGGTGCGGCGAAGATCGCCATCGTCGGTTCGAGCCTGTTCGGCTCGATTTCCGGAAGCGCCGTGTCCAATGTGGCCACGACGGGCATCGTCACGATCCCGCTCATGAAGCGCGGCGGGTTCCCCCCGGCCGTGGCCGGTGGGATCGAGGCGGTGGCGTCGACGGGCGGGCAACTCATGCCGCCGATCATGGGCGCATCGGCGTTCCTGCTCGCCGAGTTTCTGGAGATTCCCTATCACCAGGTCGTGCTCGCCGCGCTCACCCCCGCAATCCTCTACTACGTTGCGCTGTTTCTACAGGCGGACCTGCGCGCGGCGCGGGCGGGGATCGATCGGGTGCCGGCCGACCAGATACCACCGCTCCGCGCAGCTCTGCGGAAGGGCTGGGTTTTTCTCACGCCGTTCGCGGTGCTCATTGCCGCGCTTTTCTGGTTGAACGTGCAGCCCGGCGCCGCGGCGGTGTATGCGACCGCGAGCGTGATCTTGCTCGCGTACGCGACCGGCGGGGCCGCCGGGCGGCCCAGCTGGCGGGTGATCGCCGCAGCGATGGTGGAGACCGGCAAGACGGTCGTGGACATCCTGCTGATCACGGCGGCCGCCGGATTGATCATGGGCGTGCTCAACATCTCCGGCCTGAGCTTCGGTCTCACCCTGGTGCTGGTGCAGTTCGGCGAAGCGAATCTGGCGGTGCTGCTTATCATCGCGGCCGCATTGTCGATCGTGCTCGGCATGGGCATGCCGACCGTCGGCGTGTACGTGCTGCTGGTCGCCCTGGTGGCGCCGGCGCTGGTGAAGCTCGGAATCGAGCCGATCGCGGCGCACCTGTTCGTGCTGTACTTCGGAATGATGTCCATGATCACGCCGCCGGTCGCCATCGCCGCGTTCGCCGCGGCGACCTTGAGCGGCGCGCCGCCGATGCGCACCTGCTGGGAAGCGATGCGCTTCGGCTGGACCGCCTACATCATTCCGTTCCTCTTCGTCATGGCGCCCAGCCTGATCATGCAGGGCACGTGGAACGCCTTTTTCCTTGCCGCGCTCACCGCGCTCGCCGGCGTGTCCCTGGTGACGATCGGGACGGTGGGATACCTGATCCGTCCGTTGGGCCCGATCGCTCGTGCCGCCTTCGTGCTGTCCGGCGTGGCGATGATGATCCCGGCAAGCGCGTTCGAGGGCGCTTTACTCACCGACATCGGTGGCGTGCTGGTCGGCGCAGCGCTGGTGCTCCGCGAAGTCTTCGCGACGCGGCGGCCGCGGGGACACGCGCGCGCGCGGTAGGTGCCGCGGAAATCAGATCGCGTTGGTCCCGGTTGAGGTCCGCGACGATGACCGTCCGTCGCGGCAGTCCGTTCATTTCCTGCTCCGTTCGAATGCGAGGAGCTCGGCGCCTTCCTCGACCTGCTCGCCGACGCCGTAGAGCAGCTCCTTGACCGTCCCGCCGGCCGGCGCCTTGATCGTGTGCTCCATCTTCATGGCCTCGAGGATGAGTAGCGGCGTTCCCTTCTCGACCGTTGCGCCGGCTTCGACCAGCACGGCGATGATCTTGCCCGGCATCGGCGCTGCGAGCCCGCCACCGGCGCCGCCCGCTTCGAGTTCGTGGAGGCCGGGGTCGTGCAGCTCCAGTGTGTGACGCTCGGCGCCCCGAAAAATGTCAATTGTGCGGCCATTCCGGACCACGCGCGCTGCGATCGCGCGGTCGTCCAGCCAGACACGCAGCGCCTCTCCGGCCCGCTCCCCCGCGACATTGCGCCGACCGTGCGGCAACTCGAGCTCGAACGATCCTCTCCGATAATGGACCGTCACGGCCGACTGGCGTTCGCCTTCGCGGAAGACGAAGACATGATGATTATCCTCGTTCAGTCGCCAGCCGTCGCAGTCGCCCCACGGCGAGTGGGGATCGTCGGATGCGGCGGCATGCTCGCGCGCCGCCTCTTCCAGGCGCAGCAGCTCGTCCAGGGTCGCGAGCGCAAGCATCTCGTCGCTCGCCGGCTGCGCCGGCGGGAAGAGGGCGGTGCGCTCGCGCTCGATCAGCCCGGTGTCGAGATCGGCGCCCGCGAACGCCTTGGTCGCGACCAGCCGCGCGAGAAACGCGACGTTGGTCGTGAGCCCGACCACTTCGAACGCTCCCAGCGCCGCACGCATGCGGGCGAGCGCGCTGGCCCGGT
>JBFKNN010000228.1:0-3897 GCA_041629335.1 Burkholderiales bacterium | reverse complement strand
TAACGGTGCGGCGGGCGAGCCAGGCAAAGGCCAGCGCCTCGACCCATTCCGCGTCCACGCCCAGCGCATCGGTCGTGTCGAGGCGGGCTTCTCCCAGCAGCGCGCGCAGGCGGCGCATCAGCGCCGCATTGCGGGCGCCGCCCCCGCAGACGTATATTTCGCGGGCGCCACGGCAATGCTCCGCTATTGCGCGCGCGATCCCCGCTGCCGTGAGCTCGAGCAGGGTCGCCTGCACGGCGGCCGCGGATTCGCTTCCACCGAGCATGCGCCGCAGCCACGCCAGATTGAACGTGTCGCGGCCGGTGCTCTTGGGCGGCGGCAGCGTGAAGAATTCGTGCTCGAGCAGGCGTTTCAGTAACGCCTGATCGACCGCGCCCTGCGCTGCCCATTCGCCATTTTCATCGTAAGCGCGGTTGGCGTGCGCCATGATCCAGGCGTCGAGCAGGACATTGCCCGGGCCGCAGTCAAAGCCGGTTACCGCCGCCGACGGCGGCAGATCGGTGACGTTGGCGATGCCGCCGATGTTGACGATCACCCGGTGCGAATCGGAACTCTGAAACCGCGCGTGGTGAAACGCGGGCACGAGGGGGGCGCCCTGGCCGCCCGCCGCCACATCACGGCTGCGAAAGTCGCAGACCACGCGCATTCCGGCAAGCTCGGCGAGGAGGGCGCCGTTGACCAGCTGAACGGTGTAGCCGGACTCGGGGTGGTGGCGCACCGTCTGTCCGTGACAACCCGCTGCCGCGACATCGCCCGGAGCGATGCGCGCCTCGGAGAGCAGCGTCTTGACCGCGGCGGCATACGCATGAGCAAGCCGGTTGGCGGCCAGCGCTGCGCGCCGCAGCTCACCCCGTTCATCCTCCTCATGAAGGCACAGCAGTTCCTCGCGCAACTGCGGCTGGAACGGCTGGTGGTGGGCGTGCAGGAGACGGAAGCGTCCGTCAGTGAGGTCGGCCAGCACTGCGTCGATGCCGTCGAGGCTCGTGCCGGACATCAACCCGACGTAGCGTTCGGGCATCGCGGGCGAGGAACGGCTCAGTCGAGGCGCGCGAGGTTCGCGCCGCGCAGCATTTCAATTCGCTGCGTGAGCGGCGCGGCATGCGCGCTGAACGCCGCCATTTCACCGGCGCTGATTGGCGGCGCGGTGGGCATTACGACACGCAGCGGATTCTGGTGCACATCGTTGATGCGGAACTCGTAGTGCAGGTGCGGACCGGTGGCAAGCCCGGTCGCGCCGACGTATCCGATAATGTCGCCCTGCGCAACACGGCTGCCCTTGTGCAGAGATTTCGCGAAACCCGACAGGTGACCGTACCAGGTGGTGTATTTCGACTGGTGGCGCAACACCACCAGCTTGCCATAACCGCCCTGGCGGCCGATGAAGTGAACGACGCCGTCACCCGTCGCCTTCACGCGGGTTCCGGTCGGCGCGGCGTAATCGATCCCCCTGTGGGCGCGCCATTCCCTGAGAACGGGATGGAACCGCGAGTTGCTGAACCCGGAACTGATGCGCGAGAACTCGAGCGGCGACCGCAGAAACTGCTTGCGGATATTCTTGCCTTCCGGCGTGTAGAAGCCGCCCTGGCCCTCCGAGTTGACGTAATAGACGGCGCGGTAGGCGCGGCCCTGGTTGACGAACTCGGTGGCAAGCACGCGGCCGGATCGAACCCGTTCGCCCTGGTGGTAATGCGCCTCGTAGATCATGACGAAGCTGTCGCCCTTGCGCAGGTCGCGGTGGAAATCGATGTCGCCGGAAAAGATGTCCGCCACCTGGATCGCGACCGAGTCCGAAAGGTTGAGCGCGTCGGTTGCGGCAAAGAGGGAGGTGCGGATCTCGCCCGATGCCATCAGGGTGCGCGTTTCGAGCTCGGCGGGCTGCTCGACGATCTTCAGCTCGCCGCCGTCACGGTCGACGGCGAACAGATTGGTGCCGTTGAGGTAACGCAGCGCGAGCAGGCGACCCTCGGCGGAAATCTGGGCGCGAATGCTCTTGCCGGGAATCAGCTGGTAGAGTGCTTTCGCGCCCCGGGTGCTGCGCAGTTCGCGAACCGCATCCGGGTCATCGAGCTGCAGGCGCGCGAGGAGGCTCGCGATCGTGTCGCCGCGCTGAATGCGTTCTTCATGCCAGTAGGCTTCGTCGGGATTGCGCGCAACGGACAGGGCGGGAAGCGAGAGCTCTTCGGTCACCTTGGTGACGACCACGCGATTGGTGACCGTATCGGGCGCAATGCCGAAGGCGGCGACGGCGCCGACGAACGGCAGCACGGCGGCGAGAATGAGGCGGCGCAACCGGTTGTTGTGGGCCAGCGGCTGCGGTTTATGCGCTAAAATGGCGCCTCTTTCTTGCTGCATGATTTCTCAGGATTTTATCAAGGCGCAAGCTTAGCAGAACCAATCGTGATCGCAACCCGCTATCCCGCATGGTGAAATCGGGGCCGACGGCAAAGCACGCATGACCACTACCGAAGCGCAACTCGAGATTATCAGGCGCGGATGCGACGAGCTATTGATCGAGCAAGAGCTCGGCGCGCGCCTCGCGGCCGGCCGCCCGCTGCGCGTGAAGGCCGGATTCGATCCGACGGCGCCTGACCTTCACCTCGGCCATACGGTGCTCATCAACAAGTTGAAACAGCTGCAGGATCTCGGGCACCAAATTCTTTTTCTGATCGGCGATTTCACCGGCATGATCGGCGACCCGAGCGGCAAGAATGCGACGCGGCCGCCGCTCACGCGGGAGGAAGTGGCGCAAAACGCCAAGACCTACACCGACCAGGTGTTCAAGATTCTCGACCGCAGCCGCACCGAGGTGGTGTTCAACTCGTCCTGGATGGACCCGTTCTCGGCGGCGGACATGATCCGGCTGGCCGCGACCCATACCGTCGCGCGCATGCTGGAGCGCGACGACTTCAGCAAGCGCTATCGCGGCAACCAGCCGATCGCGATACACGAGTTTCTCTACCCGCTGGTGCAGGGCTACGACTCGGTCGCGCTGAAGGCGGATCTCGAGTTGGGGGGGACCGACCAGAAGTTCAATCTCCTCATGGGGCGGGAACTGCAGAAGCACTACGGGCAGCCGCCGCAATGCATACTGACGATGCCGTTGCTCGAGGGGCTGGACGGGGTCAGCAAGATGTCCAAGTCGCTCGGCAACTACGTCGGCATCGACGAGCCGCCACAGGAGATATTCGGCAAGCTGATGTCGGTTTCGGACGATCTGATGTGGCGCTACATCGAATTGCTCTCGTTCGCGCCGCTCGCGGCGATCCGGAAATGGCGGGACGAAGTCGGCGCCGGACGCAATCCCCGCGACATCAAGGTTGCCTTCGCCCAGGAGATCGTCGAGCGCTTCCATGGCAGGGCCGCGGCCGAGGCGGCACTGGCCGATTTTGAGGCGCGGTTCCGGCAGGGAGAGCTGCCCGCCGACATGGTCGAAATCAGCCTTGCAGCCGACGGCAGCGGGCTCGCGATACCGCAGGTGCTCAAGCAGGCCGGCCTCACCGCCAGCACATCCGAGGCGCTGCGCATGATCGATCAAGGCGGAGTGAAGGTCGACGGCGAGAAGGTGAGCGACAAGGGGCTGCGCCTGGCCAAGGGCGGCCGGCACGTGATCCAGGTCGGCAAGCGCAAGTTCGCGCGGGTGACCGTCGCTTAAGGCCTGCTGCAAACGCTCGCGTCAAACAACAAGGGCACACCCGGTATCCGGGTGTGCCCTTGTTTGATCAATCTCCAGGATAACCGGCCGATCGCCGGCTCAAGCTCAGCCGAGTTGCGGGGCTTCGGGCTTCTTCTCGTCGCCGTCAGCGAGGATCAGCGCCTGCGGGGCCTCGGGCTTCTTCTCGTCGCCGTCAGCGAGGATCAGCGCCTGCGGGGCTTCGGGCTTCTTCTCGTCGCCGTCGG
>JBFKNN010000227.1:0-3971 GCA_041629335.1 Burkholderiales bacterium | reverse complement strand
GCGTGCCGGTGATGATCGACTCCTCGAAGTGGGAGGTGATCGAGGCGGGGCTCAAATGCGTGCAGGGCAAGCCGGTGGTCAACTCCATCAGCATGAAGGAGGGCAGCGAGCAGTTCGTCGAGCACGCGAAGCTCGCGCGCCGCTATGGCGCGGCGGTGGTGGTGATGTGCTTCGACCAGAAGGGGCAGGCGGACACCCTCGAGCGCCGCGTCGAGATCGCCAAGCGCTCGTACCACATCCTGGTCGACGAGCTCGGCTTTCCGCCCGAGGACGTGATCATCGACCCCAATATTTTCGCCATCGCCACCGGGATCGAGGAGCACGCGAACTACGGCAAGGATTTCATCGAGGCGACGCGCATCATCCGCCAGACGCTGCCCTATGCGAAGGTGAGCGGCGGGCTGTCGAACATCTCGTTCTCGTTCCGCGGCAACGACGCGGTGCGTGAGGCGATTCACACTGCGTTCCTCTACCATGCGATCAAAGCCGGCCTCACGATGGCGATCGTCAATGCCGGGCAGATCGGGGTCTACGATGACATTGCGCCGGACCTGCTCGAGCACGTCGAGGACATCATCTTCAACCGCCGGCCGGACGCGGCCGAGCGCATGGTTTCGTTCGCCGAGACGGTCAAGGGCGGGGGCAAGGCGCGGGTCGAGGACCTCGAGTGGCGCAAGGCGCCGGTGGAGGCCCGGCTCACCCATGCCCTGGTTCACGGCATTGCCAACTGGGTGGTCGAGGACACCGAGGAGGCGCGGCTCAAGCACGAGCGCCCGATCCAGGTGATCGAGGGCCCGCTCATGGACGGCATGAACGTGGTGGGCGATCTCTTCGGCTCGGGCAAGATGTTCCTGCCGCAGGTGGTGAAGAGCGCGCGCGTCATGAAGCAGGCGGTGGCGCACCTGGTGCCGTTCATCGAGGCGGAGAAGGCCAGGTCGGGCGACGTCAAGCCCAAGGGCAAGATCGTGCTCGCCACCGTCAAGGGCGACGTGCACGACATCGGCAAGAACATCGTCGGCGTGGTGCTCCAGTGCAACAACTACGAGGTGGTCAACCTCGGCGTCATGGTGCCGTGGAAAACCATCTCCGAGACGGCGCGCCGGGAAAAGGCCGACATCATCGGGCTCTCGGGGCTGATTACGCCGTCGCTCGAGGAGATGGCGCACAACGCGCGCGAGATGCAGCGCGAGGAGTACGACGTGCCGCTGCTGATCGGCGGCGCGACCACCTCGCGCGTGCACACGGCGGTCAAGATCGCGCCGCACTACCACGGGCCGGTGATCTGGGTGCCGGATGCCTCGCGCAGCGTGTCCGTGTGCAGCAACCTGCTGTCGGACGAGCTGCGCACGGGCTACCTCAAGGATGTCGCGGCCGAGTACGAGCGCATCCGCACGCAGCACGAGGGCAAGAAGGGGCCGGAGCTGATTTCGATCGCGCGCGCGCGCGCGAACGCGTTCAAGACCGACTGGACGGAGTACGTGCCGCCCAAGCCGGAGATGCTCGGGGTGAAGCTGCTCAAGAACTACGATCTTGCCGAGATCGCCAAGCACATCGACTGGGGTCCGTTCTTCCAGACGTGGGAGCTGTCCGGGCCGTATCCGGCGATTCTCGAGGACGCGGTGGTAGGCGAGGCAGCGCGCAACGTGCTCGCCGAGGGCAAGCGCATGTTGAAGAGGATCATCGACGGGCGCTGGCTTACCGCATCGGGCGTATTCGGCCTGTTCGCGGCGGCAACCGTCGAGCACGAGGACATCGAGATTTATGCCGACGGGGCGGGCACGAAGCGGCTGATGACGTGGCACAACCTGCGCCAGCAGAATCAGCGGCCGACCGGACGTCCGAATTACTCGCTCGCGGACTTCATCGCGCCCAAGGGCGCCGGCGTGAACGATTACATCGGCGCCTTCGCCGTCACCGCCGGTATCGGCATCGAGAAGAAGCTCGAGGAGTTCGAAAAGCAGCACGATGACTATTCGTCGATCATGCTCAAGGCGCTCGCCGACCGCCTCGCGGAGGCCTTCGCCGAGCTGCTGCACCTGCGGCTGCGCCGCGAGTTCTGGGGCTACGCCCGCGACGAGAATCTCGATCACGAGGCGCTGATCAAAGAGCAGTACCGCGGCATCCGGCCGGCGCCCGGCTACCCGGCGTGTCCCGATCACACCGAAAAAGGCGCGCTGTTCGAGCTGCTCGGCTGCGAGCGCGCCGGTATCCGGCTGACCGAGTCGTACGCGATGCACCCGGCCTCGTCGGTGAGCGGCTTCTATTTCTCGCACCCGCAGGCGCAGTATTTCGCGGTCGGCAGGATCGAGCGCGACCAGGTCGCCGACTACGCGCGGCGCAAAGGCATGCCGGTGCCGGAGGCGGAGCGCTGGCTTGCGCCGAACCTCGGCTACGAGCCGGCGGCGCAGCGGGAAGTGACGCGAGGAAGTGACGCGAGGCAGTAACGGATCGTGCCTGGCTTTTCCCGTCACCTCTCATCGTCACCGCATATCGTCAGTCCCTGAGCGCATGCGTGCCGAAGCGGAACGCTATCTCGACCTCGGGCGCCAGGGAAAGAACCAGTGGTGGCGCTACCTCGCCGGGGTGGCGATCATCGCAGTCTTCTGGATCGGGCTCGGCGTGCTGCCGTACGCCTTGCTCGCCGGCATCCATGATTTCGGTCCGCTCGCCGATTACGTCGCGGTCAACCTCAGCATCGTCATGATGCTCGCCGGGCTCGCGCTCGCGATGCGCGTGCTGCACCGGCGCCCGATGATGAGCCTGATCGCGCCGGGCAACGTCATCGCGTGGCGGCGCATCGCCCACGGCGCGACGCTGTGGGTGGCGCTGGCCGTGGTGTCCGTCGCCGTCGAGCACGTGCTGTATCCGGACCGCTATCAGGTGACCTTCGACGCGGGGCGCTTCTTCATCTTCGCCGCGGTAGCGCTGGTGCTGACGCCGATCCAGACCACGACGGAGGAGCTGGTTTTCCGCGGCTACATCATGCAGGGACTGGCGACGGTGGTGCGGCGGCCGGCGGCGGTCGCGGTCGCGAGCGCGGCAATCTTCACCGTGCCGCATCTCTTCAACCCGGAAATGCAGTACGGGCCGCTGCTGCTGGCGGCAAGCTATTTCACGATCGGGCTGCTGCTGGCGGTCGTGACGCTGCGGGACGGCCGGCTCGAGCTCGCGATCGGGGTGCACGCCGCGAACAACCTGGTCCTCGTGCTGGTGGCGAACTACGAGGGATTGGTGCTCATGACCGAATCGATTCTGACCGCGCGCGAGCTCGACGCGGCGTACGCGTTCGTCGCGCTCGTCATCGGCGCGGCCGTGTTCTACTGGTGGTTCTTCGGGCGCAACCGGGCGGCGGCGAACGGGACGCGGGGCTGACGGAACAAAGCGCACGATGGCGCTGTTTGCCTCGGCGTCGTCGTGCATGGCGTGAGGCGCACCGCGCACCGGCAAATCCCCGGGCGCGTTTCAACAGGGAGGCGAAGATGAGCCGAAGCAAAGTAAAAATTGCAATAATAACAGGCAGTTGCGCTGCAGCGTTGACGGTGGTCGCGGTCACGGGCCGCGCCGGCCCCGAGCAGATCGCGTATCCCGCCGGCTGGGACAGGTGGGAGCTCTACGCCACCGTCGAGCGCTACGACAGCAAGCAGTACCGCGAGCTCTACACGAGTCCGGAGGCAGTGAAGGCGGTGCGGGAAGGCAAGCCGATACCGGACGGCACGGTGATCGCGATGGCGATACACGCCGCGAAGCGCGATGCGCAGGGCAACCCGGTGAAGGATGCCAACGGCCGCTTCGTCAAGGACAAGCTCAACGCGGTCACGGTGATGGAGAAGCGCCGGGGCTGGGGCGCCGCGGTGCCCGAGGAATGGCGCAACGGCGACTGGCAGTACGCGTCGTTCACCGCCGACGGCAAGCCCAACCAGAAGGCCAATGCCAACATCAAGAACTGCTTCGTGTGCCACAAGCCGCACGAG
>JBFKNN010000226.1:0-4041 GCA_041629335.1 Burkholderiales bacterium | reverse complement strand
GCCGGTGGTGGGATAGCGCGAGAGCTCGTGCGCCATGGTGGCGACCTTGAGCGTGAGATACCAGTCAGTCGGGATGCCGTGCTCCGCGAGATCGATCGCGGGCCCGAGCACAACGGCGAGCTTCAACGTGCCGAATTTTTCGAGCGCGGTGCCGAGGCCGTCGACGTGGCCGGGCACGGCGATGGAGTAGGGCCCATGGACGTTGCGGTCGTCCTTCACTGAGGGCCAGTTGAACAGGTCGCGCGTGGTCTTGCCGCCGCCGACCAGCGGATAGTCGGCGGGGTCAAGGCTGCGCGGGGAGACCGGGCCGAAGTCGACGACATGGACGCGGTTCTCGCGCGCGACGTATACCAGCATGATACCGATGCCGCCCAGGCCGCTGTTCCATGGCTCGACCGCGGCCAGCGCGAAGCCGATGGCGACCGCCGCGTCGACCGCGTTGCCGCCGCCGTCGAGGACCTGCGCCCCGGCCAGCCCGGCGATGCGGTTCTGCGTCGCAACGACGCCGCCGCGCGAGCGCACGAGCGGCTTACGCACAGTCCAGTCTTGTACGAGGTGTTCGAGCATGACGGGATGATATCCGAAACTTCGATGAGTGGTGACCAGTGAACAAGGCGTGAGACAGAAAGCGTGAGGCGAAAGGCGAAAAACGAAAGGCGAAAGAGGGTAGGGTGCGGCTTTAGCGCACCGCAAAACAGGCTCGACTTGATGAACCCCGAAGCGGTGCGCTAAAGTCGCACCCTACGAATCACAAATCTCTATCCGCAACGAGCGCCCAGGCGAGCAGCCGGGTTCCCAGCGCGAAATCCGCCATCTCCATCGCCTCGTCCGGATTGTGGCTGCCGTGCGCGTTGCGCACGAAGATCATCGCCGCCGGGTAGCCGGCGTGCGCGAAGTCCTGCGCGTCGTGCCCCGCGCCGCTCGGGATTTCCATGTACTGGATGCTCAGCGCGCCGCAGCCTTGGATAAGGCGCTGCCGCAGCGTTGCGTCCATCGTGGCCGGACGGTGCAGCGAGAACTCGCCCAACTCGAACCGGACGTTGCGGCGCGCGCCAATCTCCCGCGCGAGGCGCTGCGCCTGCGCGCTCACGTCCGCGAGAACCGCCGGATCCTGGCTGCGGAAGTCGATCGTGAACCGAGCTTCGCCCGGCACCTTGGTCAGCGCGTGCACCTTGGCGTCGGTGAAGAGCTTGCCCACGGTGAACACGAGGTCGCGCCCGGCCGCGCGGTAGTGGTCCCAGTCGCGGTCGAGCTCGTGCACCAATTCCACCGTCGCCATCACCGCGTCCGCCCGGTACTCGTGCGGCACGGCGCCCGAATGCGTGTACTCGCCGATGCAGCGGCAGCTTCGGGCGCGCGCCGCGCCGCGGATCGCGGTGACCACCCCGACGGGGACGTCGCGCTTTTCCAGGATGGGGCCTTGCTCGATGTGCAGCTCGAGATAGCCGTGGAAGCGCGCACGGTCGAGATGGGGTTTGCCGGGGCGCACCGTGCCGGGATCGAACCCGGCCTCGCGCATGTGCTCGCGGAGCGTGCGACCGGTGCGGCTGTTGACTGCGGAATCGAGTTCGGCCACCGGCAGCTGGCCCAGCGTGGCGCGGCTGCCGATATGCCCGTCGTGCTGCCCGCCGTACCAGGCCGACAGTTCCTCCGCGCGGATGCCCATCACGGTGACGTCGCGCGCCGGCACGACGTCCGCGTGCCGCAGCGCGGCGATCGCCGTGAGCCCGGCGATCACGCCGGCGAGCCCGTCGTAGTTGCCGCCGCACGGCACCGAGTCGACGTGCGACCCGACGAGCCATGCCGGCTCCTGCCGGTCTCGCCCCGGCAGCGTCATGTAGAGATTGCCGAACGGGTCGGTGCCGATGTCGAGCTTCAGCTCGCGCGCCGCCGTGGTGAGCAGGTCGACCGCCGCCTGCTCGCCCGCGCCGTACGGCTCGCGGCTCACTCCGGGGCCATCGGCGGTGGCCGCCGCGATGCTCCTGAACAGGGTGTCGGCGAGCGGCAGGCTCGCGTCGACTGCGGCTGCGAGCGCGGCGGATGAAATTGCGGCGGTCATGTCGAGTGTCCCGGGTCCGGTGCCGCTATCATCGCGTAAATGGGTCCCGAATCCTAGCGGGGGTGACGCAGCGCGGGGTTGCGCTCTGGCGTAAAATACGCGTTTTTCGCATCTGGGCTGCCGCTGTGGGGTGCTGCTGCAGGGTGCAGCTTTAGCGCACCACGATGTCGTAGGGTGCCGCTGTAGGGTGCAGCTTCAGCGCACCACCGTGCACCCGGCGCAGCCCGACGCCCCACGCACAACCGCACGGTGCGGCGAAGTGGTGCGCTAAAGCCGCACCCTACGATTAACGACTCACGCGCCACGAACCACGAGCCACGAACGACGAGTTCCCATGGTCCGCACCCGCTTCGCCCCCAGCCCCACCGGCTACCTGCATGTCGGCGGCGCCCGCACCGCGCTTTTTTGCTGGGCTTACGCGAAAAAGCATGGCGGCACGTTCGTCCTGCGCATCGAGGACACGGACCGCGAGCGCTCGACGCGGGAGTCGGTGCAGGCAATCCTCGACGCCATGCAGTGGCTCGGCCTCGATTACGAGGGGCCGTACTACCAGATGGAGCGGCTCGCGCGCTACCGCGAAGCCGCCGAGCAACTGATGCGCGATGGCAAGGCGTACCATTGCTACGCCAGCCGCGAGGAGCTCGATCAGCTGCGCGAGGCGCAGCGCGCGAAGGGCGAGAAGCCGCGCTACGATGGCCGCTGGCGGCCGGAGAACGCGAAGCGCCTCGGCCTTACGCCGTCGCCGGGGATCAAGCCGGTGGTGCGCTTTCGCAATCCCGACACGGGCGAGGTCACCTTCAATGATCTCGTCAAGGGGCCGATCACGGTGGCGAATGCCGAGCTCGACGATGTTGTTCTGCTGCGCGGCGACGGCATTCCGACCTATAACTTCGGCGTGGTGGTCGACGACATCGACATGGCGATCACCCACGTCATCCGCGGCGACGACCACGTCAACAACACGCCGCGCCAGATCAACGTCTACCGCGCGCTCGGCGCGAAGCTGCCGGCCTTCGCGCACGTGCCGATGATCCTCGGCGCGGACGGCGAGCGTCTTTCGAAGCGCCACGGCGCGGTGAGCGTAATGCAGTATTACGATGACGGCTATCTGCCGGAGGCGCTGGTCAACTATCTTGCGCGGCTCGGGTGGTCGCACGGCGACGACGAGAAGTTCTCGAGCGGGCAGCTCGTCGAGTGGTTCGACCTTGCGCACATCAGCAAGTCGCCGGCGCGCTTCGATCCGGGCAAGCTCGCGTGGCTGAACCAGCAGTACCTGAAGGAGGCCGCGGATGGCCGGCTCGCCGAGTTGATGGCGCCGTTCCTGGTCGCCGACGGCTGCGATCCCGCCGGCGGTCCCCCGGCAGAGAAGATCGTTGCGCTCCTGAAGGAGCGCGTGACGACGATCGAGGAGCTGGCGGACGCGGCGGTCTATTTCTACCGGGCGCTCGAGCCCGCGGAAGACTTGAAGCGCCAGCATTACACCGCGGAAATCCGGCCGGCGCTAGCGGACCTGCGCGCGAGGCTCGCGCAAACGGATTGGACGCGCGAGAAGATCTCCGACACGCTGAAGGCGGTGGTCGCGCAGCACAAGCTCAAGTTCCCGAAGATCGCCATGCCCCTCAGGGTGATAGTCACCGGCGAGGCGCAGACGCCGTCGGTCGATGCGGTCCTCGAGCTGATCGGCCGCGATGAGGTTTTGGCTCGCTTTGACAAGCAGTTACAAGGCTTTCCGGGGTAAGCGATTTCTTTACAGCCCCGGGAACGGCCGGTATAATTCGACCCCTTCAGTGGGGGTATAGCTCAGCTGGGAGAGCACCTGCTTTGCAAGCAGGGGGTCAGCGGTTCGATCCCGCTTACCTCCACCAAGAAATTGGGGTCGGGGTCGTTTTTCTGGCCGCGTGCGCGAGGGCCTCTCGGGGAAAATCGACTCCGACCCCATTTTTAAGTCCTTTAGTCCCCATCGTCTAGAGGCCTAGGACATC
>JBFKNN010000225.1:0-4125 GCA_041629335.1 Burkholderiales bacterium | reverse complement strand
CGTTGGTATCGCCCTGGCGCTTTCCCCGGGCGGCTCGTGCCAACGACATGGTGAACACCGGAAACACGGCTGTGCCGGCCGACTCGCTGGCCGGCAACACGATTGACTTCCTCAAGCGTCATCCGCCGTTCGATGAGATGGACGACGCGGCGCTGGGGTTCCTCGCGTCGCGACTCGCCGTAGGCTATTACCCCAAGGATACCGTCATTGTCGCGCCGGAGCAGGGTGAACCGCGCGCGTTCTTCATCATCAAGCGGGGTCTGGTCCATCTGCTTCCGGCCAACAGCGGCGCTTTGACCAACCCGGCGCCGCATCCGCTCGGCCAGGGGGAATTCTTCTCGGTCGGCGCGTTGCTCGAGCAGCGCGCGGTGACCGCGACGTACGTCGCCGGGACCGACACGTTCTGCTTCGAGCTGTCGCCAGGCGATTTTCGGGATCTGTTGCACCGGAGTCGGCGATTCCAGGAGTTCGCAACCCGATATCTTGCGAGCCTGCTCAAGCAGTCGCGCCGACTGTTCAAGATGCAGGTATCGGGATCCGTCGGCGAGCAGCAGGCGATGAGCCGGCCTCTGCGCTCGCTCATGCGGCGCGAACTGGTGAGTTGCCGCCGCGACACGTCGGTCGGTGACGCGCTGCGCGCCATGCATCAGGCGAAGGTGGGCTCAATTGTCGTGCTCGAGCCTGCTGGCACCGCGGCGGGCATCCTGACGCGGCACGACGTGGTTGACCGCGTGGTGCTCGCGCAAACCGACCTCGCGCGCCCGATCGAATCGATCATGACGCCCGACCCGTTCACGCTCCCGGCCGAGGCAAGTGCGTTCGAAGCAGCATTCGCCATGGCGCACCGCGGTGTGCGGCACTTTCCCGTCGTGGACGAAGGCCGGGTAATCGGCGTGGTCGCGGAGCGGGACCTCTTCGCGCTGCAGCGGGTGAGTATGCGGCAGATCAACCGTGAAGTCGCCAAAGCGGGCAGCCCCGAGACGCTGCAGAAACTCGCGGGCGACATTCGCCGGCTGACCCGCAGTCTGCTCGAGCAGGGTGTGGCGTCGGAGCAGATGACGTTGATCATCTCGACCCTCAACGACACCCTTACCCGGCGCATCATCGAGCTCGAGGCGCGACAGTATGACCTCGACGGCATCGAGTGGTGCTGGCTCGCGTTCGGCAGCGAAGGCCGGTTCGAGCAGACCATCAGCACGGACCAGGACAACGGCCTGATTTTCGCCGATGTCCCCGGCGTCCCGCCCGATTCGACGCGCCGGAGACTGCTGCCGTTTGCGCAGGCGGTGAACCGGGCGCTCGATGCCTGCGGCTTCCCGTTGTGCATCGGCAACATCATGGCGGGCAATCCGCAGTGGTGTCTGAGCCGGACGGAATGGCAGCGGCAATTCGCCTCGTGGATCGCGAACACCGATCCCGAGGCGCTGCTCAATGCGTCGATATTCTTCGATTTCCGTCCAATCTGCGGCGAGGAAGACTTTGCCGCGGACCTGCGCGAAAAGCTGTTCGCGCAAACCACGGTGAATGGGCGGTTTTTGCGCCAGCTGGCAGAGCAGGCGCTGCGCACCGAGCCGCCGCTCGGGTTGCTGCGCGATTTCGCAGTGGAAGACGATGGCACGGTCGATTTGAAGAAATCCGGGGCGCGCCTGTTTGTCGATGCCGCGCGGGTAATCAGCCTCGCGACCGGCACGGAGCATACCAACACCGCGCAGCGGCTGCGCCATGGCGGCGCGCGCGTCAACGTGAAAACCGGGGAAATCGCCGCGGCGGTGGACGCGTTCTTCTTCATCCAGATGCTGCGACTGAGGCAGCAGCTGGCGGCGGCCGGGCAGGCGGGCGCCCACAACAAGCTCGATCCGAATGAGCTCAATGAAGTTGACCGGCGCATCCTGAAGGCATGCTTCCGCCAGGCGCGCCAGCTGCAAAACCGGCTCAAGCTCGATTACCAGCTATGAGCTGGCTCTCGCGCCTGCTGCGGCCGCCGGTTCTCGACACAGCGCAGCGCGCGGCGGTCAAGGCCTACCGGCAAGCCGCCGCGCCGGAGCGCGGCACGCCGCTCGCAACGATTCGTTTCGTCGTGGCGGATGTCGAGACCAGCGGACTCAATCCGTACCGCGACCGTCTGATATCCGTCGGCGCCGTGGCGGTTGAGGCTGGCCGTGTGCGTCTGGGCCAGAGCTTCGAGGTGGTGTTGCGCCAGGAGGTGCCCAGCGACACCAGCAACATTCTGATCCACGAGATCGATGGCACCACGCAGATTTCCGGAGCCGAGCCGGCGCAGGCGCTTGTACAGTTCCTCGCGTTTGCCGGCAAGGCGACGCTGGTCGGCTATCACGCGGCGTTCGACAGCGTGATGATCTCGCGGGCAATGGACCGGTTTCTGGGCATCCCGCTGCAGAACCAGTGGCTCGATCTGGCGGTGCTGGCGCCGGCGCTGCTGCCCGAAGCGGTGCCGCGGTCGGGCAGCCTGGACGACTGGCTCGCCGCTTACGGCATCGACAACTACGCGCGGCACGACGCCGTGGCCGACGCACTTGCAACAGCCGAGCTCCTGCTCATCGTTCTGGCCGCCGCCCGGGAGAAGGGCCGCGAACGCCTGTCAGACCTGATCGCGCTGGAGCAGGGCGAACGCTGGCTGGGCGCCCGCTAGCGGCACTGACATGGCGCGGCGGCCGTCGCTTAACTCGCGGTAATATCCGGCGATCATGAACGACTTGGCTTCGTTGCTCAACCCGCGCTCGATCGCGATACTGGGCGCGTCGGCCGACTTCACCAGGGTGAACGGCCGGACGCTAAAGTATCTGCTCGAAAAAGGATACCGCGGAAAAATCTATCCGGTGAACCCGAAGTATTCGAACATCGGCGGATTGCCGTGCTATGGCGCAATCGACGCGCTGCCCGAAGCGGCCGATCTGGCGGTGATCGCGCTGCCTGCGGCGCTGGTCGCGGCCGCCGTGCGCGATCTGGGCGTGCGCGGCGTCAAGTCCGCGGTGGTGTTCAGCTCCGGATTCGCCGAAACCGGTGCCGAGGGGCGGCGCCTCGAGCAGGAGCTGATTGCGGCCGCACGGACGGCGGGCGTGCGGCTGTGCGGTCCGAACTGCCTCGGTCTGATCAACGCCTTCGACCGCGTCATCGCCACGTTCGGGCAGTATGCCGAGGGCGACGTTGCGCCAGGCCCGGTCGCATTCGTCACCCAGTCCGGCGCTTTCGGAACCGCGATCGCCACGCTTGCAAGGCGGCGCAGTCTCGGCTTGGGCTACTTCGTCAACACCGGCAACGAAGGCGATGTCGATTTCGTCGAGGTGATGCGCGGGGTGTTGGCTGACCCGCGCATCCGCGTCGGCGCGGGCTACCTCGAAGGGCTGCGCGACGGGCCCGGATTGCGCGAGCTCGCCGTGTTCGCGCTGGAGGCTGGAAAGCCGCTGGTACTGACCAAGGTCGGGCGCACCGGTGCCGGCGCGCGCGCTGCGGCATCGCACACCGGATCGCTCGCCGGGGCCGACGCCGTCTTTGACGGTGCCGTGCGCGGACAGTGCATCATTCGCGCGCGCAACGAAGAGCATATGCTCGACGTCGTCGAGGCCTTTGCGCACTGCCTGCCGCCCGATGGCGACGGGGTTGGCATCATTACGCAGTCGGGCGGCGCCGGCGTGCTGATGGCCGACCGCGCCGAGGAGCTCGGGCTCAAGGTTCCGCTGCTGCAGGACGAGACCCGGCGCGCGCTGCAGGCGGTCATCCCGGGGTTTGGTGCCACGGGCAACCCGGTCGACGTGACCGGCCAGTTCGTTGCGGAACCCGGGCTCCTGCGCGAGAGCGTGCGCATCGTGCTCGCCGATCCCCAGGTGCACATTGGAATCGTGTGGCTGCAACTGATGGATGCCCACGTCGACGTGCTCGTGGGCATCTTCGAGGAGATCAAGGCGCGCGCGGTGAAACCGCTCATCGTGTGCTGGGTCGCGGCGTCCGATCAGGCGCTGCGCGAGCTGCGCGCGCGCGGCATCGCGGTGCTGCGCGGTGCGGAGCCGGCGGTGGATGCGGCCGCGGCGCTGGTGCGCTACGGGCAGGCGCGGCGCGACTGGCTGGCGGATGCGCCGGCGCGCGCGGCGCTCACGCCGCCGCCGCTTG
>JBFKNN010000224.1:0-4156 GCA_041629335.1 Burkholderiales bacterium | reverse complement strand
CCCAGCGCCTTTTTGCCGAATTCCAAGATCTGGGGCCAAACCATCATCAACCTGTCGGTGACCGACAAGGACATGCGCCGCATCGACGCGACCTACGGCATCGCCTACGACGACGACATCGACGCGGCCCTCGCCATTCTCAACCGGATTGCGGCGGACGAGCCGCGCATCCTCAAGGACCCGGCCCCGCTGATCAAAGTGGAAAAGTTGGGCGACAGCTCGGTCGATATCCTCTTTCGCGTATGGACGGCTCGCGCGGACTGGTGGGCAACCAAGCTCGATCTCGTCCAGCGCTGCAAGGAGGCGCTGGAGCGGGGCGGCTGCACCATTCCCTTCCCGCAGCGCGACGTGCATCTCCATCAGGAGGCGGTCAAGGAGGCCAAGTAGTTCTCCCGACCCCCGGTTTATCTGCACCGCTCCAGTTAAATGAGGTCAGGCCCGATCTTCTTCCGCCTTCCGCCTTCCTTCCGCTTTCCGCCTTGCTCCTTGCCCCTTCCCCGGCCTGCAGCTACTTCGGCCCGTGCAGGCCCACTTTCCGGCCGCCATACACGCGCAGCCGCAAGTCGGCCTGCTCCTTGTGTCCCCAGAACCGCTCGATCGCGCACAGGCGCGAGCAATAGTCGCCCACCGTGACGCTCGCCTCGGGCGTGCACTCCTGGTAGGTGACGGTCTTGAGGAACTTGCCGACCCACAGCCCGCCGGTATAGCGCGCCGCGCCCTGGGTCGGCAGCGTGTGGTTGGTGCCGATCACCTTGTCGCCGTAGGCGACGTTGGTTTCCGGACCGAGGAACATCGCGCCGTAATTGCGCATGCGCTCCAGAAAATAGCGCGGCTCGCGCGTGAGGATCTCGACGTGCTCCGCGGCGCAACGGTCGGCTTCGGTGACCGCCTCCTCGAGGCTGTCGACGAGGATGATCTGCCCGTAATCGCGCCACGCCTGCCCCGCCACGTCCGCGGTCGGCAGCACCTTGAGCTGACGCTCGATCTCGCCCGGCAGCGCCTCCGCCAGCTTGCGCGAGGTGGTGATCAGGATCGCCGGCGAGGTCGGGCCGTGCTCGGCCTGCCCCAGCAGGTCGACGGCCACCATCACCACGTCCGCGGTCTCGTCGGCCACCACCAGGATCTCGGTCGGGCCGGCGAACAGATCGATGCCGACACGCCCGTAGAGCTGGCGCTTCGCCTCGGCGACATACGCGTTGCCGGGCCCGACCAGCATGTCGACCGGCGCGATCGTCTCGGTGCCGAGCGCCATCGCGGCCACCGCCTGCACCCCGCCCAGCACGTGGATCTCGTCCGCGCCGGCGAGATGCATCGCGGCGATGGTGGCCGGATGCGGCTCGCCTTCGTTGGGCGGCGTGCAGGCAATGATGCGCGGCACACCGGCCACCTTGGCGGTGACGATGCTCATGTGCGCGGATGCGACCATCGGGTAGCGCCCGCCCGGCACGTAGCAGCCGACGCTCGCCACCGGGATGTTCTTGTGGCCGAGGATCACGCCCGGCAGCGTCTCGACCTCGATGTCGCGGAGCGCAGCGCGCTGCGCCTTGGCGAAATCGCGGATCTGCTTCTGCGCGAACGTGATGTCCTCGATAGTCTCGTTCGGAACCTTCGCCACGATGGCGCCGATCTGATCCGGGCTGAGACGAAAGGCGGACGGCGACCACTTGTCGAACCGCTGCGAGAGCTCGCGCACCGCCGCGTCCCCGCGCTTGGCGACGTCGGCGAGTATGCCCTCGACGGTCTGCCGCACCTTGAGATCGGCAGCCTCGGCGTCGGCCACGGAAATGCCCTGCTTGAGATAGCGTGCCATGATCATTTAATCGCGTTCGGGTTGATCGGGGAGCCGGTGCCCAGCGTGATGTTGAGCGGCGGCGCGCTGAAGAAGAACTCATAGCGGCCGTCGGCCGCGCAGTCGTCGGCCAGCTCTTTCAGATACATGATCTCGCCGTGCACGATGCCGATTGACGGGATGGTGACCCAGTGAAACGGCTGATTGACCTCGGGTGCGCACTCGTTCGGCCGCACCTCGATGCCCCAGGTGTCCGAGCAGATGGCGGCGATCTCTTTCTTGTAGATCCAGTCGCAGGTCTCGAACGCGAGCCCCGGCGCATCGCCGCCCGCGTACCCGCCCCACTCGCCCCGCTGCAGGCAATCCTCCATCTGGCCGGTGCGCACGATCACGAAATCGCCGCGCCGCACCTCGACCTTCTGCTTGGCGGCGGTCTTCTCCAGATCGTCGATCGTGACCGGGTAGCCATCGTCGAGCCGCGGCACGTTCTTGTAGCGCGCGACATCGAGCAGCACGCCGCGGCCGACCATCTTGTCGCGGAAATGCTCGATGCCGCACTTTTTCGCGCCGCGCGAATCGACCAGCGTGGCCGGGTAGCCGTTCCACATCTTGTCCTCGAGGAAGACGTGCGCGAGTGCGTCCCACTGCGTCCCGCACTGGGTCGGCAGGTTGATCGCATCGTCGGCGTAGCGCAGGCCCACCGTGGCGTCCTGCACGCCCGCGACGGCGTCGGTGCCAGTGGCGAGCATCTGGTGCAGCGGATTCCAGCGCCCGCCGAACAGCCCACGCTGCGGACCCTTCTCGTCGAGCGCCAGCCCCAGCGCGAAAACCTTGCCGCGGCGCACGAGCTTGGCGGCGTTCGCGATGTCCTCGGGCGTAATGAAGTTCAGCACGCCGAGCTCGTCATTCGGACCCCAGCGGCCCCAGTTCGAGCAGCGTTTCGCGGTGTCGAGCACATCCTGCTTGGAATATTTTTTCCTGGACTGCGCCATGGTCGGTGTTCCTTACGAAGATCTGCGGATCATGCGCCGGCGCGTCACGAATCGAGCGGTGCGGCGTGGCGCGGATTGTATGCTGCGAATCGGCATCGGGGGGATGATGTTTACCATCCGGATGCCGTGCGGCCATAATATAATAAATCCCACCGCGCCGCAGTAACGCCTGACGGCGCGTCGTCATTTTCAGGGGAAGACCATGGCCGATACGCAAACCGCTGCGCTGCGCACCCCGTCGATGCGGCTCGATGGACAGGTCGGCGTGGTCACCGGCGCGGGGCGCGGGCTCGGCCGCGGCTGCGCCCTGGCTCTGGCCGACGCCGGCGCCGAAGTGGTGCTGGTGAGCAGAACGCAATCCGAGCTCGACACGCTGGCGGCGGAAATCCGGGCGCGCGGCGGCAAGGCGCAGCCGCTCGTGTGCGACATTCTGGACGCGCGTCAGATCACGGAACGAATCGAGGCGCTGCCGCGCGTCGACATCCTCGTCAACAACGCGGGCGGCAACATGCCGGAGCCCTTCGTGGAGGTGACGGAGGAGCGGCTTGACCGCATCCTGAATATCAACGTCCGGTCGGCATTTCTCGTCGGCCAGGCGGTGGCGCGGCGCATGATCGCGGGCGGCCGCGGCGGCGCCATCATCCAGATGTCTTCGCAGATGGGGCATGTGGGCGCGGCCAACCGCACCGTCTATTGCATGACCAAGCACGCGGTCGAGGGCCTGGTGAAAGCGATGGCGGTCGAGCTGGCGCCGCACCGCATACGCGTCAACGCGATCGGGCCGACGTTCATCGTCACCCCCATGACCAAGCCGTTCTTCGAGAACAAAGCGTTCCGCGACGACGCGCTGGCGAGCATTCCGCTGGGCCGCCTGGGCGAAATCGAAGACATCATGGGCGCGATCGTGTTTCTCGCCTCGCCCGCCGCGGCGCTGATCACCGGCGCGAGCCTGACGATCGACGGCGGCTGGACCGCGCGCTAGGGCGATGTCCGGCGCACGTCAGACGCAGCAGCATGATGTCGCCGCGCCCTCGGGGGTCACTGATGGTTGAGAGGCGTCACCGCTCCCGGCTTCTCGCGCCTTTCCTTCCTGCTTCCTCCTTTCGCCTTAAGTAAAGCGCCAGGAAAACCCTTGCCCAACCTGCCTGCGTCCGCGGACGAGCATCGCAGCCTTATCGCGTTGCTGGTCGTCTCCGCTTTCATCGTGGCGGGCGGCATCCACTATCAGACCCCAATGCTGGCGGCGATCGCCGCGGAGTTTCAGGCGGACGCCGCCGCAACAGGCTGGATACCGACGTGCTCTTTCGGGGGCATGCTGGTGGGCATCCTGTTTCTCGTCCCGCTCGGCGATCGCGTCGACAAGCGCAGGCTGGTG
>JBFKNN010000223.1:0-4252 GCA_041629335.1 Burkholderiales bacterium | reverse complement strand
GCATGATTCGCGACATCGAGAGCCTCTACGTGTCGGCGGGCAACGAAGTGGGCGCCTACGTCATTCCCGTGGGGCTGGCGTTCGAGGAGGCTTATCGCCAGCGGCCGGACATGCAGCTGCACAAGAGCTACGATGGCAGCCATCCCGATCTCATCGGCACCTACCTTGCCGCCTGCGTCGTGTATGCCAGTCTCTACGGCAAGTCGCCGGTCGGCAATTCGTACGACTATTACGGCAAGATCGACAGGGAGACCGCCGGCTTCCTGCAGCGGGTGGCCGACCAGACCGTGCGCAAGTTTTACGGCTGGGACTAACGGCGCGAGCCATGGCGGGTGAGCGGGGCACCCGTTTTCGATTCGCCACCCGCGGTACGAGCTTCAGCAGTATGATTGCGCCACGCCTGCCGGGAGACCTGAAAAGGGTGGCAGGACCAACAACAAGTGGAGGTGGTCATGGGTGCAACGAAACGGCTCCTGCTTGCCGCGGTACTGGCTGTGCCCGCATTAACCTGCGCCCCGGTTCTGGCGCAGAATTTCCCGAACAAGCCGATCCGCATCGTCGTGCCGTTCCCGCCGGGCGGCACCACCGATGTCGTTGCGCGTCTCGTCGCGCAGCGCTTCAGTGAGTCCATGAAGCAGTCGGTGGTGGTGGACAACCGCGGCGGCGCGGGCGGCGCGCTCGGCGCCGACATCGTGGCGAAGGCCTCGCCCGACGGCTATACGCTGCTCATGGCCAATATCACTTTTCCGCTGTCGTCGGTCGCGCAGACGCTGGCGAAGCGCTCGCCGTTCGACGCCGAGACTGCCTTCACTGGCGTCTCGATCGCGGTCTACGTGCCGTTTGTGATCACCGCGCACCCGAGCGTGGCGGCACGGAACCTGCAGGAGCTGGGCGCGTTGCTGCAGAACAAGAAGCTGCAGTACAACTACGGCTCGACCGGCCCCGGCTCGGTGATGCACGTCATCGGCGAGACGTTCAAGCGCGACGCGAAGGTCGATATGGCGCACATCGCCTACAAGGGCGCGGCGCCACTCAAGGTGGAGCTGCTCTCCGGCCGCATTCAGGTCGGCGGCGACCAGCTTTCCACATCGCTTGCGGAGATCCGCCTCGGGCAGCTGAAGGCGCTCGCGACCAATGGCTCGAAGCGCATCGCCGCGCTGCCGGACGTGCCCACCGTGCGCGAGCAGGGCTTTGCGTCGCTGGAATTCGAAGGCTGGAACGGCCTGCTGGCTCCGGCCAAGACGCCGCGCGCGGTGATCGAGAAGCTCGCGCGCGAGACGGCGGCCGCGGTGCGCCATCCTGACCTGCAGAAGCGGTTCACCGACCTCGGCGCCGAGCCGGTGGGCTCCTCGCCGCAGGAGCAGACGGCGATCGTGCGTCAGCAGATGAAGCAGTTCACGCCGGTGATCAGGGAGATGAAGCTCGACTAGCGCAGCCGCTGGTCTTTTCTTCGGGGTGACGGCGCCCTGGTTCTTCCTGGTGAAGCGCATCAAGCAGAGGAATCGGGACTCCGTCCCCGCATGACGTTGTGTAGTGCGTTTCGAGCGGGGCCGATTGTGGCGTGACGTGATCGGTTCGCGATGAACAGCCGCGCCGGCAATCGTCCCTTGGACACGACAAAGGGGGGAGAAATGCAACCATACCGGATATTGTCGCTGGACGGCGGGGGACCCTGGTCATTGATCCAGGCGAAAGCGCTTGGCAATTTGTTCCCCGGCAGGACCGGGCGGGAGATTCTGCAGGCGTTCAATCTGGTCGCGGGCAATTCCGGCGGCTCGATCGTCACCGCGGCGCTCGCCTGCGATTTCACACCGGACCAGATTTTCGATCTATTCAACAGCGAGGCCAACCGGCGTCGCTTCTTCGAGGAGACGTGGTACGCGTTTTTTACCCGCGCCATCAAGCTGGGACCGCGCTACCGGACCTCGAAAAAGCTCGATGGGCTGAGGGCAATTCTGAATCGCAACGGGGCGCTCGAGCAGCCGCTCGTCGACCTGCCTGCGTGGTGCGGCCTCGCAAACACCCATTTCCTGATCACGGCGTTCGATTACGACCGGGAGCGTGCCGTCTACTTCCGGTCGAATGCCGCAAGTCTCGCCGGCAGCCCGCCGCCGAGCTCTTCGCGCGTCACGCTGGGCAACGCGGTGCACACCTCGAGCAATGCGCCGATCAATTACTTCAACAGGCCGGCGGTCATCGGCGACCACAAGCGTTACTGGGACGGCGGCTTGTCCGGGCTCAACAATCCGGTTTTCGCCGCGGTGATCGAGGCGCTGGCGAACCGGCAGTCGCGGGACTGCATCCAGGTGCTGAGCATAGGCACGGGCAGCACGATGCTGCCGGTCGAGGACGGCGATGTCCGCCCGCCCCTGGCGCGGGCGCGAAAACCCAGCTGGATCGTCGCCGACATCAAGAAGGCGGTCGCCACCATCCTGGCGGACCCGCCGGATGCCGCGACGTTTCACGCTTACGTCGCGCTTGACCAGCCGCTGCCGCAAGCGGGCGACGAGATCTCGCTGGTGCGGATGAATCCGGCCATGCAGCCGATCTGGGACGGCGCCGCATGGCGGCTGCCCGACGGTCTGTCGGAGGAGCAGTTCGAAACGCTGGTCGAAATGGATCTGGATGCGCTCGGGCAGGACCAGATCGAGCTGATTACGCGTCTGTGCGAACTGTGGCTCGATGATTCGGTGCCGAACCAGCCGATCCGCGCCGGGGAGAATCTGTCCTGCGACGTTGGCCACGACCGGTTCAGCAGGGCGAAGGCGGCGTGGTACCGGCTCTCGCCGCCGATGCCGTAGAGCGCCCATGCGCGTTCCGGAAACCGACACGTCCTGTCCCCTTGATTCGTGGCGGCAGCGGCCGGAGACGGCCAACCGTCGCTGACCAGACCGGGCCTGCTACTCGCGCATCGCGCGCGCCTTCTTCGCCGCCGGGCGCGCCCAGCAGCGCCTGAACCACGCCTCGAAGTGCGGCCACTTGCCGAGGTCGAGCGTGTGCGCGCGATAGAGCGCGGAGGCGACGTTGAGATCGGCGACCGAGAACGCCGGGCCGGCGAGCCACTCGGACTTGCCGAGCGCGTGCTCCAGCACGTCGAACGAGGCCACGACCTCCTTCCACATCTCCGCGGCGACCTCGGGCTTGCGCTCGGCTTCGGGCAGGTCCTTCGTATGCCGGCAGTAATTGACGATCTGCCGGTCGAGCCGGTCGGTCTCCCACAGGCTCCACTGCCACGCCAGCGCCTCGTGCTTCGGGTCGGCGGGGTAGAGCGCGCTCTTGTGCTTCTTCGCGAGATACAGGTTGATCGCCATCGACTCGTAGAGCACGAAGCCGTCGTCGTCGATCGCCGGCACGCGGTAATTGGGGTTGATCTCGTAGAATTCGGGAGTGCGGGTTTCCGGCGCCCGCGGCAGCCAATCCTTCTGCTCGTACGGGATTCCCAGCTCGCCCACCATCCACAACACGCGCACGGTGCGGGATTTGGCGGAGCCGTAGATGCGCAGCATGATTTCCTCCGGAGTCGACGGGTGCCCCGAGTTTACTCGAGGTTCGGGTCGCGCGTTAACGGTCGGCCCGCCCCTTGCCGCGTCCCCGCAATGGCGGAGCCATCGAATGTGTCCTCTTATGCGGGTGCTGCGCGGGCGTAGACTGCGCATGCCGCTTGGCGCATAATCCCGGCCCAGTCCATGCCCAGATGTATCTGACAACGACTGGATACCCACCCGGCCACCGGCTACCAGGTCAAGCAACAGCGCATCGCCATCGCGGGCGCCGATGACCTGATCATTCGCTCTCTGCTCGATCGCCAGCAGTTTTCCGATCCGCTCGGTGAAGCGCAACGCATGGGCATCTCATCCGGCGCGTGGCCGCTGTTCGGCCTGTTGTGGCCGTCCGCTGAATTCCTGGCGGCGCGCCTGGCGGCGCGACCCGTGCGTCCTGGCGAACGCATTCTGGAAATCGGCTGCGGCCTCGCCGTGCCGAGCCTGGTCGGCCATCGCCGCGGCGCCGATGTCACTTCGAGCGATTGTCACCCGCTGGTGCAGAGTTTCCTCGTCGAGAACCTCCGGCTGAATGGCCTCGCGCCGATGAAGTACCGGCACGGCCACTGGAGTTCGCCGCAGCCGCCGGGCGATTACGACGGCGTTGCGGCGCTCGACGGGGAATTCGACCTGATCATCGGCAGCGACGTGCTGTACGATCGCGACGCCAGCGCAGTACTCGCCGGATTCATCGCGCGCCATGCGGCGCCCGG
>JBFKNN010000222.1:0-4285 GCA_041629335.1 Burkholderiales bacterium | reverse complement strand
GTTGCGCTTGCCGGGTTCGCGGCAGCTCTCTCCGTGAGTGTATGGGCTGTCACAGGTACTCTGCCAAGTAACTTCATTTGGGGGTCGATAGCGGTCGGAGCAGCCTTTATTTGGATCTCGGCCGGTATCCACCGTAAGGTCCCCGGCCAATTCTGGATCATGGTGGTTTATGGGTTTTGTATTCTGGATTGGGCGGTGGTCAACCGTACCCTCCTCGCGCCGAGGCCTGCCAGCCAGGTGTTGTCCGAGGGCGCAGATGTGGCTGCCTACCTGGCCGATCAGGGAGGGCTATTCCGGGTATATTCCCCCTCCTACAGCATGCCCCAGCAGACCGGCGCGGCCGCCGGTCTGGAGCTGGCAGATGGTGTGGACCCTCTGCAGCTCTGGGCGTACGCTGATTTTATGACCGCCGCGACGGGTGTGCCTGTCACCGGGTACTCAGTGACAATCCCCCCTTTTGCCAGGGGCGACCCGGCAGGCGATAATGCTCTGTTTGCCCCGGCCCCCGAACGCCTGGGCTGGTTGAATGTACGGTATGTGCTTTCTGAATTCGATCTCGATGCCGAGGGCCTTGCTCTCCAGTCCAGGATTGGCGGTACCCTGATCTATGAGAACTCTTCAGCCCGTCCCAGGGCATGGGTCCAGACTGGAAAGGATTCTATCGGGGATGCCCTCCGACCGGCGGAGGTGACCCATATCTCCCCAAACCAGGTTCACCTGCAGGCTGCCGGCCCTGGAGTCCTCGTCCTGTCGCTGGTTCCGCCCGCGTCCCTCGTCTCGTACTGCGCGGCCGGTCCCGGCGACCTCGATCCGACGTTCGGCGACGGCGGGAAGGTCACGACGACGTTCCTGGAGCCCGCCATCGATGCGGCCTTTGACATCGCCATCGCCTGCCAGGCCGACGGCAGGATTCTCCTCGCCGGTGTCACGCAGGATCTGCAGACCTTTCGCAGTTCGATGGCTCTGGCCCGGTACCACCCCGATGGCACTGCGGATTCGAGTTTCGGGGTGGGGGGGATGGTGACGATCAGCGCCGCGACGTCGAGGGGGTGCGCTGCACATCCGGCTCGCGCGTCTACGCCGACCGGATCGCGCCCGCCTCCGACCTCGTGGTGCAGCGGCTGGAGGCGAACGGCGCGGTGGTCATCGGCAAGACCAATCTTCCCGAGTTCGCCGCCGGCGGCAACACCTTCAACGACGTCTTTGGCGCGACGCTCAACCCGTGGGACACACGCATGACTTCGAGCGGTTCCTCGGGCGGAGCCGCTGCCGCGCTCGCTGCGGGGCAGGTATGGCTCGCTACCGGCGGCGATTTCGGCGGCAGCATCCGTACCCCGGCGAGCTTCTGCTCGGTGACGGGCTTGAGGCCGAGCCCCGGCATGGTGCCGCGCACCCAGAAGCAGCCGTTCAATCCGCTGTCGGTCGAAGGGCCGATGGCGCGCAACGTCGCGGACACGGCGCTGATGTTCGACGCGGAGGCGGGATTCCATCCGCTCGACCCGCTCTCGCAGGTCGGGCCGCATCCGAGCTTTTCCACCGCGGCGGCCCATCCGCAGCGCCCGGCACGTGTGGCAGTGAGCGCCGACCTCGGCGTTGCGCCAGTGGTCGACCGGGAAGTGCGGACGGCGGTCAAGGCTGCGGCCGAGAAGCTCGCGGACGACGGTGTCGCCGTGGAAGAAGCGCACCCGGACCTCGCCGGCGCCGCCAGGAACTTTCTCGTGCTGCGCGGCGCGGTCTACATCGCCCGCATCGCGCCGCTCCTCGCCAAGCACCGCGACTTGCTGAAGCCGGAGGTGGTCGAGAATACTGAATATGGACTCAGCCTCAAGCTCGAGGACGTCGTGGCCGCGGAGATCGCCCAGGGCGAGATCGTACGGCGGGTGGCGCGCTTCTTCGACAAGTACGACTTCCTCGTCTGCCCGTCGGTGCTGCTGCCGCCGTTCGATGTCAACGTGCGTTATCCCGAGTCGCTCGACGGCGTCAAGTTCGAGGGCTACATGGGCTGGCTCATTCTCACCTGCGCGGTGACAGTGACGGCGTGCCCGGTGATGGCGATGCCGTTCGGCTTCACGAAGAGCGGGCTGCCGATCGGGTTGCAGGTGATCGGACGCCCCCGCGGGGAGGCGGCGCTGTTCTCGGCGGCGGCGTACATGGAGAGCCTGTTCGACGTCGCGCGGCTCACGCCGATCGACCCGAAGACGCCTTGAGGCGTTAAGATCAAAATCGAATTTAACCGCCAAGGCCGCCAAGCACGCCAAGAAATTCAAATGAGCTGAATATGGATCGAGCTTCGACCCTACCGGGGCGCTGGTTCGAAAAGACAGCGCGAGGGCTGGCCAGGAATGCATCGCTTAGATTCACGTGGGCGTGTGCGCGCTGGGCCGACGCAACTATAGTCCTGCTTCTCTTGGCGGCCTTGGCGGCTAAAATGGCTTTCGACATGCGCTCGTAACGCTCCAGGAACACACATGACAGCAACCGTAACGCTTTACGACCCGACCGCGCCGCGCAGTGACACGGTTTCCGGGCAAAATGCGCGCGCCGCGCTCGCCGGCGCGGTGGTCGGCTTCATCGACAACGCCAAGCCGAACTTCAACCACCTCGTCGACGATCTCGCCGAGATGCTGACCGGCAAGCACGGCGTCGCGCGCGTGGTGAAGCGCCGCAAGACCTCGGCGTCGATTCCGGCGAAGCCCGAAGTGGTGGAGGCGCTCTCCGGTGAATGCGATGTCGTAATAACCGGCTCCGGCGACTGAGGGTCGTGCGCGTCGTGGAGTGTCCACGACAGTGTTGAAGTGACGAAGCGCGGCAAAGCGGCGGTGGCCGTCTGCTCAACCGCGTTCGAGACCCTCGGCCGCGCCCAGGCGCGCGCGCTCGGCAACGCCCGGCTGCCGATCGCAATCATTCCGCATCCGTTCGGCTCGCGCACGCGCGACGAGGTGCGTGAAATCGCCGAGCAGTGCGCCGCGGACATCGCTCGTCTCCTTAGCGAAGCCCGGGTATGAGCGCGCCCGGCGGTGAGCGTGCCGCGACCGTCGAAGCGCCCGACGATCTCGAAGCCATCAACCGGCTCTATCGCGAGCGGCGCTGGGGCGACGGGCTCCCGATCATCCCGCCGACTGTCGAACGAGTGGAGCGCATGCTCCGTGCGACGCGGCGCAAGCGGCAAGAGGCGGTGGCGGATATCGCGCCGGGTTACGGCGCGGCCACCATCGAGCGCATCGCGGTGAACGCCGTGCTCGCGGGCTGCGAGCCCGAATATCTGCCGGTGCTGATCGCCGCGACCGAGGCGGTCGCCGATCCGCAGTTCAATCTGCAGGGGATACAGGCGACCACCAATCCGGTCGCGGTGTGGCTTGTCATCAACGGTCCGATCGCGAAGCGGCTGGGCATCAACGCGACTTTCAACTGTATCGGGCAGGGCGCGTGGGCCAACGCGACGATCGGCCGCGCGCTGCGCCTGATTCTGCAGAATATCGGCGGCGCGCTGCCGGGCGAAATGGACCGCGCCACGCATGGGCAGCCGGCGAAGTACACGTTCTGCTGCGCCGAAAACGAGGAAGCGAACCCGTGGGAGCCTTTGCACGTGGAGCGCGGCTTCGCGCGCGGCGACAGCACCGTGACGGTGGTTGGCACCGAGGGCACGATGAACATGAATACCCATGCCAAGGACGCCGCCGAGCTCGCGCAGGTGATCGCGGAGACGATGATGCACCCGCCGAGCAACGAGTACGTGCACGGCGGCGAGCCGTGGCTCATCCTCGGTGCCGAGCACGCCGACATCTTCAAGCGCGCGGGCTGGACCAGGGCCGACGTGAAGCGCGAGCTGTGGGAGCGCTCGAAGATGCGCGCCGGGCGGCTCTCCGCCAAGGAGATGGAGCGAGCCCGCGCTTCGCGCACGGAAGAGCTCGGCGAGCTCGCGGCCGACACGCTGCTGCCGATATCACCGAACCCGGAGGATGTTCATTTCATCGTCGCGGGTGGACCCGGCACCCATTCTGTTTACGTTCCCTGCTTCGGCAATACGCGCGCGGTGACGCGGGCAGTGGAAGACTGACCGGGCCAGTGTGAAAAACGGAAAACCCATTGAACCGCCAAGGCCGCCGAGAACGCCAACGAAGACAAACGACAACTTGCTGACCGGCCCGACCCGCCTTCATGTGAATCACGTCCACGCGAATTCACGCGCTCCGTACAGCGGCCCCCGCCATTCTGCGGCGCCGGCAACCCGGCGTACCCACGGCTGGAACGACGTGTTTCTCGGCACACGATCGTATCTCGCGGC
>JBFKNN010000221.1:0-4398 GCA_041629335.1 Burkholderiales bacterium | reverse complement strand
GGACGCCAAGGACACCAAGGACACCAAGGACACGGAGAAAACCAAAACTCATATCCGCTATTCCCATGCGCTCTGAATAACGCCGCACCGTATGCCGGGGCGGTTCGCGGATGGAATGGTATGGGTGTTAGTTTGTTTCTCTTGGCGTTCTTGGCGGCTGAATAGTTTCTTTGGAATCTAACGTGAGAACGAACGAACTGATCGCTGAGGCAAGAAAGCACAAGCGCGCGGCGCTCGACGAGCAGGCGGGCAAGGCGCTGCTCGCTGGTTACGGCGTGGCGGTGCCAAAGACGGTAATTGTGACCGGCGCCGATGGCGTCGATGCCGCGTTAAAGCAGATCAAGCCACCCGTGGTGGTGAAAATCATGTCGCCCGACATCCTGCACAAGAGCGACGCGGGCGGCGTGAAAGTCAATCTCATGTCGGCCGCTGAAGTAAAGGCTGCAATCGACGCAATGGCGGCCTCGCCCAAGATCAAGGACGCGAGGATCGACGGCTACCTGATCGAGGAAATGGCGCCGGCCGGGCAGGAAATCGTGGTCGGGGGCCTGCGCGACCCGCAGTTCGGCCCGCTGGTGATGGTGGGTCTTGGCGGGATCTTCGTCGAAGTGCTGGCCGACGTCTCGTTCCGAATCTGCCCGATCACCCGGCTCGACGCGCAGGAGATGCTCGACGAATTGAAGGGCGCGGCGATCCTCAGGGGCGCCCGCGGCGGAAGACCCGCTTCCCGGGACGCGATCGTCGACGTTCTGCTGAAGGTTGGCGGCGAGAACGGGCTGCTGGTGCAGCATGCGGCCGAGATCCGGGAGGCGGATATCAACCCGCTGATCGTGTCCGAGACCACCGCCGTCGCGGTCGACGCGCGCTTCATACTTAGCTGAGGGTCATGGACGACCGTAAAGTCATCGAACGATTCTCGCCGCTGTTCTCGCCGCGGACGGTGGCGGTGATCGGCGCCTCGACCAAAGGCACGGCGTTGCCCAACGTGTTCATCCGGCGCATCCGCGAGTTCGGCTACACCGGCGACATCTATCCGATCCATCCTTCGGCCGAGATGATCGACGGGCTCCCGGCGTACCGCACGCTCGCCGACACGCCGAAGCCGGTCGACTATGCCTATATCGCGGTATCGGCCGCGCAGATTCCCGGCATGCTGGCCGCGGCCAAGGGTCACGTACGCTACGCGCAGGTGATCTCGAGCGGCTTCGGCGAAGTCGACGAAGGCAAGGACCTGCAGAGCGCGCTCGCCGCCGCCGCGCGCGAGGGCGGGATGCGGCTGATCGGCCCCAACTGCCTCGGCCTGTACACGCCGCGCGGGCGCGTCACCTTTACCGAGATCGGGCCGAAGGAGATCGGTCCCGTGGGGATCATCTCGCAGTCCGGCGGCCTTGGCACCGACATCATCCGCCGCGGCATGAACCGCGGATTGAGATTCTCGGGCCTGCTCACGGTCGGCAACTGCGCCGACATCACGCCGAGCGATATTGCCGAGTTCTACTTCGCCGATCCCGAGACGCGCGTCATCGGCATGTACATCGAGACCGCCCAGGACGGGCGGCGGCTGTTCGAGATCCTGCGCGAAGCGAAAGGGCGCAAGCCCGTGGTGATCCTCAAGGGCGGCCGCACGCGGCAGGGCCTTGCCGCGGCGGCGTCGCACACCGGCTCGCTCGCGGGCGACGACCGGGTTTGGGTCGCACTGTCGCGCCAGACCGGCTGCATCATGGTCGACACGCTCGATGAGTTCATCGACGTGCTGCTTGCGTTCCAGACGCTCGCACCGCAGCCGCAGCATCCGACCGAGCGCGTGGTGCTGTTCGGCAACGGCGGCGGCACCAGCGTGCTGGCGACCGATTTCTTCGCCCGACTCGGGCTGGACGTCGTACCGTTCGAGAAACGGACCACGGCGGCGCTCGCCGCGCTGAACCTTCCGCCGGGCACCAGCATCACCAACCCGGTCGACTGTCCGGTCGGCACGCTGCAGCAGGAGGAGGGCCGGGTGGCCGAGAAGATTCTCGACATCATTTACGGCAGCGGCAAGCCTGAGGCGCTGGTCATGCATCTCAACATGTCCGCATTCGTCGGCCGCACCAAGCCCGAGGTGCTCGACAACCTGGTGCAGGCGGCGCTGCGCATCCAGTCGCACTACCCGGGGCAGGCGCACTTCGTGCTGGTGCTGCGCTCCGACGGCGAGCCGGCGCTGGAGGAGCGCAAGCGCGAGTTCCGCGCCAAGGCCGGGGCGCTCGGCATCCCGGTCTACGATGAAATGGTCAACGCCGGCCACGCGCTGGCCGCGCTGCAGACGTACGAGCGTTTTGTGCACACTCGCGGGGGATAGGCAGAATGTATTCGTACGAGTTCCGCGCCGTCGGCTATCCGCTTCGTCTCTACAGCGGCAAGGATGCGCTCGAGAAGCTCCCCGCGGAGCTCAAGCGCCAGGGCGCGCGCCGCGCATTCATCGTATGCGGGCGCACGGTGTCGCGGCGCACGCCGCTCGTTGCGCGCATTCGCACGATCCTCGGGCAGCAGTGCGCGGGGGTGTTCGACGAAATCGACAAGGACTCGACGCTCAACTCGATCCTGCGCGCGCGCGACGCGGTGCGCGAGACCATGGCCGATCTGGTGATTGCAGTGGGCGCCGGCAGCGTGATCCAGGCCACCCGCATCGTCGTCATTCTGCTCGCCGAGACGCGCCCGGTGGCGGAGCTCGTGACCCAGTACCCGGAGAACGCGCCGGCCGTAAGCCCGCGGCTCGACGCGCCGAAGCTGCCGATCATCAATGTGCTGACCGCACCGACCACCGCGCAGAACCGCGGCGGGTCCGGCGCCAAGGACGAGGGCTCGGACCACCGGCTCGAGTTCTTCGATCCGAAGACGCGCCCTGCGGCAATCTTCTGGGACGCCGACGCGCTGCTTACCGCGCCGCTGTCGCTCGCGCGCACCACCGCGGTGTCGGTGTTCTGGCGCGCGGTGATGAATCTCGGCGCGGGCGGCATGAATCCGCTGGTCGAGGGCGACCGGCTGCAGGCGTTCCGGCTGGCGCGCCACGCGCTGGCAAAAGTGACCGATCCTCAGAATCCCCAGCCGCGCCTCGAGCTCTGCGCCGCCGCCCTTCTGCAGAACCGCGAGGCCGACGACGGCGGATCGATGTTCGCGAAGCACTGGGTCGGACGCGTAACCTACGCGTTCGCCACCGCGCTGTTCAATATCCACCCAGAGGTCGGCCAGGGCGAAGCAAACAGTGCGCTGACCGGCACCGTGATGCGCGCTCTCGGCGGCCGCAACCTGCCCGAGATGGTGCGCATCGCGCAGGCGCTCGACGTGTGGGAGGATGCGCAACCTGCCGAGGGCGCGCCGCAGCTGGCGGCGGATGCGCTGGACGCCACCTTCCGCGGCATCGGAATGCCTACGCGGGTGGGTGAGCTCGGCATTCCGCCGGAGAGCGCGGAGCGGATCCTCGCGCACGCACTCAAGAACTTCAACGCTGATCCGAAGCGCGAGTTCACGCGCGAGCGCGAAGCGCTGTTCGCGCTGCTGCGCTCGTGCTGGTAGCCCTTTCGCGACTGCCAACTTTGTCACGCGGGCGCGCTATCCCTGTGTCATGGCAGGAATTCCGGATCGACGCGGATTACAAGTCCTTACACTTTCTTACCGCCGGGTGATAACTCCGGCGCCGCCTCGGCGTTACTATGCTCGTGGGCATTTACCCATACCAGCAAGCACAGGAGAAGCCGAGATGAAGCTCAGATCGACAGTCGCAATCGTGGTGATGGCCGCCCTTCCGGGCATCGCGCTCGCGCAGACGCAATCCACGCCGCGCATCGACAAGCGCCAGGAGCTGCAGGACAAGCGCATCGACCAGGGCGTGCAGTCGGGCCAGCTCACCGCCAAGGAAGCGAAGAAACTGGAACGCGGCCAGGCGCACGTGCAGAAGATCGAGGACAAGGCGGTTTCCGACGGCAAGGTGACGGTGAAAGAGCGTGCCCGCATCGAGCACGCGCAGGACCAGCAGAGCAGGAAGATCTACCGCGAGAAGCACGACAAGCAGACCGTGCAGCGCGAGGAAGAGCGCGCCGCGAAACGGCAAGCGAAAAAATAATCTTCTTTCCGCCGGCGATCCCGGCGAATTGCGCGGCCACGCCGGCCACCCGAGGGTGGCCGGCTGCCGTTTCGGGGGCTGACTTTCAACTACAATGGTGGCCTGCACGGAAACCGGGAAGGGACTCACGCGCTATGGATACGCTCAAGATCGGGATGAAGGACGTGCTCGAGTGGGAGGTGACCGACAAGCTGTGCACCACGCGCGGGGACTACAAGGTCTTTTCCACGCCGTCGATGACGCTGATGGTCGAGATGGCCGCCCAAAAGCTCGCCGCGCCGCATCTCAAGCCCGGCCAGGGG
>JBFKNN010000220.1:0-4460 GCA_041629335.1 Burkholderiales bacterium | reverse complement strand
GCCGCCACCGCCGCCGCCGCCACCGCCGCCGCCGCCACCGCCGCCACCGAGCCCGAGTTAACGGCCGGACACAAGCGGAGTCGGGCCGGAGCGGAACTCCGGTCGTCGCAGACAACCTCGGCACGGGCTCCCACGGGAGCCGTGTCGGGGTTTTTTGTTGGCTGTAACATTTGTCATTTGGCGCCTGGGTTCCATATCGTTCTAGCCGCGAGTCTCATGCTCGCAGTAGGCCGGCATTGCGCGGCCTAATCTGGCGAGCAGTTTGATGGCTTGCGGTGGATACTGTCGGCAATGATCGGTATGGGATCTCCTGGCGTTGCAGCCGCGCTGACCGCTATTGCATAATCGATGCACAAACCCGGATGCGCACGGCATCCGACGCCTTGAACTCCCGGAGAAAATTAACCGCATGGCGCGTGCCCGCAAGCAGCCGCATGAACTGCGCAGCCACCGCTGGTTCGGCGCGAAGGACCTGCGCGCGTTCGGCCACCGCTCGCGCACGCTGCAGATGGGTTATGCGCGCGAGGATTTCGCCGGCAAGCCGGTGATCGCGATCATCAATACCTGGAGCGACGTGAATCCCTGCCATGCGCACTTTCGCATGCGCGCGGAGGAAGTGAAGCGCGGCGTGTGGCAGGCCGGCGGCTTCCCGCTGGAGATGCCGGCGATCTCGCTCGCCGAGCCGTTCCAGAAACCCTCGACCATGCTCTACCGCAACCTGCTCGCGATGGAGACCGAGGAGCTGCTGCGCTCGTATCCCGTCGATGGCGCGGTGTTGATGGGCGGCTGCGACAAGACCACGCCTGCGCTGATCATGGGCGCGCTCAGCATGAACCTGCCTTCGATCTACCTGCCGGCCGGCCCGATGCTGCGCGGCAACTGGCACGGCGAGCCGCTCGGCTCGGGCAGCGATTCGTGGAAGTACTGGGCGGAGCTGCGCGCGGGAACGATCGGCGATAAGGACTGGCAGGAAGTGGAGGAGGGCATCGCCCGCTCGTACGGCCATTGCATGACCATGGGCACGGCCTCGACCATGACCTCGGTGGCGGAGACGCTGGGTCTCACGCTTTCCGGGGCGGCCTCCATTCCCGCGGCCGACGCCAACCACGCGCGCATGGCGACCGCGAGCGGCCGGCGCATCGTCGAGATGGTGTGGGAGGATCTCAAGCCCTCCGACCTGTTGACCAGCGCGTCGTTCGACAACGCGATCACGGTCATTCACGCGCTGTCGGGCTCGACCAACGCTATCATTCACCTCATCGCGATGGCTGGCCGCGCCGGGGTCGCGCTCTCGCTCGACCGCTTCGACCAGCTTGCCCGCAAGACGCCGGTCCTCGCCAATATTCGCCCGGCAGGCGACAAGTACCTGATGGAGGACTTCTATTATGCGGGCGGCCTGCGCGCGCTGCTGGCCGAGCTCGGCGGGCTTCTGCGCGGCGAATGCGCGACGGTGAACGGCAGGACGATCGGCGAGAACATCGCCGGCGCGAAGATCTACAACGACGACGTGATCCGCCGCCGCGCCAACCCGGTCTCGGCGAGCGGCGGTCTGGCGGTGCTGCGCGGCAACCTCGCGCCCGACGGCGCGGTGATCAAGCCGACCGCGGCTGAAGCGAGCCTGCTCAAGCACACGGGGCGGGCGGTGGTGTTCCGCGATTACAACGACATGTCGGCGCGGATCGACGACGAGGCGCTCGCGGTCGACGAGAATTCCGTGCTGGTGCTGCAGAACGCCGGGCCCCTCGGCGGGCCGGGCATGCCGGAGTGGGGCCAGCTGCCGATCCCGAAGAAGCTGCTGAAGCGGGGCGTGCGCGACATGGTGCGCATTTCGGACGCGCGCATGAGCGGGACCTCGTACGGCACCTGCGTGCTGCACGTCGCCCCGGAATCGTTCGTCGGCGGGCCTCTCGCGCTGGTGCGCGACGGCGACGAGATTGCGCTCGACGTCGATGCGCGCAGGCTCGAGCTCAGGGTGAACGATGCAGAGCTCAAGCGGCGGCGCGGTGAATGGCGGCAGCCGGCCAGGCATTACGGGCGCGGCTACGGCGCGCTCTACGCGCGCGAGATCACCCAGGCGAACCGGGGCTGCGATTTCGAGTTTCTGCATGGCGGGCCGCCGACGCCGGACCCGGAAATACATTGAAACCGTGAGCGCGTGAAGTCGGGACAGCGTGAGTGGCAGGTCGCATACCTTGCGCTCACGATCTTACGTCCTCCCGCTTTCACCTGACGACCGAAGGGAGTTGCAGATGGAAATGCCAGTCAACAAATTCAAACATGCGATCAAGAGCGGCAAGCCGCAGATCGGCATCTGGTCCAGCCTGTCGAGCCACATCGTCGCCGAGGTGCTCGCGGGTTCCGGCTTCGACTGGGTACTGCTCGACACTGAGCACTCGCCCAACGAGCTGCCGATGGTACAGAGCCAGCTGCACGCCATGGAAGGCGGGGCGGCGGCGCCGATCGTGCGCGTGCCGTGGAACGACATGGTGATGATCAAGCGATATCTCGACATCGGCGCGCAAACGCTGTTGCTGCCCTATGTGCAAAGCGTCGAGGAAGCGAAGAACGCCGTGCGCTTCACGCGCTACCCGCCGCAGGGGGTTCGCGGCGTGGCCGGGGCCACGCGGGCGACGCGCTACGGGCGCATCAAGGACTATTTCAAGCGCGTGCACGACGAGCTGTGCCTGCTGGTGCAGGTCGAGACGCGCGCCGCGATGGCGGACCTCGACGGGATTGCGGCGGTCGAAGGAGTGGACGGGGTATTCATCGGCCCCAACGATCTCGCCGCCGACATGGGGCACCTCGGCAACTGGCAGCACCCCGAGGTCTGGAAAGTCATGGAGGAGGCGGCAAAGCGTATCCGCAAGGCGGGCAAGGCGCCGGGGATCCTGGTCGGCGAAGCCGACGGCAAGCGCTGCCTCGACATGGGGTTTCTCTTCATTGCGGTGGGAGCGGACGTGGGGCTGCTCGCGCGCGGGAGCGAGGCGCTCGCCGCCAAGTTCAAATGACAGTGACGAGTGACGAGTGACGAGTGACGAGTGACGAGTGACGAGTGACGCGGCGAGAGGGACGAGTAGGGTGTGGCTTTGAGCGCACCGCTTCCCGGTTGCGCGCCGTACGTGTTCACCGGCATCCGGCTCGCGTTTGGCCGGGGATGGATCGCGGTGGTCGGTGGCGAGATGCTGGCGAACCCGACGTGGGGCCTCGGGCGCGTGATTTTCAACGCGAACGCGTTCCTGAATTCCGAGGTGATGATCGCTTCCCTCGTCGGCATCGGCGCAATCGGCCCCTTCTGCGAGCGCGTCGTGTTTCAAGGGATTGAGAACCGCACGGTGGCGCGCTGGGGCATGGTGTACGCGGGCCGCGCCTGAGCACAATGGTACCGGCGGATCGTGTTCCCGGTATCATGCGCGATTTATGACGCCGAGAGCCCCGACGTTCCTCACCGCGCTAGTCGTGCTCGCGGCCGCCGTCATCTTCTTCTACCCGCCGCCGCCCGGCGTGACGGCCAACGTCATGCACACCGGCGCGCTGCTGGTGCTGGTGATGGGGCTGTGGGCGGTCGGCAGCGTGCCGGAATACCTGACGGCACTGATCTTCTTCGCGCTTGCGGTGCTGCTCGCGGTGGCCAAGCCGGAGGTGATTTTTTCGGGCTTCGCTTCGGGCACGCTGTGGCTGGTGCTCGGCGGCCTGGTGATCGCCGAGGCGGTGCGGTTTACGGGGCTGGGCGAGCGCATCGCGCGCGCAGTCGTGGGGCGGCGTACGCTCACCTACCCGATGCTGGTCTCGGCCGCCGTGCTGGTCTCGATCGCGCTCGCGTTCCTCATGCCGGCAACCATCGCGCGCATGCTGCTCCTGATTCCCATTCTGAGCGCGCTCGCGGAGCGGCACGGGCTCGCGCCGGGCAGCGCCGGCCACAACGGGGTCTGCCTGGCGACGATCCTGGCGACTTTCCAGTGCGGCACGGCGATATTGCCGGCCAACGCGCCGAACCTCGTGCTGGCGGGCGCCGCCGAGACGCTCTACAACGTGCACCTCATCTACGCCGAGTATCTGCTGGTGCAGTTCCCGGTGCTGGGGGTCCTGAAGGGGGCGCTGATCGTCGGCATGGTGTGCTGGCTTTTTCCGGACACGACGCGCCTTGCGGAGAGCAGCGCTGACCTCAGGCCGATGAGCGCGGAGGAGAAGCGCCTGACGGTAATCCTTGCGGGATCACTCGCGCTGTGGGCGACCGACTTCCTCCACGGCATCCGGCCCGGCTGGGTTGCGCTGTCGGCTTCCGTGGTGGCGCTGCTGCCGCGCGTCGGCGCGGTGCCGGTAACCATTTTCCAGGATCGCGTGCGGTTCGGCGCGTTCTTCTACATCGGCGCGATCCTTGGCCTGGGAGCAGTCATGCTCGACACCGGATTGAGCCACGCGCTCGGACGGGCCCTGCTCGATGTCATCCGGCTCGAGCCCGG
>JBFKNN010000219.1:0-4464 GCA_041629335.1 Burkholderiales bacterium | reverse complement strand
TGAACGTGCTGCTCGCGGAAGCCAAGGTGCCCTACGACATCGTGCTCGAGATGGACGAGCTGAACGAAGACTTTCCGGATACCGATGTCGCCATGGTCATCGGCGCCAACGACATCGTGAACCCGGCCGCGCAGGACGACCCGACCAGCCCGATCGCCGGCATGCCGGTGCTCGAAGTGTGGAAGGCCAAGACCTCGATCGTGATGAAGCGCAGCATGGCTTCCGGCTATGCGGGTGTGGACAACCCGCTGTTCTACAAGGAGAACAACCGGATGCTCTTCGGCGATGCCAAGAAGATGCTGGACGAGGTGCTGGTGGCGCTGAAAGCCTGAGCGGGATGCGCCGCCTGGCGCCGGGACGGGAAAGAACGAGGGCCGCGAGAGCGGCCCTTGCCATGCGACCGGGATGAGCGCGCGTCAGTCGGATTCCGGAACGACGCGCGGCGGCGCGATACGGCGAAATACGATGTCGCCGTAGTAGGCGGCGGCCTTTTCGCCGGTGTTGTCCGTGTCGGTCATGATCGCGACCGCGGTGATCGTGCCGGGCGCCTCGCCGAAGGCGCGGCGAAAATCCTGGTACACGTTGCGCTGGAGGTCATGCCAGGCGCCGAGCCCGTCGGGCCCGGACCGGACCACGATCATCCTGATGCGCGAGGTGTAGCGGCTCGGGATGATGGTGTCGAGCGGGGCGCGGTTCTCCCAGATGTACATGAGCGTTGCGTAGGGCAGGGCCTGGCCGGTGAGCAGCCGGAAGTTGTCGGCGAAGATGCGCTCCTCGAGCGGCAGGCTGCCGGTGTCCCCGTCGAACGTCACGACGATGCGCGCCGGCGAGTCCTCGGATGCCTTGCGCGTGTTGTCGGCGCCGGTGATGAGCGCGCCTACTTTCCATTTCCAGGACAGCAGCCGGTAGGTGCGGGGGTCGAGCCGCAGCGGGTGCACCAGACCCGATGCCGATCCATCGGCGCTGGCTTTGACGACGTTGCGCCCGTTCTGCTCGATCAGCTTGTAATGGGTCGGCTTCTTCAGCCGCGACAGATTCCACAGGCGCCAGCCGTGGGGCAGTTCCGCGTCGAGGGGACTTTCAGAGAACGGCTTGACGTAGGGCAGCGGAACGACCGCTGCCGGCTCGGGCACGGTTGTGCAGCCGCCCACCAGCAGGGCCGCGACGACGGCGGCCCAACCTGTCCTGTGAAGCATTCCCCTTCCTCCCTGGCGCGCAGTGTAAAGCAACCGCAGGGGCTGCGACAGCGGCACACGACGCGTGCGCCGAAGTGCCGCCGAATGCGCTACATCAGGGGTCTCGCGCCACGCGCACCGGCGCGATCGGGGGATTCTTGGAAAAATAGGCGCGGATACCCGAGAAGATCGCCTCGGCCATCTTGTCCTGGTAGGCGACGTCCCGCAGCCTGCGCTCTTCCTGCGGGTTGCTGATGAACGCGGTCTCGACCAGGATCGAAGGTATGTCGGGCGCTTTGAGCACCGCAAAACCCGCCTGCTCGACCTGCGGCTTGTGCAGCGTGTTGATGCCGCCCAGCTCGGCGAGCACTGCCTTGCCGAGCTTCAAGCTGTCGTTGATGGTGGCGGTCTGCGAGAGGTCGAGCAGCGTCTGCTTCAGGTAGGGGTCGGATATGTCAAGGTTGACCCCGCCGATCAGGTCGGCGTCGTTCTCGCGCTTCGCCAGCCAGCCCGCGGCAGCGGAGGTGGCGCCCCGCTCGGACAGCGCGAATACCGACGAGCCGCGCGCGTGCGGCCGGATGAAAGCGTCGGCGTGGATCGACACGAACAGATCTGCCCGCACCCGCCGCGCCTTCGCGACCCGTACGTGCAGCGGAATGAAGTAATCGCCGTCGCGGGTGAGCGCCGCGCGCATGTTGGGCTCCTGGTCGATGCGCGCCTTCAGCTTGTGCGCAATCGCGAGCGTCACGTTCTTCTCGTACGTGCCGCCGCGGCCGATGGCGCCCGGATCCTCGCCGCCGTGCCCGGGGTCGATTGCGACGATAAGAAGGCGTGGCGGTGCGGCCTTGGGCGCAGCGCCGGATGCCTGGGGGCCCGGCGTCCTGGCTGCCTCTGCTGCCGCAGCCGCTTCGGCGGCGCGCTCGGCCTGCACCTTCTCGAGAAACGCGAGCAGCGGGTCGACCGGCACCAGCGGGTGGAGGTCGAGAACCAGGCGATGGCCGTACTCGCCGATCGGCGCCAGCGTGAGCGTTTGCGGCTTGACCTCGGCCTTGAGGTCCAGCACTACGCGCACGACACCCGGCTTGTAGCGCCCGATGCGCACGCCCCTGATGTACGGATCCTCGGGGCTCACCTTGTCACCGAGCCCGGCGAGTGTGGCGGTGATGTCGACGCCCTCGAGGTCGAGCACCAGGCGTTCGGGATCCTTCAGCGTAAACAACCGGTGCTGGATCGGAGCCGCGGCTTCCAGCGTGACGCGCGTGTATTCCTGCGCCGGCCAGATGCGGGTGGCGGTGAGCTGCAGGGGGACGCCGGTTGCGGCGGCCGCGGCGGGTGCCGCCACGGCAAGGGTGAGCAAGGCGAGTACGGAAACGAAGACGACACGGGCGAATCGGGCCGGGGCCGGCGCCGGTCGGGGTTTACTGCGCGCTAATGTCGCAAACACTCCAAGCACTGCCTGCCCGCCTCCGTTGCAGCTACAATCTCGACCCGCCTGCCTGTGCCAGCCACCTGCATCGATATCCTCAAGTCCGCGGCGGGCAAGCCCGCTGCGGCTCGTTCCGGCCATTCCACCAGACACGCAGACTCGGGATTGAAGTATTCCCGGAAACCCGCGTCTCCTAATTCCTGCGGATCGTCGAACCGATAAAAATCAAAGTGATACAAGTATAACCTAGAAAATTTGTAAACTTCAACCAGGGCAAAGCTCGGGCTCTTGACCCGGCCGCTGTACCCGAGGCCCCGCAAAACGCCGCGCGCCAGCGTCGTTTTGCCCGCGCCCAGCTCGCCGCAGAGGTAGATCACCATGCCCGGCGCGATGCACGACGCGAGGCTCCGGCCCAGCGCGAGCGTCGCGTCTTCGTCGGCGAGCTGCAGGACGGGGGGGCTATGATTGCGGTTATGCAAGACGTTTCCGCGCAGGGCTCAGCAACCCGCGACTGGCGTGCGCTCGCGCGCGCCGTCAAGCAGTGGGCGAACGAATTGGGATTCCAGGAAGCCGGGATCGCCGACTGCGATCTTTCCGCAGCCGAGGCGAGGCTCGTCGACTGGCTCGGCAAGGGCTTTCACGGCGACATGGATTATATGGCAAAACACGGCGTGAAACGGACGCGGCCGGCTGAGCTCGTGCCCGGCACGCTGCGCGTGATCACGGTCCGCATGGACTATTCTCCGCCGCGCGCGCGCGCGAGCTGGGACGTGATCGGTGAGGGCGCCCGGGCGTTCATCTCGCGCTACGCGCTCGGCCGCGACTACCACAAGGTGCTTCGCCGCCGGCTCCAGCAGCTGGCCGGTCGCATCACCGCCGAGGTCGGCGAGTTCACCTACCGCGCGTTCACCGACAGCGCGCCGGTGATGGAAGTCGAGCTCGCGCAGAAAGCGGGGCTCGGCTGGCGCGGCAAGCACACGCTGCTGCTCAGCCGTAACGCAGGCTCGTATTTCTTCCTCGGCGAGATCTACACCGATCTGCCATTGCCGGTCGACCACGCCGGCGCCGACCACTGCGGCACGTGCGCAAAGTGCATCGACATCTGCCCGACGCGGGCGATCGTCGCTCCCTACCAGCTCGATGCGCGGCGCTGCATCTCGTACCTCACCATCGAGCACCGGGGCGCGATTCCACTGCAGCTGAGGCCGTCGATCGGCAACCGCGTCTACGGCTGCGACGACTGCCAGCTCGTGTGCCCGTGGAACAGATTCGCGCGCCCGAGCGCGGAGCCCGACTTCGCGGTGCGGCACGGGCTGGACGACGCCGAACTCGTGACGCTCTTCGCGTGGAGCGAAGCTGATTTCCACGAACGGCTGCTGGGGAGCGCGATCCACCGCATCGGCTACGAGCGCTGGCTGCGCAACCTGGCCGTCGGGCTGGGCAACGCGCCTGGATCGCCGGCCGTCGTCGCCGCGCTCGAGGCAAGGCGCGATCACCCCTCGGCGCTGGTGCGCGAGCACGTCGCTTGGGCACTCGCGCGTCACGCCGGAACACGCTCCAGCAATCCGTAAGCGCTGGCCTCCGCGCGTGATTACCGTGGACTGCGGGGAGCGAAGTCGGGGGCCATGTCAATCTGCGCGGCGGGCCTTGCGGGCTCCGGGCTGCGCGTACGGCGTTGCGTCCTCTGCCCCGAGTAAACGGGGATCAGGGCAATGTTTCCGCCGTTGAGCGGCCGAAAATCTGCACAGTTACACTGCCCCCTGATTTGCGCTTCCGCCTTCAGGTCCTCACCCAGGTGCCGTCGGCCTGACGGCAGGCACGGCCGCGCTCGGTCTGCTCCTGCCCGTCGATCCGGATTCGGGC
>JBFKNN010000218.1:0-4467 GCA_041629335.1 Burkholderiales bacterium | reverse complement strand
GGCCTGGGCGAGAAGCAGGTGCTGTGGCGGCTGCGCGACTGGGGCATCTCGCGCCAGCGCTACTGGGGCTGCCCGATCCCGATCGTGCACTGCCCGGCCTGCGGCGACGTGCCGGTGCCGGACGATCAGCTGCCGGTGGTGCTGCCCGAGGACTGCGTGCCCGACGGCACCGGCAACCCGCTTGCCAAGCGGCCCGACTTCGTCGACTGTCGGTGCCCGAAGTGCGGCAAGCCGGCGAAGCGCGAGACCGACACCATGGACACGTTCGTCGACTCGTCGTGGTACTACACCCGCTACGCGTGCGCCGACCAGGCGGGCGCGATGGTCGATGCGCGCGTCGACTACTGGCTGCCGGTCGACCAGTACATCGGCGGCATCGAGCACGCCATTCTGCATCTTCTCTACTCGCGCTTCTGGACCAAGGTGATGCGCGACCTCGGGCTCACGCGCTTCGGCGAGCCGTTCCGCAACCTGCTCACCCAGGGCATGGTGCTGAACGAGATCTTCTTCCGCAAGACCGAGAGCGGGCGCATCGCCTACTTCAACCCGGCGGACGTCGAGGTCAAGGTCGACGACAAGGGCAACCGCGTCGGCACGGTGCTGCGCGCCGACGGTGGGCCCGTCGAGTCCGGCGGCATCGGCACCATGTCGAAGTCCAAGAACAACGGCGTCGACCCGCAGGTGCTGATCGACGAGTACGGCGCGGACATCGCGCGCTTCTTCATGATGTTCACCTCGCCCCCGGAGCAGACCCTCGAGTGGTCCGACAGCGGGGTCGAGGGTGCGGCGCGCTTTCTGCGGCGCTTGTGGACTTTCGCCTGGGAGTACGGCAAGTCGGCCCCAGCCGCCGCGGCTTCTGTCCCGGGCACCATGCCGCCCGCGCTTGCGTCCGTGCGGCGCGAGATCCACAGCGTGCTGAAGCAGGCGAGCTACGACATGGCGCGCCACCAGTTCAACACCGTAGCCTCGGCGGCGATGAAGATGCTGAACGCGCTGGAGTCGGCGGCGAAGAGCGACGGCGACGCCGCAACCCGGCAGGCGGTCCTCGCCGAGGGCATGTCGATCCTGCTGCGCCTGCTCTCGCCGATCACCCCGCACGTCTCGCACCTCCTGTGGCGCGAGCTCGGGTTCGGGTCCGAAATCATGGCCGCGTCCTGGCCTGAGCCCGATGCGGCGGCGTTGGTCGCGGACGAGATCGAGCTGGTGGTGCAGGTCAATGGCAGGAAACGCGGTGATGTGCGGGTGCCGCGCGAGGCGGACCGCGCCGCAATCGAGCAGCTGGTGCTCGCCAACCCCGCGATCCAGAAGTTCGTCGACGGCCAGCCGGTGAAGAAAGTGGTCGTGGTCCCGGGGCGGCTGGTGAACGTCGTCGTCTGAACGACGAACGCGGAACGATGAATGATGAGCGGACGGCGACGCGTCCCGGGCCGCCGGCTTGCCCTTGACCCGGGATCAACGATGACGGCGCTGCGATCCGGCGGTAAGATGGCGCGAGACTCGAAGGAACGGCCTTTGTTCATCGTTCATCGTTCATCGTTCATTCTTGTGCTGACAGCAGCGCTGCTGCTCGCCGGCTGCGGCTTTCAACTGCGTGGCACGGCGGCCATGCCGTTCGACTCGATCTTCGTCCAGGCGCCCGCCTCTTCCCCGCTCGTCACGCAGCTGAAGCGCGCGGTCACGGTCGGCAGCCAGGCGCAGGTCGCGGAGCAGCCCGGCAAGGCCGAGGTCGTCCTGCAGATCACCGACGAGCGGCAGGAGAAGGAGATCCTCGCGCTCTCGGGCGGCGGGCGCGTGAGCGAGTTCACGCTGCGCTACCGCGTATCGTTTCGGTTGACCGACAACAAGAGCGCGCGGGAATACATTCCCCTGAGCGAGATCGTGCTGCAGCGCGCGCTCACCTACAGCGACCAGGAGGCGCTCTCGAAGCAGGCGGAAGAGGCGCTGCTCTACCGCGACATGCGGCAGGACGCCGTGCAGCAGATGATGCGCCGGCTGCAGGCCGCGAAGCTGCGGGAAAAATCTTGATCCCGGCCCCCGCATGACCGGCGAAGCCTTCAGCCTCCTGGTCATTGCCGCCGGCCTCACGCTTTTCATCATCGTCGCCTACAACCGGCTCATCGCGCGCAAGAACCACGCGCTCGAGGCCTGGAGCGGGATCGACGTGCAATTGAAGCGCCGCCACGATCTGCTGCCCAAGCTCGTCGACGTGGTCAAGGCCTACGCCAGTTACGAGGAGCAGGCGCTGCGCACCGTGACCGAGCTGCGGGCCGCAGTGGGCACCACAGTCCACGACCGCAGTAAGACCGAGAACGCGGTCACCGGCTCGCTGCGCTGGCTGCTCGGGCTGGCCGAGGCCTACCCCGATCTCAAGGCCAACTCGAGCTACCTCGAGCTGCAGAACCAGGTCTCGACCGTCGAGGAGCAGATCCAGTACGCACGCCGCTATTTCAACGGCACCGTGCGCGAATTCAACATCCTCGTCGAGTCGTTTCCGAGCAATCTGGTGGCCCGCATGTTCGGATTCGGCATCATGGAGTACTTCGAGATCGAGCTCGCCACCCAGCGCGAGAGCCCCGATCTCAAGTTTGGCTGAGCGAGCAAGCGATGACGCGCGTCGTCCTGTTGATTCTCGCCGCGTGGGTGAGCATCGCGTCGGCCGCCGGGCCGGAGCGGGTGATCTCGTTTCACAGCGACGTCGAAGTGCGCGCCGACGGCGCGCTGCTGGTAATCGAGACAATCCGGGTCAATGCCCGCGGCGGGGAGATCCGGCGCGGCATCTACCGCGATTTTCCCACGCGCTACTCCGGCGCGTACGGCCGCGTGGTCGTGCCGTTCCAGGTGTTGCGGGTCATGCGTGACGGCGTTGACGAGCCCTACCGCGTCGAAAGGCGCGCCAACGGCGAGCGCGTCTACATCGGCCGCGGCAACGTCAAGCTGAAACCGGGCGAATATGAGTACCGCATCGCCTACCGCACCGACTGGCAGCTCGGCTACTTCGGCACGCACGACGAGCTCTATTGGAATGTCACCGGCAATGGCTGGGTGTTTCCGATCGAGACGGCGAGCGCGACGGTCCGCCTGCCGCACGCCGTGCCGGCGAACGAACTGCGGCTTGCGGCGTACACCGGCGGCGAAGGCGCACGCGGGCGCCAATTCCGGGCTGAGGTCGATGAGCAGGGCGCGGCCGTGTTCCGCACCACGGCGCCGCTTGGGGCGCACGAAGGTCTGACGATCGTCGTCGGCTTCCCCAAGGGTGTCGTGCCGGAGCGGGATTTCGGGCAGCGGCTGGCGCGCTGGTCGCGCGACAATGCGGAATGGCGACCGGTCGCCATCGGGCTCGCCATCCTGCTCGCTTATTATCTCCTCGTCTGGCACCGCGTGGGGCGCGACCCCCGGGGCAGCACTATCATTCCCCGCTTCGAGCCGCCGCGCGACATATCGGCCGCCGATGCGAGCTACCTGACGAAGATGGGATTTGACGAGCGCAGCTTCGCCGCTGGTCTCATCAGCCTCGGGGTCAAGGGCCACGTCCGGCTCGAGGAGGACCGCGACAAGGATTTCACGGTAGTCGCGCAATCCGTCGCGGCACCACAGGCGCTGACCAACGACGAGCGCGCCTTGCTCGATGCATTGGGCCTGAAAGCCGGCGGCCGCTTCGAGCTGCAATCGTCGAACCATGCGGAGGTCAGCCGCGCCCGCAAGGCGCTCGAGGCCGAGCTCAAGAAAGAGCACCTCAAGCGCCATTTCGTGACCAACAGCGCCTACACCGTCCCGGGGCTCCTGATCACCGCCGCCGTGCTGGCCGCCGCAGCGTTCGCTACCCCGGATCCCGACCCGGCCGCGCTGTTCATGATCGTCTGGCTTACCGGGTGGACCTTCGGCGTCTACGTGCTGCTCTCGATGGTGTTGCGCGCGTGGCGCGAGGTGGCGCGCGGCAAGCTTCTGGCCGCGCTGCCTGCGCTTTTCATCACCGTGTTTGCGGTACCGTTCGTCGGCGGCGAAATCTTCGGGCTCACGATGCTGGTCAAGGTCGGCTCAGTGCTGCTCGCCGCCCTGCTGCCGGTGCTTGCCGGCGTAAATTACCTCTTCTATCACCTGCTCAAGGCACCCACCTTGATCGGCCGCCGGCTCTACGACGAGCTCGCGGGCTTTCGCATGTACCTCGGGGTCGCGGAGAAGGACCGCCTCAACCTGCTGAGCATGCCGCAGCGCACGCCGGAGCTGTTCGAAAAGTACCTGCCGTACGCGCTCGCGCTCGGGGTGGAGAACGAATGGGCCGAGCAGTTCACGGACGTCCTGAGGCGTGCCCGGGGCGCCGAGGGCGGCGACTACCGCCCGACGTGGTACAGCGGTCGCTCGTGGAGCGCGTCCTCGCCGTCATCGTTCGCGGGCGGGCTCGCCGGCGCGATCTCGGCAGCATCGAGCCCGCCGGGCAGCAGCTCGGGGGGAGGCGGCGGCGGTGGCGGC
>JBFKNN010000217.1:0-4513 GCA_041629335.1 Burkholderiales bacterium | reverse complement strand
TCTGCACCTGGAACATCGGCGAGCGCTCTTCGAGGCACTCTCGCAACGCGCGCGTCATCGCGTCAAAGTCTTCGTCGTGTGCGGATTCCAGCCAGCGGTCCCGGTCGATCGTGCTTTCACGGCTCTCCGCACCGAGGATCTCGTTGAAGCGCGGGGAGCACACGACCCGGTCGGACGGGATGTCCCACTGCCACGCCCCGTGCCCGGCAGCCTCGACCGCGACGTTCCAGCGGGCGCGCCGCTCACCTGCGCGGCTCGCGGCCCGCTTTTTCCTCCGTGCCGCCTCAGCCACGAAAATCCCCGCGGCGAACAATTGCCGGAACGCACGACGCGCGGCGGCACTTCACCGATACGACGATTTTATGCTGCGGAACGAACTTGGGCACGGTGTATTCGACTATGACATCAAGTGAGGGACGGGCATGCGCGGCGCGGCGCGCGCCGTCGCCGCAAGGCGAATATCGACGCCTGCCGCGAACCCGCACGAGTATAGCCGAAAAGCGGCAGACACTCGCACAGCCGGCAACACCGGTACGCCAGGCTTCTCGGGTGCGCTCAGGAATTCGCGGGGAAATGTCGCTTCCCGGCCTTATGCCGACTGGCGGCAGCCGGAAGCAACAGAATGCGGGATTCGGTCCACGCAGAGGCAGGTGGCCGGTGTGAAAGTTGGCGGGAAAGCTCTCGCCGCTGCGCGTGAGCCCGCGGCGAAGCGCAGGTCGAGCGCACCGGGCAGCCGGCCTACGCTGCCGCCCAGCCCTTGATGACCTGAAGATCGACGCTGCCGATCCTGCGCGCGGCCTCCTTGCCACGCCGGAACAGCAACAGGGTCGGGATTCCGCGTATACCGTGTCGCGTCACCAGCCCGCGCTCGCTGTCGGTGTTGACCCGGCCGAAACGCAGGCGCGGCTCCAGCATCCGCGCGGCGCGTTCGGCGAGCGCCAGTACCGAATCGCACGGCTTGCACCACGGCGCCCAGAACACGACCGCCGTGGGAACGTGGCTTGCATGAACGTGCAGGTCGAAGTTCGCTTCCTCGAGATCGAAGACGCGGCGCTGGAACAGAGGCATGCCGCAGTGCTCGCACCCCGGATTTCGGTCGAGCTCTGCCGCCGCAGTGTGGTTGATGAGATCGCAGCTCGCGCACACGATCGCGACCCGAGGCTTCCGCGCGGCGAGGCCCGGGCGCGACGGCACTTGGAGGATACGGGAAGCGGGCTTGTGCTCGAGAAGCCGCTGGGAGATGTCCGGCGCCATTCCGGACAGCGCTGGCGTCACCGATATGGCGGGACCCGGACGGGTCCCGGTCTCAACGTCGCCAAAGGGCGTTACGGGTTCATTCGTCATCGCGGATCTCCTTGATCCGGGCCCATGTTGCGCGCGAACCCTGCATCAAACGCAGGCCCATTATCCCACACATGGCGAGAATACGTCCCGCGCGTTACGCTCGTATTACATAATCCTTCACCAACAACATGTTAACGGCGTGTTCTGTTCCGGCTGCCGGGCGCATCCCGCGGCTCCTGCCGGTTGTATCCCCTACGCCTGCAGCATATTGTTGGATTCAAGCTGCTGCTGCAGGTCCATCGCGCTGAAGTCGGTGTAGTTGCGCGCCAGCTCCTTCAATCGAATTCCGCTTGCCAGTGATGCCCTCAAATTCTCCCGCAGCAACCCCAGCAACCGAGGCTCGGCCACCAGGACCAGCACGCCCTCGCGCCAGCCGCTCACCTGTGCCGTCGCGCGCTTTACGACTTCCGCCGCGAACCGGCGTTCCAGCTCCAGGTGGTGCCGCTCGCGCTGCGCACCGTAGGGATGCCGCGGACCCGCATCGCGATTGGAATGCCGCGATTCAGACTGCGGCGCCTCATGCCCGGAATTGGCCAGGCTCTGCTGCTCGACCAGCTTGTTGTTGGACTGCGGGCCTGCGCCAGACTGCAGCAGAAAAAACCTGGCTCTCGATCCGTCGGCGACGACCACGCAAATGTTGTTCATTAGAGCCCTTCCCCCCTCAAAAGTTCCGGACCGCGCGATCCGGGATCGCCCTTACCGCCGTCATTTTCTGTCCCGGGCCTCCCGGGCCTGCTCGCGCGCGATTACCCTGGTCAGCGCGCTCAGGTGGTCCGCCATAATTTCTATCAGATCGTCGATCGAAACGATGCCCGCCAGCGCCCCCTCGGCATCGACCACCGGCAGCCGACGCACGCCCTTCGCGTGCATCAACTCGATCGTCGGGAGCACTTCGTCGCCCTCCTGCGCGGTCACCAACCCCGGTGTCATGATGTCGCCCACCGTGATCGTGTTCGGATCGAGGCCGGTCGCCATGATTTCGACGACCAGGTCGCGGTCGGTCACGATGCCGATCGGGACGCGCTTGCCGCCGATCATCTCGTCCACCACCACCAGGCTGCCGACGTGGTGGCTGCGCATCAGGCGCGCCGCCTCGCCGGCGGTCGCCTCGCGGGCAACAATGACTACCTCGCGGTTGCAGAACTCACCGATCGACATGATCTCTCCCGTGCTCTGGTGCGGAGGCCCGGCGTGCCGGACCATTGGAGGAAAAGCGCGACTCCATGTTACGGATACGCGGGCCGGGCCCGTTGATCTGGATCAAAAATCCTCGTCCGATCAATATTCTCGGCCAGCGAACGCGCGTGGAATGGGCTCCCGGGACCGGGAATGACGGGGTCACGCGGCGAGGGATACGTGCGCACGGTTTGCGCGCGGCAAGAGCCTGCCTGCGGCAGTCGCGGTCAGCCCGGCCCGTCGTCGAAGGTCTGGCGGCAGTTTGAGCAGCTGGTCGCCATCGGCTGCGCGCCGGACTACCGCAGCCGGATCGATGGACCCCTCGGTGAATACGTGCGTCGTCGGCTCGCATACCTGCGCCAAGCGCATGTTTGCCCGCTGCGCCCCGGCCAGCTTGATCGCCTCCCGCGGCGCGGTGCTGGATGATGCGTTCCCGTCGACCGGCACGAGAATCTTCCGGTACCTGCGGACACCTCCGCCACCGCCGGCCCGCAAATCGGCCAGTCACCCGGTCCCCGGCCGCCACCAGGAAATCAAGGCATTCCATGCTCGGCGATTTCCGCAAGCTCGCCGCTATCTTGATCTGCATCAAGCCAGCCACGCACGATTTCCGATCAACTGGCAGTGACCGGGTTCAGCGGCAACGGAGGCCGGGATGGGCAGAAAGGCGAGACGTGCGGCGGGAATGGCACTGGTTGTCGCGGGCGGCCTGCTGTTGTGGCTGACCACCGCCACCACCGCAGGATTCGTCCTGCTCGCGGCTGCTGTCGTCCTTGAAATTGCCGGCATCACCCTGGAACATCGCAACGGCCGTTAGACGCCGCCATGCCCTGGACGCCGCAAGATTACCCGAGTTCGATGAAGAATCTGCCGCCGGTCGTGCGCAGGAAGGCGATCGACATCGCCAACGCGCTGCTGCGCGAGGGGCAGGACGAAGGCCGCGCGATCCGGATCGCGGTATCCCGTGCCCGCCAGTGGGCCCGGCGCGGCGTCGGCGGGCGCCGATGAGCGCCTCCGGCGCGGCAAGGCAAGAACTGAACCGCCAAGGCCGCCAAGAAATACAAGCCAAGAACTAAAACAAGGACCCGGACCTTCGGACGGGGAGTGCCGGTCGCCACGCCGGATTTGATCAAGGCGTGGTCCTTATTCTTTGTTTGGATTTGCCTCTCTTGGCGGCCTTGGCGGTTCAAAGATTTTCTTGACGGTCCTCGCGGTTCACCCGTTCCCGTCGCGCGCCTCAAGGCGCTTCCAGTTCGCGGCGTAGTAGAGCACCGGGATGACGACCAGCGTGAGCAGCGTCGAGACCGAGATGCCGAACAGCAGCGAGACCGCCAGCCCGTTGAAGATCGGGTCGTCGAGGATGAACAGCGCGCCGAGCATCGCCGCGAGCCCGGTCAGCACGATAGGCTTAGCGCGCGTGGCACCCGCGCGCACCACTGCCTGCTGGAAGTCGCGCCCCTGCGCCACCTCGAGGTTGACGAAATCGACGAGCAGGATCGAATTGCGCACGATGATTCCGGCGAGCGCGATCATGCCGATCATCGAGGTGGCGGTGAACTGCGCCCCGAGGAGCGCGTGGCCCGGCATGACGCCGATCACCGTCAGCGGGATCGGCGCCATGATGATGAGCGGCGTGATGTAGGAACGGAACTGCGCCACCACCAGCAGGTAGATGAGTATGAGCCCAACCGCGTAGGCGATGCCCATGTCGCGGAAAGTCTCGTAAGTCACCTGCCACTCGCCGTCCCACTTGATCGCGTAACCGGCGTAGCGGTCGGACGGCTGGCGGATGAAGTATTCGGCGAGCGTGCCGCCTTCCGGCAGCGCCATGCCGGCCACCCGGTCGCGGATGGCGAACATGCCGTAGAGCGGGCTGTCGAGCTCGCCGGCCATGTCGCCGACGACGTAGGCGACCGGCAGGAGGTCCTTGTGATAGACCGTCTTGTCGCGCACGGCCGGCACCGCGCGCACCACCTCGGCGAGCGGGATCAGC
>JBFKNN010000216.1:0-4525 GCA_041629335.1 Burkholderiales bacterium | reverse complement strand
GCGCTGAAGCGGCACCCTACCTTTCCGCCTTCATCGTTCATCCTTCATCCTTCCGCCTTCATCCTTGGCTGTTCAGTATCCCCCCTTGCGCAGGCTCTCCGGCAGCCCCGCGATCATGCCGGCCTGCTTGGACGGGTTGCCGGGAAAGAGGTCGAACAGGGTCTTGTTGTCCACCTTGCGGTCGGGCCACTTCTCCTGCATCGCCTTGAGGATCGCGCGGTTGTTCGGCTGCTCGCCGTTGTGGTCGAAGTAGGCGTCGCGCAGGTAGTCGATCACGTCCCAGTGATCCTGGGTGAGCGTGAGCCCTTCCGCGGCTGCGATCGCTTCCGCGACGCTTTTGTCCCAGTCGTCCGACGACTCGAGATAACCGTTGTCGGTCGTTTCGATCACCTTCCCGTTCACTTCGTAAGGCATGGTCTCCTCCTGCAAGATTGAATAAATCGGGAGCGCCGCGGCGCTGATGCTGCCTCCGGGCGCGCGTCGTGCTGAATGACAACGCCCGCGTCCGGGTTATCGGCCGGTGCGGGCTTCCGGCGGTCTCGAAACGCGGGCAAAATAGGGATCTTCCGCCCGGCAATCGCCGGCACCTGCAGGAGAAAAATCCCATGTTCGACCCGATCACGCTGCCGTTCGGCGCCAAGATGCTGTTCAATACCGTCACCCTGAAGCCGGGCGTCGCGTTCGAGGAAGTGGAGCTCGCCGTGGGCGAGATGTGCAACGTCGTGAAGGAAACCTACGGCGGCGACAAGGGGGGCTTCATCGCCGGCCAGGTGTTCAAGTTCTCCGGTTTCGTCTCCGATGAGGGTTCCCTCAACCCGTTGCGCACCGCTGAAGAGCATTACGTCATCGTGACCTACTGGCGCTCGTTCGAGGAGCACGAGAAGTCGCATGCCGACAAGGTCTTCGCAAACAAGTTCGAGGCCCTGGCTAAGATGTGCTCGGATTCCAAGGAGCTCGGCTACGAAATGTTGTGGCAAGGTGCGCCGGAAGAGCAGTAGCGCGCCGCGCTTTCTTCTTTTTCTGCCGGCTCCCGTCGGCTCGGGTTTCTCGGTCAGACCTTGCATGCTTTAGCCTCTATCGCGGGAACGGACGTCGGCGATGTCTTTGTGCGGAATGAACACACCGCAGCCGAGCTTGCGCGCCTCGCCCAGCCCTTGCCGCTGCAGCGCAAGCGATTGCGCCGGCGTGAGGCCGGCGAGCATCAGGCTGCGTGTTTGGTGCGTGCGCGCGGGGGTTGCAACCGGCGTCACGCGGCCGCACAGCATCCGCGCCGCGCTGATGCCGAGCGCATCGAGCTCGCGGGCGGCGGCAGTGAGGAATGCGGATTCGTCGTCCGCGGCGTCGAGGATCACGCAGCGCGAGAAGAGCGTCGTGATCCGAGCGAGCGGGCGCATCGAGACTTTTTCCACGCGCAGCGGCCAGCCCGCTACCTGCAGGGTTCGCCCGACGAGGGCGGTCGCGTCGTCCAGCCGGTGCGTGGGGAGCCGCAGCGCGAGCTTGGTGCGCTGCGAGAGTTGCAGCAGGGCGTCGGGCTCCTCGGGCCGCATCCAGCCGCTTCCGGAAGCGGCGCCGTGGACAAGGTGCAGACCCGCGCCGGGCTCGTCGGCAAACCAGGGCAGCGCGGACTGGACCTCCTGCGACAGCGCGTAGGCGTGATCGACCGGCAGGCTGCGGCAGGAAATTGCGAACACCGCGTCCACGATATCGCCCGGGTCATTCCATTCCGCGTCGGCGTTGGTGTCTTCCCAGAAGTTCATCTTTGGGGCTCTCAATCCATCGGGAGCGCGGCCTGGAGTGCCTCGCGGTCGAACCACCAGTCGTCCTGCACCAGCACGTCGACGACGTTGCGCAGGCGCGGCAGGAAAAGGGCGGGATCGTTCAGCTCCATGTGCTCGATCCATCGGTTGAAGCTCTCCTGTCCGTCGACGCCGCTGTGGCGGCGCGCGACCGTGGCGAGCAGCTGGTTGGCGTAGATGAGCAGGTCTTCCCGCTGCGGCGGCTTGGCGCGCAGATCCACGAGGTAGTACGCGGTGATGGCGGCTACCGCCGCGCCATCGGAGTCCGGCGGCGTCTCTTCGACCACGCGCTGCAGGAGCGCGACGGAGAGCTCGGGATCGATCGGGTAGGTCACGGCGAGCCAGATGCCCTGCCCGAGCGCTGCGAGCGACTGCGTCTGTTCGGAGAGGAACAGGACGTCGCAGGCCTGCGCCGCGCCTTCCCAGGCCTGCTCGGCAAGGTAGAGATCGAATGCCTGGCGCGCCGCCGCCCAGGCCTCGGGCCGTTTCTCGAGACGCACCAGGGCGCGGCCGAGCTGCAGAAGGAGGTCCGCGCGCCGCAGCGTCTCGGCCTGGGGCGAGAGTCCGGCGAGCCGCTCGCGCAGCTCGGCGACCAGGCGCTCGAGCATGGCGGTCGACTCTTTCGCGTCCGTGCTGTCGTCGGCGTTGCCGACCGACGGGTCTTCTTTGATGTACTTGAGCGGGATGTATTTCTTCATTCGGTGCGGGCCTTTCGTGTCAGGGGGGCTGCATCAGGGTGGTGCGGCGCCTGCGGCGATGCGATCGCGGTAGCGGGCGCGATACACGAGCCGGCTCAAGCCGGGCGCGGGGTCATCCGAGAATGCGCTGCGGTTGTGCAGTACGTTGTTGCACACGAGGCCCTGCCCGCCGCCCAGGCGGAGCGTGAACACGTACGGCGAGCCCGCCCCGAGCGCGCGGTTGAGAAACTGCACGGCGGCGCGCGTCGCGTCGTCCCGCCGCCATTCGATGCTGCGCGTGCGCGCGGTATAGCGCATGTGCAGCACGCCGTCCTCAGCGGATAACACCGGGCCGGTCTGGGCAGGGCGCAATTCCCGGCCCTCTTCGGCGTTTGCGGGGATGGTCATGGCGTCAGGCGCGGCGAGCGCCTTCACGTACTCGGGGTCGGCGTCCCGCAGCAGAATGTAGGCGATGTCGGGATCGAGCAGCTGGTTCTCGCCGCCCGTCGCGGCGGGGCGCACGCAGTGCAGGATGAAGGCGCGGATGCGATTTTCCGGTGCATTGTAGTAGCCGTCGGTATGCCACAGCAGACGCCGGTTCGAGTACGGAATGTAGCCGCGCGCCGATTTTCCCGGCGCCGCCTCGAGCGAGCTGATGCCGTCATCGTCCGCAAGGGGGTTCGCGTGCAGGCGCGCAAGGCCCAGCCGCGCGCCCAGGCGGCGGGGAATGTTCTTGTCCACCACGCCGGCGAGCGGGCTGGCATAAACGGCCATATTCGCTACGCGGCACACGCGCTGAATTTCCGCGGCCTCGCTATCGCTCAATTTGCGCGGATCGCGCACCTCCACCATCAGGTCCTCGACGCGGCGCGGATAGTCATCGAGCTTGCGCTCGCGCCAGCGCAGGTACGCCTGCGCGTTATCGAGCGCGAACGGGGATGCGACGATGTCGGGTGGAGCGGCGATCAAAATGCGGCAGCCGTGGTCGGGTGTCGAGGAAACAGAAGGTAGCGCATCGGCGCGGCTCTGAGGATGCACGGCGCCGCCGCCGGACTGCTCCGGGGGAGCCGGCGGAAGCGTCAACGGCATGAGGCAACCTTCTGAAAGAAGACCGTTTTCATGATGTCCCTGCAACGGGTATATCTCCAAAGGGAGGGGTGGCCGGCGCTGCGACTATCCCCAAAGACCCCGGGGTCGCGCGGGTAGGCATCGTTACACTACCCGGATTCAGCACTTGCACCGTCTGGAGGAGACCATGTCGGACGCAACCAAGCAGCAGCCCAAGGACCCGGCGCGCCACAGCACGTTCATTCCGAAGGAAAAGAAGTCGAGCAAGGCATTTCATTCGACGCCCATGCTCGACCAGCTCGAGAGCGGCCCCTGGCCGAGCTTCGTCACGGGGCTAAAGCGCCTGGCGCACGAGAACAACATGATGGTCGACCTGCTCGGGCAGCTCGAGCATTCCTACAAGACGCGCCTCGGCTACTGGAAGGGCGGCACCGTGTCCGTTTTCGGCTACGGCGGCGGCATCATCCCGCGCTTCTCCGAGGTGGCGAGCATGTTCCCCGAGTCCAAGGAATTCCACACGCTGCGCGTGCAGCCGCCGGCCGGCAACCACTACACCACGAAGCTCCTGCGCCAGCTGTCGAACTCCTGGAGCAAGTGGGGCTCGGGACTGATCGCGTTTCACGGCCAGACCGGCAACATCATGTTCATCGGCGCGACGACCGAGAACACGCAGCACTTCTTCGACGAGATCAACGAGTACGGCTTCGACCTGGGCGGCGCGGGCCCGTGCGTGCGCACCGCGATGTCGTGCGTCGGCGCTGCGCGCTGCGAGCAGTCGTGCGCGAACGAGATCCGGATCCACCGCACGCTGGTCAACAACTTCATCGACGACATGCACCGCCCGGCGCTGCCCTACAAATTCAAGTTCAAGGTCTCGGGCTGCCCGAACGACTGCATGAACTCGATCCAGCGCGCGGACTTTGCGGTGATCGGCACCTGGCGCGACGACATGCAGGTCGACCAGAAGGGCGTCAAGGAATACAT
>JBFKNN010000215.1:0-4542 GCA_041629335.1 Burkholderiales bacterium | reverse complement strand
CTCGTCGCCGGCCTGTTTTTCGCCTCCGGCGCGCTGCACGGCTACGCGCTCGCCGAAGCAATCGTCGGCGCCGAGCGCACGCCGCTCTACGCCTACTTCGTCGGCCTGACGGTGATCCAGTGCGCGATCGCGCTCGCCGCCTGGAAGGCGGCAACCCGGCTCGCGGCGAGCCGGCCGCAGCTGCCGGTGCAGCGGCTGGTCGGCGGTGCCGTCGGCGCCGCCGGTATCATCTTCGGCGGGCTGGCTGCACTGGGCTAGCGCGTAGTCAGGAAGAGCTTGTCGTATTGGACAGGGTTTGCATGACTAACCGGATTAAGCAAGAAGCACTTCAATCATCCTGTAAATCCTGTCAAGGAAGCTCTGAAAACGGCATCTCGGCACCCGGCATCGCGCGTTACCGAGCTGCAGGCTCCCGTTTGAACATCGTTGGATTCCCGGGACAGCGTCGTTATGGTGAAAGATCCGGATCGCGAAGCCCTGAGGGCCACACTGTTCGAGGTTATCGACAATCAGCTTCGCGCGAACGACCCGCCCGAAACCCGGCAGACACTCGAACGCCTGATGAAAGGGGGTCATACGCGCGAGGAGTCAATGAAGCTCATCGGGTGCGCACTGATCAACGAGATTTACGATGTCATGAAAGCCCAGGCACCTTTTGACACCGCGCGATATGTTGCCAGCCTGAAGCGGCTTCCGGAGCTCCCTTGGGACGATTCACAGTGATCACGCAACGGAAATCCGGCCCCGGCTCAAGGGCGACGCGGCCAGCTCGGCGCCGTGCGCCGCGCTGACGCAACGGCCCGACACAAGCTGCGCTCTTGCGGATATTCCGAATCCTGTCTGATTGCTTTCTGTGGATCATCCGGAGGCCGCCGACTCCAGCGGCACCGCATCGGCAGTGAGCGCCTCGGGCTCGCCGATGAAGTAGCCCTGGGCGTAGTCGACCTTGAGCGCGGTCAGCCGCGCGAGCGTGTCCGCGTCCTCCACCGACTCGGCCACCGTCTGCATGCCCAGGATGTGGCTGATCCGGTTGATCGAGTCGACGATGGCGTAGTCCATCGGGTCGGTCATCATGTCCTTGATGAATACCCCGGCGATCTTGAGGTAGTCCACCGGCAGGTATTTCAGGTAGACGAAGGACGACATGCCGGTGCCGAAGTCGTCGAGCGCGAAGCGGCAGCCCATGCCCTTCAGCTCGTGGATCAGCTCGGCCGCCTTGGTCAGGTTGGAAATGGCGGTGGTCTCGGTGATCTCGAAGCACAGCAGCCCGTGCGGGAGCTGGTAGCGCGTGAGAAGATTGCGCAGGAAGTCGGGAAAGCTGTTGTCGTTGATGCTGGCGCCCGAGATGTTGACCGAGTAGAAGCCGCGGTTGACGCCATGCCGGTCGCGCGGGATGGCGCCCACGCTCCATTGCTGATGCAGGAACTCGGTGAGCGAGCTCACCACCCAGCGCTCGATCGAGGTGAGCAGATTGTAGCGCTCGGCGGCCGGCATGAAGCCCGTTGCCGGCACCAGGTTGCCCGACGCATCGAGCATTCGCACCAGCACCTCGTAATGCGGCGTGCTGTTCACCGCGGAATCGAGCCCTGCGATGCGCTGGCGGTAGAGCCGGAACTGTCCCTGCTCGAAGGCGCGGTTGATCTGCGAGACCACCTGCAGCTCGCTGTGCTTGCCGGAGAGCTCGCGCTCGCCGCTGCGGTAGACCTGTACCCGGTCGCGGCCCTTGTTCTTCGCCTCGTAGCAGCACGCGTCGGCTGTGGTGAGCACGCGGTTAAGGTCCCCGCTCTCCGCGTTCACCGGCACGAGCCCGATGCTCACGCCGACGCTGAACGTCTTGTCCTCCCACACGAAGCGGAACTCGCGCACCGTCTCGCGCATGGCGTTGGCGATCCTCACCGCCTGCTCCACCGGGCACGCTTCGAGCAACACGCCGAACTCGTCGCCGCCGAGGCGTGCCAGCGTATCGCTGCCACGCATGCGCGAGAGCATGACCGTGGTGAGCTGCCGCAGCAGCTCGTCGCCCGCGCCGTGGCCGCAGGTGTCGTTCACCGCCTTGAAGCCGTCGAGATCCATGAACAGCATGGCGTGCTCACGCCCTTTCGATTTGGCGGTCTCGATCAGCTCGGTCAGCCGGCGCTCGAACTCGCGGCGGTTGACGAGCCCGGTCAGCGCGTCGTGGCTCGCCTGCCACAGCAGCTGCTGCGCCAGCGCCTGGATCTGGCTGACGTCGTGGAATACGACGATCGTGCCGAGCAGCCCGCCGTCGCGGTCGCGGATCGGCGCCTGGGAGAAACGCACCGGGCATTCGCGGCCGTTGCGGTCGATCAAGCGCACCGCGTTCGCATTCGGTTCCTCGGCCGTGCCGCCGCCCGCCGAGGCGTGCAGCGCCGGATCGACCGGCTTGCCGCTTCTCTCGTCCACGATGCGGTAGATCTCGGAGAGCGGACGGCCGCGCGCCTCGTCCGTGCGCCAGCCGGTGTACTGCTCCGCCACCGGATTGAGGTATTCGACCTTGCCCGCGGCGTCGGTGGTGATGACGCCGTCGCCGATCGAGTCGAGCGTGACCTGGGCCAGCTCCTTCTCCACCTGCAGCGCGGCCTCGGTGCGCATGACCTGGCGCGTCACCATCACGGCGATCGCGCCGCCAACGACGAGCCCCGCGCTGCCGAGCACAATGGTGAGTGTCAGCAGGCGGCGCGCCGTGCCTACCGCATCGCTGCCCTTGTCCAGGTTCGCCACCACGATGCCGAGCACGGTCACCGCCAGGATCGCCCCGAGCAGCACGCCAAACCCGATCGGCAGCACGCGGCTGGTCTTGGCCGACATGTCCTCGAGAAAACTCCTCACGGACGCGCTCCGTGCGGCGCCCGCGCGGCCTCGAGCCGCTGCGCGGGGTCCTGGCGGTAGAAGCTCGCGAGCTCGCGGTAGACCTCGGGATACTGGGCGAGCACCGCGAACGGGGTATCGAAGAACGCCTCGCTCAGCACGGCGAAAAACTCTGACGGGTGCTCCGCGGCGTAGGGGTCGATCTCCGTGTGGCTGCCCGCGTCGACGCGGCGGCAGAAGTCATCGTAGGCCGCCGCGAACAGCTGCGACCAGCGCCGCGAGTCCATTCCGGCGTGCAGCGGCGGAAAGCCGTTGGCATCCCCGTTCATCATGTCGAGCTTGTGCGCGAACTCGTGGATCACCACGTTATAGCCCGTTCCCTGCGCGCTTTTCCCGGCATCGGCCCATGACAGAATGACCGGTCCCTGGAGCCAGGATTCCCCGGACATCGGTTCCCGCACCACGTGCGCAACTCCATCTTCATCGACATATTCGTATTCCGCCACAAACTCATCGGGGTAGACGATCACCTCATGCCACCCGCGATACCAATCGAGATCGAGGTTGAGGATCAGCATACACGCCTGCGCCGCGATCCCGACGCGCATTTCGTCACGCAGCTCGAGCCCGCCCGCACCGTGCACCGCCTTCTCGTGAAGAAACAGGATCGTCCAGTCGCGCAGCCGCGCCGCGTCGGCCGGGGGCAGCGCCGCGATGAACGGGTAGCGCAACGCGCTCGCGCGCCACAGCGCCTCGTCCAGCGCCGCCCGCTTCAGGATGCGCGCGCGCCGCCAGCCGGTGAACCAGCCCATCAGCCACCGCCAATCCGGAATACTCCTCGCTCGGGGCGCGGCCGGATCATGTCTTGTTCTTCTCCTCGCGCAGCTCCACCACCTTCTGGCCGCCCGCTTCCGGCTCGTCGAGCTCCACGCCCTCGATCTGGGCGAAGCGCTGCGAGATCTTGCTGCTCGTCAGCTGGACTTTCTCCACGTCCTCGTGCGCCTGGCGGATGTGGCGCGCGAGGTCGCGCATGCGCTCGTCGAAGCGGCCGAACTCCACCGCCAGGCGCGCGAGCGCGTCCTTGATGACATGGATCTGCTTGCGGGTCTCCACGTCCTTCAGCACGGCGCGTGCGGTATTGAGGACCGCCATCAACGTCGTCGGCGACACGATCCAGACCCGCTTGGCGATCGCGTACTCCGCCACTTCGGCATGGTGGGCGTGAATTTCGGCGAACACCGCCTCGGCCGGCACGAACATCACCGCGCCGTCGGAGGTCTCGCCCGCCACGATGTACTTGCCGGCGATGTCGTCGACGTGGCGCCTGACGTCGGCCCGGAACTGCTTCTGCGCGAGCGCGCGGTCGACGTCGTTTGCCTCCGGGTCGAGCATGCGGTTGAAGTTCTCGAGCGGAAACTTGGAATCGACCGCGACCTTGCCGGTGGGCGGCGGGAGCTTCAACACGCAGTCCGCGCGCGTGCCGTTCGAAAGCGTCGCCTGCATCTCGAACGCGGAAGTCGGCAGCACGTTGCGCACCAGCGCCTCGAGCTGCACCTCGCCGAAGGCGCCGCGCGCCCGCTTGTCGCCCAGCAGCTCCTGCAGGCTCACCACGCTGCCGGTAAGGCTCTCGATCTTCTTCTGCGCCTCGTCGATCGTCGCGAGCCGCGTCATGACGTTGACGAAGGTCTCGTTGGTCTTCTTGAAGCCCTCGTCGAG
>JBFKNN010000214.1:0-4551 GCA_041629335.1 Burkholderiales bacterium | reverse complement strand
TTGGCGGTTGGCGGTTGGCGGTTGGCGGTTGGCGGTTGGCGGTTGGCGGTTGGCGGTTGGCGGTTGGCGGTTGGCGTTAGACCCTTCTTCCTTCTTCCTTCTTCCTTCTTCCTTCTTCCTTCTTCCTTCTTCCTTCTTCCTTCCTCCTTCCTCCTTCCTCCTTCCTCCTTACCGTTAACCGGTCACGCGCTCACCCCACCCACTTGCGCGCATTGCGGAACATGCGCATCCACGGCCCGTCCTCGCCCCACCCTTCGGGATGCCAGGAGTTCTGCACCGTGCGAAACACGCGCTCCGGATGCGGCATCAGGATGGTGAAGCGGCCGTCGGGCGTGGTGAGCCCGGTGATGCCACCGGGCGAGCCGTTGGGATTGAGCGGATAGACCTTGGTCACCTTGCCGTGGTTGTCGACGAAGCGCAGCGCGATGAGCGGCTGCGCCGCGGTAAGCGCCCGCGGGTTGGCAAACTCCGCATAGCCCTCGCCGTGCGCGCACGCCACGGGAATACGACTACCGGCCATGCCGTCGAAGAATATCGACGCCGTACGCTGCACCTCCAGCGTCACGAAGCGCGCCTCGAACTGCTCCGAGCGGTTTCTCACGAAATGCGGCCAGCTTTCCGCGCCGGGGATCAGCTGGTGCAGGTTGCTCATCATCTGGCAGCCGTTGCACACGCCGAGCGCAAACGAGTCCTCGCGCCCGAAGAACGCCTCGAATTGCTCGCGCGCGCGGGCGTTGAACAGGATCGACTTCGCCCAGCCTTCTCCCGCCCCCAGCACGTCGCCATAGGAAAACCCGCCGCAGGCGGCGAACCCCTTGAAATCCGCGAGCGAGATGCGCCCGGCGATGATGTCGCTCATGTGCACGTCAACCGCGGCAAACCCGGCGCGGTCGAACGCCGCCGCCATCTCGATCTGCCCGTTTACTCCCTGCTCGCGCAGTATCGCCACGCGCGGGCGCGCGCCGCTCGCCACGAAGGGCGCGGCGATGTCCTCCGCCGGATCGAAGGTCAGCTCCGGCCGGATTCCGGGGTCGCGCAGATTGAGCAATCGGTTGTATTCCTCGCGTGCGCATGCCGGATTGTCGCGCAGCTTCTGCATCTGGTACGTGGTCTCGGACCACGCACGGCGCAGGTTCACACGCGAGTCGCGGAAGATCTCTTGTCCGCCGAACGCGATGTGCAGCATGTCGCCCGCGTTCGGCTCGCCGATCACCCGCGCCAGGGCGCCGAGCCCGGCACGCGCGAAGACATCGAGCACTGCGGATGTATCGGCCCGGCGCACCTGCAGCACCGCGCCCAGCTCCTCGTTGAACAGCGCCGCAACCGCATCACGGGTGCCGCCCGCCGCCGTAACGTCGAGCGCCAGGCCGCATTGCGAGGCGAACATCATCTCGCACAAGGTGACGAACAGCCCGCCGTCGGAACGGTCGTGGTAGGCGAGGATTTTGCCGTCGCGGTTCAGCTGCTGCACGGCCCCGAAGAAGGCCTTGAGCGTCTCCGGCTCGTCGACGTCGGGAGACTCGCTCCCGAGCGCGCCGTAGACCTGGGCCAGCGCCGAGCCGCCGAGCCGGCACCAGCCGCGCCCCAGATCGACCAGGATCAGGTCGCTGTCTCCGCAGTCGAACCGCAGCTGCGGCGTCAGCGTTCGGCGCGCGTCCTCCACCGGGGCAAACGCGGACACGATCAGCGACAGCGGTGCGGTCACTTCACGCTTCGCGCCGTCTTCCTGCCACGCCGTTTTCATCGACAGCGAATCCTTTCCGACCGGGATGCTGATGCCGAGCGCGGGGCACATCTCCAGAGCGACGGCGCGCACCGTGTCGTAGAGCATGGCGTCCTCGCCCGCATGTCCCGCGGCGGCCATCCAGTTTGCCGACAGTTTCACATCGCCGATATCGTCGATTGCGGCAGCCGCGATGTTGGTGATGGCCTCGCCGATCGCCATGCGGCCCGAGGCCGCGGGGCTCAAGAGCGCGAGCGGCGTGCGCTCGCCCATCGCCATCGCTTCGCCGCGGCAGGTGTCGAAGCCCATCAGCGTGACCGCCACGTCGGCCACCGGCACCTGCCACGGCCCGACCATCTGATCCCGGGCGGTCATGCCGCCGACGGTGCGATCGCCGATCGAGATGAGAAAGGTCTTGTCGGCGACTGCCGGCAGGCGCAGCACGCGGTAGATTCCTTCCTTGAGGTCGATTCCGGCGGCGTCGAACGGCGGCAGCTCGTGCCGCACGTGCCGCACGTTGCGCGTCATCCGCGGCGGCCTGCCGAGCAGCACCGCGAGTTCCATGTCCACCGGCTTGTTGTCGAACACCGGGTCGGCGACCGTGAGCCGTCCGTCATCGGTCGCCTCGCCGACCACCGCGAACGGGCAGCGCTCGCGCTCGCAGATCGCGCGGAAGCGCGCAAGGTCCCCGGGGTCGATCGCGAGCACATAGCGCTCCTGCGCCTCGTTGCACCAGATCTGCAGCGGCGACATGCCCGGCTCCTCGCTCGGGATCTTGCGCAGGTCGAAACGCCCGCCGCGCTTTGCCGAGTGCACCATCTCCGGCAGCGCATTGGAGAGCCCGCCGGCGCCGACATCGTGAATCGAGAGGATCGGGTTGGCCTCGCCCAGCGCCCAGCAGCGGTCGAGGACCTCCTGGCAGCGGCGCTCGATTTCGGCGTTGCCGCGCTGCACCGAGTCGAAATCGAGGTCTTCCAGGTTCACGCCCGTGTCCATGCTGGATGCGGCGCCCCCGCCCAGCCCGATCAACATGCCGGGGCCACCGAGCTGAATCAGCAGCGCGCCCGCGCCAAACTCGCGCTTGGCCGTATGAATCGCGGCGATGTTGCCGAGCCCGCCGGCGATCATGATCGGCTTGTGGTAGCCCCGCACTTCACCCGCGACCTGCTGCTCGAAGGTGCGGAAGTAGCCGGCGAGATTGGGCCGTCCGAACTCGTTGTTGAAGGAGGCGCCGCCAATCGGCCCCTCTATCATGATCTGAAGCGCGGAGGCGATGCGCCGCGGCCGCCCGATGCCGTCCGCTTCCCACGGCTGGGTGAAACCCGGGATCTGCAGGTTGGAAACGGTGAAACCGGTGAGCCCCGCTTTCGGCTTTGCCCCGCGCCCGGTCGCACCCTCGTCGCGGATCTCTCCGCCCGAGCCGGTCGCGGCGCCGGGAAACGGCGAGATCGCCGTGGGATGGTTATGCGTCTCCACCTTCATCAGGATATGGACGAGCTCCTCGGACGCGGCGTACTCGCCGCTTTCGCGCGCATAGAAGCGCGCGATCCTGGCGCCCTCGATCACCGAGGAGTTGTCGGCGTAGGCCACCACCGTGCCGCGCGGGTTCTTCTCGTGCGTCTGGCGGATCATGCCGAAGAGCGTGTTGTTGCGCTGCTCGCCGTCGATCACCCAGCTCGCGTTGAAGATCTTGTGCCGGCAGTGCTCGGAATTCGCCTGCGCGAACATCATCAGCTCGACGTCGGCCGGGTTGCGCTTCATGCGCGCGAAATTCTCGGCCAGGTAGTCGATCTCGTCCTCGGACAGCGCGAGCCCCATGTCCCGGTTGGCCTGCGCCAGCGCGTCGCGCCCCCCGCGCATCACGTCCACTGTCGCAAGCGGCCGGGGCGGAAAATGCTCGAACAGCCGCGCCGCTTCCTCGAAGTCCCCGAACACCGATTCGGTCATGCGGTCATGCACGAGCGGCGCCAGCGCGGGCTTGCGGGATTCGGGGAGTGGTTCACCCTTTATCGCCGCCCAGTAGGCCACCCCGCGCTCGATGCGCTCGACCGCCCCGAGCCCGCAGTGCCGCGCGATATCAGTCGCCTTTGACGACCATGGCGAGATCGTGCCGGGTCGCGGCAGCACGAGCAGGAGCGCGCCTCTCTCCGCCACCTCGCGCGCAGCGGGACCGTAGCTGAGGATGCGCTCGAGCCGCACCCGCTCTTCTTCGTCGAGCGCGCGCGCCGTCTGCACGAAGTGCCAGAACTCCGCGCCAATCTTGAGGCCGGGTACGGCAGCGGAGGCGGATTTCAGGAGCTGCTTGAGGCGGAAAGCGGAGAGAGCCGAGCGTCCTCGGAGCCGGATGAGTTGCGACATGAACGGTAGCGATCGCGCCAAATCGCCATTTTACCTTAGAGCCGAGAGCGGGTTGAAGAAACTGAACCGCCCGAAGGACAAGAACTGAACCGCCAAGGCCGCCAAGACCGCCAAGAAAAACCGGAGCAAACATAACAAGACCAAAACACGAAACCGGAAACGAAGCAGACACCACTGGGTACTCGCGGCGACTTGGGTCATTTTCCATTTCGCAGCGTTCCATCCACGGCAGCGGGTTTCGAGTCGCCCTCGGTTTGCCGCGCGTTCTCCGTTATAGCTCTTGCTTTCCTTGGCGGCCTTGGCGGTCTTGGCGGTTCGATTTGGTTTTGACCTGGCAGACCTCCTCGCACCTTGGCGGTTCGATTTGGTTTTGACCTGCCAGCGCTGCCGTTGGGCTACACTACGCGCCATGAGTCGGCATTTTGCCCACGCGACGCCCGTCTACCTCACGCGCGAAGTACGCGGAATCG
>JBFKNN010000213.1:0-4628 GCA_041629335.1 Burkholderiales bacterium | reverse complement strand
CTTGGCGGTCTTGGCGGTTCAAAATGCTTTTCACGCCGCGACAGCGCTGCGCGCAAACGCGTCAGCGAGCGGCCGGTCGGTCGACAGCGTGCGCACCAGCGGACCGTCGGCGCCGCGCTCGACGATCACGAATCTGCGCCAGTTCTTTTCGTCCGTTTCCGGATAATCCAGCCTGAGGTGCGAGGAGCCGGTGCGCGTCTCCTTGCGCTCGAGCGACGCGGCTGCCATCAGTTCCGCGTTCAAGCGGATGTTCCGCGCCTCGTGCACCCGCATCACCCCGTGCAGGTCGTCCGCCCTCATCGTCGGCTCGCGCTTCGCCAGCGCGCGCAGCGTGTCGAGCGCCAGCCTGAGGCCCTTGTCGGTGCGGCGCACGCCCACGTAATTCGTCACCGTCTCGCGCGTGGCGTCCTCGAGCTCGCGCCAGCTCATGCCGTCTGCGCGCCCGAGATGGCTCGCCGCCTGCGCCCGCAGCGCGTTGGCCGATTCCATGTCCACCGGGGGCAGCGCGCCGCTCGATTCACCAATGCGCTTGACCGTGCCCTCGCCCGCGATATGGCCCAGCACCGCGGCGCCCGCGATGCCGCCGCTCACCGTGGCACAGTCGCCCGCCGCGAACAGCCCCTCGACCGAGGTCTCGCCGTTCACATCGACCGCAAGCCCGCTGCCGCGGAAGTAGACGCCGCTGCGGCGGATCGACAGCTCGGAGATGGAGATCTCGATGAGCTCCTCGCGGAAATTGACACCCTTCTGCTTATAGAACGCGGGCAGCGTGTAGCGGTCGACCTGCAGCGTCGCCTCCATGCGGTCGAGCATGTCCTGCGGCAGGTGGCGGCAGTCGAGGTAGACCGGGCCGTTGCCCAGCAGGTACTCGTTGATCGCCGCGTCCGCGATCACCGCGCGCCGCGCGTTCTCGCCCTTCTTGTCGTACTTGAACATGAAGCGCTCGCCGCTCTTGTTCACGAAGTACGCGCCGAGACTCACCAGCGCGTTCAGGCCCTGGCAGGAGAAGCCTTTGGGCGTGAGCGTCGCCTCCACCGACTCCATGTTGGCGAGCGCCGCGCCCGAGCGGTAGCCCATCGCGTGCGCATCGCCCGTGTCGTACGGAAAATGCCAGCTGTCGAACGCGAGCCCCGAGGCGTTCTTCGAGATGCGGTTCACGTCGCCGGCCGCCAGCACCACCGCTTTCGCGCGGATCGCGTACCACTCGCCGGTGCGGAAGTTGAACGCCAGCGCGCCGTAGGCGCGATTGTCCTTCGTGAGCAGCTGCACGACCATGGTGCGCATCAGCACGGTGGCCTTGCCTTTCCTGACCCGCTCGCCGATCTGCTTCTTGAAATCCGTGCCGTCGAAATTGATGTGGTAGGTGCCGGGAAGGCCGAAGGAGCGCAGCCGGTAGTAGTCGCCGGTCTGCTTGTCCTTGAAGTCGATGCCGAACGATTCGAGCTTGCGGAAGATGCGCGGCATTTCGTGGATCACCCGCCCCGCCACCGCCAGGTCGACGATGTAGTCGGTCAGCTCGGGCAGATGCTTGATCAGAAACTCGGGCGTATCCCACTCCGGCCCGGTGTCCATCACCGTCAGGTAATGGTCGACGCCGCAGCCGATCGAGCCGCAGTGGTCGAGCACTTTCCCCTTCTCGCAGATCACCACCTTCAGGCCGGCTTCGAGCGCGGGGATCGCCGCCATGCTGCCGGCGACCCCGCCGCCGACCACCAGCACGTCTGTGTCCATCGTGTTCCAGCTATCGCTCAACGGATGTTCTCCTCGCGCGCGGGACGCAGTCAAAACCAATTTGCCGCCACGGCCGAATACGATTTTGATTCATGGACACTTTAGGCGCTTTCCGCGCCCGCGGCCAGAGAGCCAATTGCGGTTTTCTTGGAGAATCTTGTCATCGCAGCGCGCTGGCGGCCCTTTGCCGGTATTCGCGCGGGGCGACCCGGAAGCGCTGGCGAAACCGGCGCGCGAAATACGCCTCGTCCTCGAAGCCCACCGTCGCCGCGATTTCGGCGATGCGCAGCGTGGTGTGCGCGAGCAGCTCCTGCGCTTTTTCCATGCGCCGCTCGGTGACCAGGTGCACGAAAGTCTTGCCGGTTTCCTTCTTGATCAGATGGGCAAGGTAGTTGGGCGAGAGCTCGGCAGCGGCGGCGGCGTTCGAGAGCGTGATTTTTTGCCCGAGATTCTCGCGCACGTGACGCATCACCCGCGACAGCGCGTCGCGGCGGCTCTTGCGCTGGGCCTGCGAGCGCGCGAGTTCGAGCAGCTCAGGCTCGAAGCGGCGGCACACGGTGCCGATCAGCAGCAGCAGGTTGGCACGGATCAATTCGACCGAGCAGAACCGCCGCTGCGCATTCTCTTCGGTCATGCGGCGGCACGCGGCCTCGGCCTGCACGAGATCCGTGTCCGCAAGGCGAAAATCGAGGAACTCCTGGTAGAGAAACGGCGCCAGCTCAGGCGCGCGCTCGAGCGGCACGTCGTCGAGGTCGAGCGGGTCGACGTCGAGCTCGGGCCGCAGGAAGCGCCGCGTGAAGTTGACGACGTAGAAGCGCGAGCCGGGCAGGCGCTCGACGCGGTGCACGCGAAACGGCAGCACGAAGGTGAGCGATCCCGCCGCGAGCGGGTGCGTGGTGGCGCCGATGTGGCTCACCGACTCGCCGGCGAGGTTGAGCTGCACCTGGAAGTACTCGTGGCGGTGCGCCTGCCCGATGCGCGTCGCGGCGCGCTCGTCGTGAATGCCGAAGTCGTCGCCGGCGACGCGCTCCGACATCGAGTAAGTCTTGATGCTTCGGCTCATTGCTGCAAGATTAGAGCGTCAAACGCCGCCGGCGGCAAGAATGAAAAAGGGGAACATCCTGTTCCCCTTTCCACCATCAGGCCCGCGCTTGGTTACTGGATCGATTTCACCGCCGCCTTGAAGATCGGCGCAAGCCCGGTACTCTCCCGGGCGATCTGCTCGATCGCCTTCTGCTGCCGGTCGCCGTGCATGAAGCTCACCGGCCGGTTGCCCTTCTTGGTCTCCTCGAGAAGCGCCGGGTCCGTCAGCGCCGCGGCGACCACCGCGCGGAACGCCGCGATCGCCTGCGGATCGGTCTTCGGCGGCGCGTAGTAGCTGCGGTGCGTGCCGAGGATGTCCGCGATCGCGCGCAGCGCGCCCTGCTTGCCCGCCGCCGCCACCTCGATCGCCGTGGGTACGTCGGGAAACTCGGGGATGCGCTCGTCGGTCACCATCAGGATCGGCCGCTTGTCGCCGGACTTCATCGCCGCCAGCGACTCGCTCATCCCCGTGATGTGCCCGTCGCCGTCGCCCTTGATCACCGCGAGCGCCGTGTCGGCGTTGCCTTCGTAGCCCGTCACCGCCTTCAGCTGGAAGCCCAGCGCGTCGGCGAGCACCGCCATCGTGTAGAAGTCCTCGTCCGTGCCCTGCGACGGGTACACGAACGGGCGCTTCAGGTTCATCACGTCCTTGATGCTCTTGATGTCGGACTTGCCGCCGACCATGAGCAGCCGCGGCTCGCTGGTCGCGCGCCCGAGGAACGCGAACTGCGTCGCGTCGAACTTCGCCCCGGGGCTGCCGGCGATCGGCGCCATGATGAGCGTCGAGGCGTTGCCGAACGCGACGGTCATGCCGTCGGGCTTGACGCGCCACATATGGTTCGCCGCCTTCAATCCGCCGCCGCCGGGCATGTTGCTGATGCGCACCTCTTTCGCGCCGGAGTGTTTCTCGATGTACGGCGCGATCAGGCGCGCGTAGCGGGTGTGGCCGCCCGACGGACTGCCGGCGATGATCAGGTTGATCACCTTGTCCTTGTAGAAATCGGAGGCCTGGGCCGCCGCCGGGGAAGACACGCCCAGGAGCGTGGGCGCGATTACCGCTGCAAGTACAGCCTTCCATTGCCTTCTGATCATCTCGTCCTCCTTTTCTTGGTCTGCCGCTGATGGAAAATCGATACTACCGGAAATACTCGACCACGGGCTCAAGGTAGCCGTGATAGAGCTGTATCTCAAGCGCGTAGACGAACACCGCATATACCCCGGCCGTGAAGATGGCAGTGTAGGCGATCGCGCGCGGGAATGAATACTGCCTGCTCACCGCGAAGTAGCCGAGCGTGAACACGAACACCGACGGCATCGGGCCCAGGGCCCAGACCAGCGCGAGAAACAGCAGCACCATGCCGTACGCCGTCACCTCGCGCTTCCACCGGCCGCGGGCGTCCTCCGGCGGGGCCGGCGCGGCCGCCTTCTCGTCCGCCGGCACCGGGGCGCCCTTGCGCTTGGTCAGCACCTCGAGCAGATCGACGTGCAATTCATCCTCGGAACGCACGTTCTGCCACACCAGCTGGACCAGGGCCAGAATCAGGCCGAACGCCGCCACCGGGATCGGCACCATGCGGGCGCGCGGGCCGTACTCGAAGCTCATGACAATAACGCCGATCAGGCCCAGGATGATGAGCACGACGATGATGTTCTCCTGCGCGCGCCGGCCGATCATGACGCCCTCCCCTCGGCCGCCATTGCGGCCCGCATGCGCTTGCGCCGCCAGCTGCGGATGAACGGCAGCGCGGTCGTGAACAGGATGAACACGAACATCGCCAGCGTGATCGGGCGAGTGAAGAGGAACGTATCGCCGT
>JBFKNN010000212.1:0-4643 GCA_041629335.1 Burkholderiales bacterium | reverse complement strand
GTCCAGCGTCAGCGCGGCGGCGGCGCGTGCTCGAGACCTTCGACCTTTGCGCCGGGCTTGATGCCGCGCTTTGCGAACCAGCCGCGATTGGCTTCCAGCGCGTAGCGCGCCGGGCGGGTGGCGGGATGCGCGTCCTGGGTGTGGGGCGTCATGTCAGCGATGTTGATGATCACGCCATCTGCATCGAGAAAGGCAACCGACAGCGGGATGTAGGTGTTCATCATCCACATGCTGTGCTGCTCGATTCGTGGAAACACGAACAGCATGCCGCGGTTCTCGGGCAGCATGCGGCGGTGCATGAGGCCTTTCGAGCGCTGCGGCTCCGTGCTGGCGACTTCTGCGATGAGCGCGTGCCCGCTGACGCTGAGCGTGAGAACCGGCAGTTCGGCCTGCGCGCTGCAGGCGAAGAGCCAAAGCGCCGCTAGCGCGATACGAGCGCGGAGCAGTCGATGGCACGGCGGGCGCGTCATTCCTGCACTTTCCCGGCCAGCCAGTTGGCGGTTTCGTCGAGCACGGCGTCGATCTCGCCGAGCGGCGGCAGCAGCTCGATCGCCACGCCGGGAAACCGCGTCTGCGCCTGCTCGATCAGTTCCGGCACGTCGCGCTTGAGGTGCCCGCCCGGTGCGAGAAACAGTGGCGCGATGAGGATCCGGTTGTGCCCCGCGCCGGCCAGCGCCAACACCGACTCGGCGAGCGGCGGCCGCATGAACTCGAGGAACGCGACCTCGACGCGCAGCGCCGGGCGCCGCGCCGCGATCCGCTCGCGGATGCGGTGCAGCGGCGCGGCCCATTCGGGGTCGCGGGCGCCGTGCGCAAACAATACGAGTGCCGTCTTCAACTCAATATCCCAGAATGGTGACAGTCATCGCGCACCGCCCGCCGAGACAAGGGCGCAAGGCGGAACGCGAAAAGAAGGGGCGGGGGTTTGAGCGTGTTTGCTTCCTCCTTCCACCTTTCTCCTTTCGCTTTCCGTCTTCATCGTTTTCCGGTGCTGCCGAAGCCTCCCGCGGCGCGGTTCGACGCAGTGAATTCCTCGACGACGTTGAAGCCCACCTGCACCACGGGCACGACGACAAGCTGCGCCAGACGTTCCATCGGGTTCACCACGAACGGCTCGCTCCCGCGGTTCCACGTCGAGACGAAGATCTGGCCCTGGTAATCCGAGTCGATGAGGCCCACCAGGTTCCCGAGCACGATGCCGTGCTTGTGCCCAAGGCCCGAGCGCGGCAGGACAACGGCGGCGAGTCCCGGGTCGGCAAGGTGGATCGCGATGCCGGCCGGGATCAGCTCGGTGCGGCCCGGGACGAGCGTGAGCGGCTCCTCGATGCAGGCTCGCAGGTCGAGCCCGGCCGAGCCCGGCGTCGCGTAGTGCGGCAGCCGGTCGCGCAGGCGCGGGTCGAGAATCTTGACGTCGATCGTTTTCATGCGAGACGGAGAGCGCTGAGCGGCAAGCAGTGAGTCGCGAGCGGTGTGCGGGCAGCGGCACGACAGGCCGCGTCTTCCTGCCCACCGCTTACCGCTTGCGGCCCGTGCCTTTGTAGAGCTTCGCGACGTGCGCGATGATTTTCTCGGCGACGACGCCTTTCGGCGCGCGCGGCAGGCGGTGCAGCCCTTTGTCGTCGAGCAGCGAAACCTCGTTCTCGTCCGACCCGATCGCATTCTGCGCGAGGTTGGCGACCATCATGTCGACTTTCTTGCGGCGCCGCTTCGCGTCGGCGTTGGCGTCGAGGTTGCGGCTCTCGGCGGCGAAGCCGACGCAGAATGGGGCCTTGGGCCGCGCGGCGACCCAGCCTAGGATGTCGGGATTGGGCACGAGCTTCAGCGCGAGCTGCGACTCGTCGGTCTTCTTGATCTTGTGCTTGCGCGGTTTGTCCACGCGGTAATCGGCCACGGCGGCCACGGCGATGAACATATCCGCGCGCGCGACGAGCCGCTTGACCGCGTCGAACATCTGCGCGGCGGTCTCCACGTAGGCGACCTTCGCGCCGACCGGCGCGGGCAGGTTGACGGGGCCCGAAACGAGGGTGACCTCGGCGCCGGCAGCGAGCGCCGCGCGCGCGACGGCGTAGCCCATCTTCCCCGAGGAGAGGTTGGTGATGCCGCGCACCGCGTCGATCGGCTCGAAGGTGGGGCCGGCGGTGATGAGCGCGCGCACGCCTTTCAGCAGCTTGGGCGCGACGAGCGCGTGGACCGCTTCCGCAATTTCCTCGGCCTCGAGCATGCGGCCCATGCCGGTCTCGCCGCATGCCTGGTCGCCGCTTGCCGGGCCGACGACCGCGGTGCCGTCCTTCTCGAGTTGTGCCATGTTGCGCCGGGTCGCGGGGTGCTCCCACATCTGGCGGTTCATCGCCGGTGCCACCAGCAGCGGGCATTCGCGCGCGAGGCACAGCGTGGAAAGCAGGTCATCCGCGAGGCCGTGCACGAGCTTGGCGAGAAAGTCCGCAGTCGCCGGTGCGACGACGATCGCGTCCTTGCCGCGCGACAGCTCGATGTGCGCCATCGAGTTGGGCACGCTGGCGTCCCACATATCGGTGTAGACCGGGCGGCCGGACAGCGCCTGCAGGGTCGCCGGCGTGATGAAGCCGCACGCCGCCTGGGTCATCACCACATCGACCTCGACGTTGCTTTGCACGAGCAGGCGCACGAGCTCCGCCGCCTTGTACGCGGCGATCCCGCCGGTTATTCCGATCACGATCTTTTTGCGCGGAGTTTCAGCCATATGGCGTTGTTTCTTGATGGGTTTCCGGCAGTGTACCCGCAATGACCCCACCAGTAAATCGTGAGTCGTGAAGCCGGAGGCGTGCGCCGGGACGCGTGCGGGGAACGGTGTGAGGCGGAGAAATAAGACACGCGTCAACGCATCGTGCAAAGGGGTCGTTAAGGTCCTATCGAATCACCGATCACCATCATCAATCACGCTCTATGGCCATCACGGACTGGCCACTTGCCGATCGGCCGCGCGAGCGGCTGCTTGCGAAAGGCTCCGAGGCGCTGTCGGACGCGGAACTGGTGGCGATCTTCCTGCGCACCGGCGCCAGAGGGAAAAGCGCCGTCGATGTCGGCCGTGAGGTCCTGGCGCGCTTCGGCTCGTTTACGGCGCTGTTCGCGGCGGGGCGCGGTGAGGTCTGCGCCGTGCCGGGGCTCGGCCTGGCGAAATATGCTCAACTGCAGGCGGTGCTGGAGATGGCGCGGCGCGCGCTGCGCGAGCAGGTGTGCCGCGGCAACGCGCTCAACTCGCCGCAGGCGGTGCGCGATTACCTGCGGCTGAGGCTGCAGGGCCTTCAGCATGAAGTCTTCCTGGGTGTTTTCCTCGATGCGCAGAACCGGGTGCTCGCAATCGAGGAGCTGAACCGCGGCACGCTCACCCAGACCAGCGTCTATCCGCGCGAGGTGGTGAAGCGCGCGCTCGCCCACAATGCGGCCGCGATCATCTTCGCGCACAACCACCCTTCGGGCATTGCCGAGCCGAGCCGGGCGGACGAGATGCTCACCGCGGCGCTGAAGCAGACGCTGGCGCTGGTCGACGTCAAGGTGCTCGATCATTTCGTGGTCGGCGGCGATGCCGCGATCTCGTTTGCCGCCCGGGGTCTCATCTAGCGGTCTGTTGCGGAAGGGTTTTTGCGCTCACTGGCGGCGTCGGCGCGCCCGGCCCAGATCGGGAAAAGCTTGAGCAAGCCCCTGAATTTCGTGTATTATTCGCCCTTTTCCGAATTCTCTCTGGAGCAGCTTTATGGCACGCGTATGCCAAGTCACGGGCAAGAAGCCGATGCTGGGAAACCACGTTTCGCACGCCAACAACAAGACCCGGCGGCGCTTTCTGCCCAATCTGCAGAACCGCCGGTTCTGGGTCGAGTCCGAAAACCGCTGGGTCAGCCTGCGCGTGTCGCAAGCGGGGCTGCGCACCATCGACAAGAAGGGCATTGACGTTGTGCTCGCCGAGCTGCGCGAGCGCGGCGAACGCGTCTAAGGAGATCGAAAATGCGTGACAAGATCAAGCTCGAATCGTCGGCCGGCACCGGCCACTTCTACACCACGACCAAGAACAAGCGCACCATGTCCGAGAAGATGGAGATCAAGAAGTTTGATCCCGTGGCGCGGAAGCATGTGATCTATAAGGAAGCAAAAATCAAGTAAATACAGATAAGCACGGACGGCTTGCGCCGCCGTCTTATCTCCCGCCGTTCGACCGGGCGCGCCGCGCCGGACAACGCCGGGGCAAGAAAGCCCGCGGAAGACGCGGGCTTTTTTGTTGCACGAATGACTGGGCTGCGGGGGCTGGATACTCCAGGTTTCTCCTTGGGGGCAGACCCTACCCCGGCTCGGCGCGTGCTTCCGCAAGTGCCGCGTTGATTGATCGCGCAAAGACAACAAAGCCCGCACGAAGCGGGCTTTGTTGTTCGGGGCGTTGCCCTTGATTCGTGACGTTACGCGACAGCGTAGCAGCGTAGCCGGCGGGAGAAGTCCTGCAGCGCCTCGATGCCGCTTGCCTCGGCGCGGCGGCACCAGTCGTCGAGCTTGCGCACGAGTTCTTCCTTGGACTCGGTCGAGCGCTGCCACAGCGCCGCGAGCTCCTGGCGCATGGTGTAGACCGTGTTCAGCACGCGGCTCGCGCTCAGCACTTCGTCGAGCTTGGCGCGCTCCCC
>JBFKNN010000211.1:0-4680 GCA_041629335.1 Burkholderiales bacterium | reverse complement strand
CCGATCAACCTTGCGCACCGCAACCCGTCGGCCTCAGGAAACCGCTTGGTAAGAAAGGTTTTGCGGATGGTTGGCCTGCGCGAAGAAGAACCAGCGCTCCGCGATGAGCCCGAGAAACTGCGTGACGAACGCGGCGGAGAGCAGTAGCAGGGATGCGAGACCCGCGCCGGCCGCCAGCAACGCGACGGGGACGGGAAACAGCAGCACGATAAATACCCACTTCACTGATCGCAAAGCGCCGGCGCTGCGCCCATGGAAGAACTCGCGCGTGTTGAACGACCCGCCCATGAAGCCCTGCGCCTTCTGCGCGATGTGCGGGTGCTTCACCCCGATTGCGGTCTGCAGGGTCGATTTGGGCCGCAGCCGGCGGTTGCGAACCAGCGAAGCACCGCGCGTGATCCACGCCATCAGCGTCAGCACGATCGCCCCGATGCTTAGCGCATTCACCTGCGTACTGCCGGTCGCCGCCGCCAATACGGCTGAGAACGTGAAGCCCGACGCGCAGCCGAGCAGCAGATAGTTCACCACTGTCAGCGGTGTCGCCCATTCCTGCAGAAACTTGATGCATGCGTAGATCATCCCGGTGCAGACGAACAGCGCAATGCACAGCACCGCACCAGCCGCGCCGATGGCAAGCGTGCCCCCCGGTGCGAAGTAATGCGCCGCGCCGTAGCCGGTCACCGCAGCCATGAAAGCCGGCAGCACGATTACCTCGCGCGACAGCCAGGAGGTCCGCCACATGGCCGCCGAGCGCCACGCGCGCTCGGGACGGCCGAGATGCAAGAACGAGGCGGCGAGTCCTGCGGCGAGGAAAGCGAGCACAATCACGGCGCCGGGCGCGAAGAAATTCCTGCTGCTCTGCGGCGGTGCCAGCTCGAATGCAGTACCCACTTCGACCGCGTAGAGCGCGAGAAACAGCCCCTGCCCCACGCCGATCAGCGTGGTGAGAAAGATGACGGAGAAGGCGGGATGCATGACTAGGAAGTAAGAAGGAGGAAGGCGGAAGGAGGAAGGCATGCCCGCTTCGCCGGCAAAGGCGGAAGGAGGAAGGAAGAAGGAGGAAGAAACACCCCCTCCGCCGCACGCTCGTGCGCGGACTGATCGACCCCGCACCCGACCGGTTTTCCTTCCGCTTTCATCCTTCTTCCTTCCTCCTTACCAGGATGTGACATCATCCAGCGCCGGCTCCTTCACGCCCGGCTTGGGCAGCTTGCCGTCGATCTTGAGCGGGTTGTCCGCGCGCTCCAGCTCGTCCTTGTGGATGCGCATCTCGGTCTTGCGCCGCGGCAGGTAGTGGTTCGCGGGGTGGGTGCCCCACTCGGGCATCAGCGCGTAGCCACCACTGTCGCGTATCGCTTTCGAGACCACTGATTCCGGATCGTGGATGTCGCCGTAGAGCCGCGCGTTGGTCGGGCACGCCATGACGCACGCCGGCTTGCGCTCGGACTCGGGCAGATTCTTGTCGTAGATGCGGTCCACGCACAGCGTGCATTTCTTCATCACTTTCTGGTGCTCGTCGACCTCGCGCACGCCGTACGGACACGCCCATGAGCAGTACTTGCAGCCGATGCACTTGTCGTAGTCGACCAGCACGATGCCGTCCTCGGCGCGCTTGTAGCTCGCGCCGGTCGGGCACACCGGCACGCACGGCGGATCCTCACAGTGCAGGCAGGACTTCGGGAAATGCACGGTCTGGGTGTTCGGGTATTCACCCACCTCGAACGTCTGCACCCGGTTGAAGAAGGTGCCCGTCGGATCGCGATCGTACGGGTTGTCGTCCGACAGAAAGCCCGCCGCGCCGGACGTGTTCCATTCCTTGCAGCTCGTCACGCAGGCGTGGCAGCCGACGCAGACGTTGAGATCGATCACCAATGCGAGCTGGGTCACTTGTACTCTCCTTTCCCGGCGACGAACGCTTGCCACAGACGCCGCACCGCGCCGGTTCCCGGCGCAGGCTGCACAGCCTCGAACTGCGGCCAGCTCTCCTCCGGCTCGCCTGCACCGGCCTTGTAGACGCGCACGCGCACGTCATACCACCCGGCCTGGCCGGTAACCGGATCCGAATTCGAGATGCGGCTCGCATGGTGTCGCCCGCTCGGCGGCAGGCCGAGGACAGCCGTCGCCGGCAGCTCGTCCGCGATCAGGTGATTGAGCAGGAAGCCCAGCCGCGACTCGTTCGCGTCCGGCGCAAGATGCCACGCCCCGCGCGCCTTGCCGATCGCATTCCAGGTCCAAACGGTGCCCGGCTCCACCGCCTCGCTCACGCGGCACATGCAACGCACGCGCCCATGAGCTGACTCGGCCCAGATCCAGTCGCCGTCGGCGATACCGGCGCTGCTCGCCGTCGCCACGTTCATGAACAGCAGATTGTGCGCATGGATCTGGCGCAGCCAGGCGTTCTGCGAATCCCACGAATGGTACATCGCCATTGGCCGCTGGGTGATCGCCGCCAGCGGATATTTCGCCGTATCGCTGACCTGCACTTCCAGCGGCGCGTAGTAAAACGGCAGCGGATCGAAGTAGGTCTCGATGCGGGCCTTGAGATGCGCGGGCGGGCGTTTGCGGAACTTGCCCTTGCCCTGCGCGGACAGCCGGAACTTCTGCAGCACCTCCGAGTATATCTGGATGATGATCGGGTCCGCGTGACGCCGCAGCCGCGTGCGCTGCGCCCACTCGTGATAACCCTGGTTCCAGTTGCGCATGTACTGGTACGAGCGCGGCAGCCGGTGATGGAATACACAGTTGTTGCGCGCATACATTTCCCACTGGCGCGGATTGGGCTCGCCATGCATGAACTTCTCGCCGCCCTTTCCGCGCCATCCGGCAAGAAAGCCGATGCCGGAGCCGGGCTCGGTCTCGTAGTTGACGATGAAGTCGGGGTAGTCCCGGTACTTGCGCGAGCCGTCCGCGCTGGTGAATGCCGGCAGCTTGAGGCGGCTTCCAAGCTCGATCAGCACCTCCTGAAACGGTTTGCACTCCCCCTTCGGCGGCACCACCGGCACGCGCACCGAGTCGACCGGGCCGTCGAACTCCGAAATCGGCCGGTCGAGGATCGACATCACGTCGTGGCGCTCGAGGTAGGTGGTGTCCGGCAGCACGAGATCGGCGAACGCGGTCATCTCCGACTGGAACGCGTCACAGACGATGATGAACGGGATCTTGTGCTCGCCGTTCGCGTCCCGGTCGTTCAACATCTTCCGCACTTCGACCGTGTTCATCGTCGAGTTCCACGCCATGTTGGCCATGAAGATCATCAGCGTGTCGATGCGATACGGGTCGCCGCGCCAGGCGTTGGTGATGACGTTGTGCATCAGCCCGTGCACCGCCAGCGGATACTCCCACGAGAACGCCTTGTCGATGCGCACCGGCGTGCCCTCGCCGTCGACGAACAGATCGTCCGGCGTGCCGGGCCAACCGAGCGCGAGCCCGGCAAGCGGGGTGTTCGGCCTCACGCCTTCAGGGCCCTTCGGCGTCTTCGCCAGCGGCGGGATGCCCCGGGGAAACGGCGCCTTGTGGCGAAACCCGCCCGGCCGGTCGATCGTACCCAGCAGCGACATCAGGATCGCCAGCGCCCGGATCGTCTGGAACCCGTTGGAATGCGCGGCGAGCCCGCGCATCGCGTGAAACGCGACCGGGTTGCCGGTTACCGTGTCGTGCTCGGTGCCCCACGAGTCGGTCCACGCAATCGGCAGCTCGATCTTCTGGTCGCGCGCGGTGACGCCCATCTCGTGCGCGAGCCGCTGTATCGTCTGCGCCGGGATGCCGGTGATGCCTTCGGCCCATTCCGGGGTGTAATCCTTGACCCGGTCCATCAGCAGCTGGAATGCGGGCTTGACCGGCGTGCCGTCGGGCAGCTGGTACTCGCCCAGCAGGTGCGGATCCGCATCCGGCACGTGGCTCGTCACGGGCTGCTTGGTGTGCCGGTCCCACCACAGCTTGTAGCGCGGATACTCAGGAATCTCTTCGGTCTTGGTACGGTCCAGCACCGGCAGGCCGTGCTCGTCGGACGCCGCGTCCACGTTGATGAGGTAGCCGGCATTGGTATAGCGCGCGAGAAACCCGCGGTCGTAGAGCCCGGTGTGGATGATCTCGTGGACCAACGCCAGCAGCAGCGCGCCGTCCGTGCCGGGGCGGATTGGCACCCACTCGTCCGCGATCGCCGAGTAGCCGGTACGCACCGGATTGACGGAGATGAAGCGCCCGCCGTCGCGCTTGAACTTGGAGATCGCGATCTTGAGCGGGTTGGAATGATGGTCCTCGGCGGTGCCGATCATCACGAAGAGCTTCGCGCGCTCGAGGTCGGGACCGCCGAACTCCCAGAACGAGCCGCCGATGGTGTAGATCATGCCGGCCGCCATGTTGACCGAGCAGAAGCCGCCATGCGCAGCGTAGTTGGGCGTGCCGTACTGGCGGGCGAAGAGCCCGGTCAGCGCCTGCATCTGGTCGCGCCCGGTGAAAAGCGCAAACTTCTTCGGGTCGGTGGCGCGGATTTTCCCCAGCCGCTCCGCCATCAGCGTGAACGCGTCGTCCCAGGAAATCGGCTCGAACTCGGCAGTGCCACGCTCGGCGCCCGGCTTGCGGCGGAGCGGGCGCGTCAGCCGCGCCGGCGAGTATTGCTTCATGATGCCGGACGCGCCCTTGGCGCAGATCACCCCCTTGTTGATCGGGTGCTCGGGATTG
>JBFKNN010000210.1:0-4682 GCA_041629335.1 Burkholderiales bacterium | reverse complement strand
GCGCGAGCGCGGGATCGTGCACGGTCATGCCGTTCTTCTTCAGCGCCTCCGTCTTCTCCCTGGTTTCGGTCTTGCTCATCTCCCAGCCGCGCGTCTCGGCCGCCTTCGCCGCGGCGAGCACCGCGTCCTGCGTCGCCTTGTCGAGCGCGCGGAACGACCGCTTGTTGACGATCACGATGTTCTTCGGCAGCCAGCCCTGCACGTCATGGTAGTGCTTGACGAAGTCCCACGCCTTGGAGTTCGCCCCGGTCGAGGGCGAAGTCACCATCGCCTCGACTCGCCCCGTGGAAAACGCCTGCGGAATGTCGGGCACTTCGACCTGCGTCGGCACCGCGCCGGCATACTTGGCGAGCTTCTCGGTGGCGACGTTGTAGGCGCGGAACTTGAGGCCCTTCATGTCGGCGCCCGACTTAAGCTCGTTCTTGGCGTACAGGCCCTGCGGCGGCCACGGCACCGCGTAGAGCACCATGATGCCTTCCTTGTCGAGCGCCTTCTCGACTGCGCTCTTGGATGCGCGCCACAGCTTCTCGGCCTGGCCGTAGCTCGTGGCGAGGAACGGCACCGAGTCGGCCTCGAACACGGGGTTCTCGTTCGCCTTGGAAGAGAGCAGGAACTCGCCGATCGGCACCTGCGCGCCGCGCACCGCGTTCTTGATCTCCGGGTGCTTGAAGAGCGACCCGTTCGAGTGCACCTTGATCTCGAGCTTGCCGCCGCTCTTCGCCTTCACCTCCTCGGCGAACTTGACGATGTTCTGGGTGTGGAAGTTGGCGTCCGGATACGGCGTCGGCATGTCCCACCGGGTTTGCGCGTGCGCGGCGCCGAAGGCGGCGGACGCAACGAGCACGACAGCTAGCTTGGCTTTCATGGTGCCCCCTTGAACGATACGGAAACCCGCTCCGCATCATCATCGGCCAACGCGAGCGCGGCTGTCAATCCGACTACCCGAAACCCGGGACAGACCACGTTTTCCCGGTTCATGCACCCGGAAATAGTGGTCTGTCCCCGATTCAGTTTTCTCTCGCTGCCGCGCGCGCGATCGTGCCGGCCTCGTCGAGCTCACCGGCTGACCAGCTGAGCTCGATCAGCCGGGACGCCTGTTCGTCGGGCAGCACACCCGCAACCAGGCCGCGGAACTTCGCTTCGAGGTCCGCATCGCTCATCGGGCGCTCGAGCGTGCCGAGCGCGTGCTCGACGTGGTGGTCGAGCAAGCGGCCATCACGGAGCCGGATGCTTACGCGCGCTTCCGTCTTGCGTATCGCGGCGTCCGTCGCGGCGTGCACCCGCTCGCGCAACGCGATCACCGCGGGCGAGCGCACGCACGCGTCGCTGAACTGCGTCTCGCCGGCCGCGCGGTCGATGATGGCCACGGCCGCGGCGTGAAAGACGCTGAACTTTCCTTCGAGACCGGAAGCCGGTTCGCGCTTGCCGGTCAACTCGAGCACGAGCGGGTTGACCTTCAGGTCCACGCGCTCGATCGCACCGGCAGCGAGATCGTGCGCTCTCGAAAGCGCGATGCAGCCGTCGATCACGGCGTGCACGACGAGGCCGCAGGCGAACGGCTTGTACATGTTGGACGCGAGCTCGTAGCGCTCGCCGAGGCCCGCCGTGATGACCGTCGGGTCGAACTTCGAGGAAAGGACGTTGGCGAAGCCGCGCGGTGCCTCGAGCGCCCGCTCGGAGCTGGTGAAGCCCTTTGCCGCGAGCAGCGCCGCCGTCATGCCGTTCTGCGCCGCGCGCCCCGGATGAAAGCTCTTGCACATGGTGCCGAACATCTCGCGCAGGCCCGCGGACTGCGTCGCCGCGATGCCGAGGGCCCAGCACATCTGCTGCTCGTTCAACCCGATGAGCCTGCCGACGGCGGCGGCTGCGCCGAAAACACCCGCGGTGCCGGTGATATGCCAGCCGACGGCGTAGTGCTCGGGGAAAACCGACAGCCCGATGCGCTCCTCGGCCTCGACCCCGAGCACGAATGCGTGCACGAAATCGGCCCCGGTAACCTTGCGCCACTCCGAGCAGGCGAGCAGGGCGGGCAGCACCGGCGCGCTCGGGTGGATGGCGCGCGCGTGCGTGTCGTCGAAATCGAGGACATGCGAGCTCACCCCGTTCACCAGGGCGGCATGCAGGATGTCGAGCCGTTCGCCGCGCCCCAGCACGCCCGCCTGCGGCGGGCCGCCAAACGGGGTCAACGCGGCGAGCATGCGCTCGACCGTTTCATGGCGCGCGCTGCCGATCGCGCACCCGAGCCAGTTGAGCAGCGCGCGCGAAGCCTCGTGGCGTATCGCCCGCGGGATGTCCTCGTAGCGCGCGCTGACAAGGTAGCGGGCGAGCGTGCGGGTGACGTTCATGTCTTCCAATGCTGTAACGGATGCGCGTTACGCCGGTCTCGATACACGCGACGCCGGGCCGGCCCTGCCTGCTGTGGCGATATCGGGACCGCGCCCCATTCTTCTTGGGTGACGAAAGCCGGGCCACCGGCGAGACACGAGTCCCGTCCCAATGATTCTAATCGAGTAATCGATCGAGTATCCACGCGTACTTCTGTGCCGCGGACCTTGGAACGGGACGGGCAGCGACTCAGACCGAGGCTTAGAATAGATCTCTGGAGGCCCCATGCCCAAACTCGTCAAGCAATCGGTGACTCTGGCCGCTCCGGCCAAGGTGCTGTATGCGATGTACGTCAATGCGAGAACGCACCAGGCGATTACCGGCGGGAAGGTCGTCATCAGTGCTCGCCCGGGATCGACGTTCAGCGCGTTCGACGGCATGCTGCGCGGCCGCACGCTCCAGACCGTTCCCGGCCGGCTGATCGTGCAGGCGTGGCGCTCGAGCGGCTGGAAGAAGGACGACCTCGACTCGACGCTGATCCTGCGCTTCACGCCGAAAGGCCGCAGCGGCCGGATCGACCTCGTGCACGCAAACGTCCCCGACCACGACTACCGTGGCGTGAACCAAGGCTGGAAGAAATACTACTGGCGGCCGTGGCGCAGGTATCTTGCCGGTCGGTGACCGGCAAGCGGAAGGCGGAAGGCGGAAGGCGGAAGGAGGAAGGAAGGACCCAAAGACCGAGAACGGCGAAGAGAATCGCTACGCTGCCCCATTCTTAATTGTGGTTCTTGGCGGTCTTGGCGGTTCAATCCTTCTTATTCTCAGCGTCCTTGGCGCTCTTGGCGGCAAAGCTTTTTTACGCTAGCTTTCACCTGTCCCCGCCATCACCCGACTCCTGAAAGATCCCATGGCGCTCAAACGCCCCAAAGGTCCCGCCGGCACGCTCGTCGTGCTGGAGCACACGTCGAGGATCCTCAAAGGCAATCCGCTCGGCGATCCGCACGCGCGCAAGGTCGCGGTGTGGCTGCCGCCGCAGTACGACAACGGCCCCGGCGGGCGCCGCTTCCCGGTGCTCTACGATCTCGTCGGGTTCACCGGCTCCGGGCTCGCGCACACGGGCTGGAAGCCGTTCGGCGAGAACGTTCCGGAGCGCGCGGCGCGGTTGATCCACGAGGGCAGAATGGGCCCGGCGATCTTCGTCTTTCCGGACTGCTTCACGGCGCTCGGCGGCAACCAGTACGTGAATTCATCGGCGATCGGCAACTACGCCGACTACCTGACGCGCGAGATCATTCCCTTCGTCGATCGCGAGTTCCGCACGCTCGCCCGCCGCGAGCATCGCGGCTGCTTCGGCAAGTCATCCGGCGGCTACGGCGCGATCATCCACGGCATGAAGTATCCGAAATACTGGGGCGCGGTCGCGGATCATTCCGGCGACTCGTACTTCGATTTCATCTACTGGTGCGACTGGCCCAACACGCTCAACGAGCTCGCGAAGCATCGCGTGCCCAAGCGAAAGATCGGCGCCCACAACGTCCTGCGCGAGTCGACCCGCAGGAGCCTGGCCGACGGTCTCGACGACGGTCGCATCAAGCGCTTCCTGAACCACGTGTGGAAGAAGGAAAAGCTGTCGCCGGCGGAAGGCCACTGCATCATGAACCTCTGCATGGCGGCGACCTACGATCCGGACCCCAGGGCGCCGCTCGGCTTCCGCGTGCCGTTCAACCTCGAATCGGGCGAGCTGATCGGGCGCCGGTGGGCCAAGTGGCGCAGCCACGACCCGGTCAACCTCGTTGCGAAATACCGCAGGAACCTCAAGTCGCTGCGCGGCATCTACATCGATTGCGGCTGGCGCGACCAGTACCACATCCATTACGGCACGCGCATCCTCTCGAAGCGGCTTGCCGCCGCCGGCATCCGGCATACCTACCAGGAATTCGACGACAACCACTCCGACGTCGATTACCGCATGGACGTAAGCCTGCCGTTTCTTTATCGGGCGCTGGAACCGTAAAGCCTTACCGCCGGGGAGAAGAAGAGCTTCACCGCAAAGGCTATCGATACCCCCTTGAGGGGTGCGCGGAGGGAACAATAGTCAAAATCCAAGGACGCAAAGACAACGCCAGGGATTGAAAAATCAAGCGGGCACGGTCGTCATAACATGCACCAGTCGGGTTTCGATCTGACAGACAGCGTCCGCTTACGACCCGCACCGGTCGCTCGCGGAAATACATGCACGGTAAGCGTAACCCGCGTCCGCAGTGTTTGTTTGTGATCGTATCTGTTTACCTTTTGATCTGAGTCAACACCGGCAGTCGCACAGTCGAGCAACATTGTTCTTGCCTACGTGCTATTGG
>JBFKNN010000209.1:0-4819 GCA_041629335.1 Burkholderiales bacterium | reverse complement strand
GATGCTTACCATCAAGGGCATCGGCACCGCCCATGGTGATCCGAACGGCTGCGTCATCTGCCACGGCGGCAATCCGCAGGCAACGACCAAGAAGGAGGCGCACAAAGGCAGCCCGGGGACGCTGCGGGCAGCGAAGGGTCCGCAAACCTTCTACCCCGACCCGGGTGCGAACGTGATCAACAAGTTCACCTGCGGTCAGGGCGGCTGCCACGCCGGCTACTCGGAGCGGGTCGAGAAGTCGCTGATGAACACCGAGGCCGGGAAGATCCAGGGCAACCTGCATACGTGGGGATTCCCCGAGATGCAGGACTACAACGTCCCCTGGGGCAACTACGATGTGAGCGATGACGACGGCCCGGTGCCCACGATCGGCACCGAGCGCTACAAGAAGTACATGCAGGCGATGATCACCGCCTGGCCGAAGCAGTTCCCGAAGAGCCTGAAGCAGCTTCCCAACCCAACGGTCGAGCAGATCGAGAAGGATCCGAAGCTCGCCGGTATCACCTATCAGCGCCAGCAGTGCCAGCGCTGCCACGTCGGCGTGCGCGGGCGCGAGCGGCGCGGCGACTACCGCGGCATGGGTTGCTCGGCCTGCCACGTGCCGTACAGCAACGAAGGCTATTACGAGGGCGGCGATCCGACCATCAACAAGGAGCAGCACGGCCACATGCTCACGCACCAGATCCAGGGCACGCGCGAGGCGAAGGTCAAGGTCGGCAAGATCGAATACTCGGGCATCCCGGTCGAGACCTGCAACAGCTGCCACAACCGCGGCAAGCGCATCGGCGTTACCTATCAGGGTCTGATGGAGTTCCCGTACGGCAGCCCGTTCACTGCGACCGGCGGCAAGCAGCCCCCGCTGCACACGAAGAACTATCTGTTCATCTCCGACGACCTGCATCACCAGGTGCAGAGCCGGCCGGGCAATCCGAAGGGCGGGTTGCTGTGCCAGGACTGCCACACCACGGTCGACATGCACGGCGATGGCAACATCTTCGGCACCACGCTCGCGCAGGTCGAGATCGAGTGCCAGGACTGCCATGGCACCACGCGGCAGTTTCCGTGGGAGCTGCCGATTGGCTACAGCGAGGAGTTCGGACGCGAGCTCGACGCCAAGCCGCGCGGGCTCGCCAACGAGCCGCTGCCCGAGACCGCGGGCTACGCGACCCTCTACGAGAAGAGGGATGGCTATCTGGTCAGCGCGCGCGGCAATCCCCTCGGCAACGTCGTCAAGGACGGCAAGCGCGTCGTCCTGCACTCGGCGACCGGCATCGACTTCGAGGTTCCGGTGCTGAAGCAGATCGGGCTCGACCAGACGTGGAAGAGCGAAGACGCGATGGTGGCGATGAACGCGGTGAAGAAGCACAACGACAATCTCGAGTGCTACGCCTGTCACGCCTCCTGGGTGCCGCAATGCTACGGCTGCCACGTGCAGGTGAACTACAGCAAGGACAAGAGCGGCAAGCCGTACCAGGACACCGACTGGGTCGCCTCCGGCACCAAGCGCGGCACGGACGGCCAGACCGCCGAATCGCGCCTCGGCTCGGGCGGCATCAAGAGCCCGGGCAAGGCCTTTGAGACGCGCTCCTACCTGCGCTGGGAGGACCCGGTCCTCGGCATCAACGGCGAGGGGCGCGTGACGCCGCTCATGCCGGGCTGCCAGGTCATCTGGACGGTGATCGACCGCAAAGGCAAGACGCTCGCGCACAACCGCATCGCGCGCTCGCCCGACGAGGCGAAGGCGGCGGGGCAGTCGCACGTGCCGCTCGCGATCGACATGGCGCCGGTGCAGCCGCACTCGGCGCAGCGCAAGGCGCGCACCTGCGAGAGCTGCCACAACAACCCGAAGTCGCTCGGTTATGGCATCGGCGGCGGCTTGTTCATGACGCGCAACTCGGAGGACGTGATCGAGGACCTGCTTGACCAGCGCACCGGCGCGCCGATCCCGGGCCGCTACCAGGTCCAGATCTCGAAGATCGAGGATCTCAAGCACGATCTGTCGGTGATCGTCGACCAGGACGGCAACCAGGTGCAAACCATCGGCACGCACTGGCCGCTGTCGCGCGCGCTGCCCAAGGACAAGCGCGATGCGATGCTGCGCACCGGGCTGTGCATGGGCTGCCACCGCGAGATGAACAAGGAAGAGCTGTGGGCCTCGGTCGCCCAGCCCGGCGCGCTCAACGATCAGGAGCACATCGAGCTGATGAACAAGATGTTCGAGGCCTACGCGGCGCAGCAGGCGAAGGGCGGGAAGAAGTAGTGCGCCGCCGCCCGATGATCAGGGGCGCGCTCGCCCTAGCGCTTGCCGCGGCCGTCCTCGGTGCCGGCTGTGACCGTCTCGGCACCGGGGAGACCGGGGCCGTCGCCCAACTCGCGCAGCCGCACGGCGCGGGCGACCCGCATGCGGCGCTCGGACCCGACAAGCTGCTGCAGGTCACCCTCCAGCACCGGCTCGAGGGCCGCCCCGGCGAAGCGATGGATGCCCTTGCGCGCGCACTCGCGAAGTATCCCGAGCATGCCGGCCTGCTGGGCGCGCGCGGCGCGCTGAACCTCGAGCTCAAGCGTTACAGCGCTGCACTGAGCGATCTCGAGGCGGCGGTCCAGCATGCGCCGGGAAACCCTGCCGCGCTCACCAATCGCGCGCAGGCCTATCGGCAGTTCGAGCGCGTCGACGAAGCGCTCGCCGATCTCGATCGCGCGATCGCCATCGATCCGGATTTCGTTCCGGCGCGTTTCAATCGCGGCGCGATCCTGTTCACGCGCGGCGAGTACCCGCGCGCGCTTGCCGATTTCGATCACTGCATCGCCGTCGAGCCGCACGCGGCGGCGCCGTATTTCAACCGGGCCGTGGCGCGAGACGCCATGGGGGACGTCGAGCGCGCGATCCCTGACCTCGAGCGCTTCCTGCAGATCACCGAGAACGAGGCATGGAAGGAACCCGCGCGCGAGCTGCTCGCCCGCTGGCGTGCGCGTTCGAATCAGGCCGCCGGGTCCGGAGCGGCGGGCCAAAAGCAGGGCGGCTGAGCGATGCGCCGCGCGTCGGGCGTGCTCGTCTTTGCGTGGCTGGTATTCACGGCCGGCGCGCTCCACGCGCAGCCCTCGTTCGAGGACTTGCTCGCCGAGGCAGGCCTCGTTTTCGACGCGCCGCAGGGATTTTCCGCGATCGAACGCCCGCCTGCCGCGGAGTTTCCGCACGAGCGGGCGCTGCGCCACGAGAGCGGCCTGCTCGAGATCCGCTACGCCATCCGGCCGCTTGCGCGCATGCGGGTTGAGTATAACGACCCGCACAGCGCGGCGCCCGATCCCGAGCACATGTTCGACATGCTGTTCGCGTCGATGACGGAGCGGCTCGCTGCGGGACGCCACAGCCCCCGCCGCGAGTACGCGGCCGAGGAGGCGCGGAAGCTGTTCAACGCCGACTGGGCGGCGGCCTCGGCGTTCGCGGTCGAACCGGCGTTCTCCGAGGAGTACCGGGAGGCCCTGCTGGTGGCGGTGCACAAGCGGGGCAAGGCCGACGCCTACGCGGTGTTCCTGTACCGGGACCCCGAGCGCGCCAAGCCGATCATCCGCGGCGCACTGTCCGCGCTTTCATTCGTCCCGTAACACCCCGCCCCGCGGCGCGCGGGCGCCCCGCCCGATCGCATCGCTGTTCTCATCTTCATCTTCCATCTTCGGGTCGGACCAACGCAACACGTTGATTCCTCGTAACACGCCGCTCAAGTTGTGGCTATTCTAATCCTTAGCGTCGCGTTTTCCCCTCCTGAAAACGTGACACTGAGAATTTCCAAGACGCGCAACGCTTGGCTTTTCCAGCCATTCTCGTCGCAAAAACGCCGCTCCAAGGCGACGTTTTTCAGAGGCATACTGCTGTGGAATCAAGGGCTGGCGTAATCCGAGCCTGGATGGCGGCATGCCATGTCATCAGTCGGGGACAACGATCTTCGAATCGTCGCGGTTGCCCCATTCCCCCCAGGACGACACGTAGTTGCGCACGCGCGGATAGCCCAGCGACTTGAGCGCAAGAAACGTGTTGGCCGAGCGGTAGCCTCCCTGACACAGGGGAATGACGGTCTTGTCCGGCGTGACGCCTCTTGAAGCGTAGAGATCGCGGATCTCATCCGCCGGCCGGAACGCGCCTCTCTCGTCCAGGTGATCGCGCCAGAATACGTGCACGGCGCCGGGAATGGTTCCGACGCGCCGGGCCCGCTTCTCCGTGCCGCGGTGCTCCGACTCGCGCCTGACGTCGAGGATGACCGTGGCGTCGTCACTGATCGCGCGATGGACGTCGAAGCGCGTCGCCAGCAATTCGAGATTCGGCGTTCCCCTGTAGGGCGGGGGTGTGGGCGGCGCCTTCGCCGGATCGACCGGGGGCGGCGCTTCCGCCAGGCGGACGAGCCGGTTGCCGGACGCCGTCCACGCGTGCGTGCCGCCATCGAGAATCCTCACGTCCGGGTGGCCCAGCACGGCGAGCAACCAGACCGCACGGGCCGCGCGCTCGCCGCTTTCGTGATCGTAGATGACGACCGGCTTGTCCTGCGTCACGCCCCGGCTCCCGAACAGCGTGCGGAAGATCGCCAGGAAGGCGTTCAGCGGCGCATCCGAAGAGTCGTTCAGGCTGATGCCGTAGATGTCGAGGTGCCTGCTGCCCTCGATGTGGCCGAGCGCGAAATCCTCCGCCGGCCGCAGGTCAATCAGGGTGATCGCGCCGATGCGCTGGGCGAGCTCGTGCGCGTCGATCAGATACGTTCGGTCCGGAAAACCGGCGATGGACATCGGTAACCTTTCCTGCCGTGTACGTGCCATCGTGCCGCCAGAGTGT
>JBFKNN010000208.1:0-4915 GCA_041629335.1 Burkholderiales bacterium | reverse complement strand
TCTGGCGCGGCTTCTCGCTCTCGCTGTTGCGCTGGTAGCCGAGCTCGAGCACGCTGACGAAACCCGTGGCCCGGGTGAGACCGAGCGAAGCCGCGATGTTCTCCGCCTGCTTCATCGCGCCCTGCACGTCGAGCCGGCTCCGCATCGCATTTGCCTCGAGGTCGGCGATCTCGCGCGCGGCCTTCGGCAGATCGGGCAGCCGGTCCGGCAGCTTGAACCCGGCGTCCTCGCCCCACAGGCCCATCAGGCGCGTCAGGCGCTCGCGCTCGGCGAGTGCGGCCTGCTTCACGCGCGCGAGCTGCGCGGTGACTTCGGCGTAGAAGAGCTGCTCGCGCGCCCGGTCGAGCTTGCTGAAGTTGCCGGCGGCCGCCATGCGCCGCGCCAGCTCGGCGCTCACTTCGGCGGAGAGCTTGACCTGCTCCATGTACTTCACGCCTTCCTGCGCGGACACCGCGCCGTACCAGGCGCGCCGCGTGTCGGCCGCCACCTGCAGCGCCGCGGCGGCGACCTCGCCCTGCGTCAGCTCGAAGCGCCGGCGCTCGAGATCGGTGCGGATCGGCATGGTGATCAGCCCCAGGATGTCGAACAGGAAAGTGCGCTCGATCTCGACCTCGTCGCCGCGCCGGAACCGGCCCCACGAGAAACCGGGATTGCGCAGCCGTCCTGCCTGTACGAGGTCGGCCTCCGCGATGCCGAGCTCGGCGTAGGTCGCCTGCAGGCCGCGATTGTTGATGAGCGCCACCTGGACGGCGGCATCGGCGGTGAGCGGTTGGGCGACGAGCTTCTTCACCGTCGCGCGGACCTCGCTCGCGTCCTTGTCGGTCTTCACCCATTTGACGTCCTGCTTGATGCGCTCGCGGGTGACGGACTCGACCGCGCCGAAGCCACCGTCGTCGGAGAACGTCGCGCAGCCCGAGAGCACAAGCGCGCCGACCGCAGCGGCAAGAAGCCGCACGCGGGGCAGCGATGTTGTTTTTGGTTGCATCACTGTCGGCTCCTACTTGGTGTGCGCGCCGGGCGCTTTGGGCGCGCCTGCCGCGCCCTTGTCGCCGCGCAGGATTCCGACGTGGCCGCCGACGCGGCCAACCTCGTCGTTTACGTTGCGCCAGTCCGAGAGCTTCTCGTCACGGAACTTGTTGTATCCGGCGAACGCCGAGTCGTGCCCCACCGCCGGCGCCGGCGCCGCCGGATCGGCGGGGTGCGCGGGCTTCGCCTGCTGCGCTGCGGCCGCGGTTGCGGCGAGCAGGGCGGCAAGGCAAAACTGAAATCTGAGTACGTTCGTCATGCCGATCCTCTTCGTTGCAAGATGTTGTGCGCGGCGCGTACGCGCGCGCTCCGCGGCGCCCGCGTGCGTGCGGACGCCCAGCGCGCTTGAGCGCGCTGTCAGAAGATCAGACTACAGGGACGGGTTGCGGCTGCTCAGGAAAGTGCAGCCGGACGGAGTAGCGATGCTGCGGATCGAACGCAGGACGCTCTGTGGCGCCGGCATCCGGTGCGACGACCGGGATCGCCGCGAAGAAGTGATGGCAGCAGAGGTGCCCGGAATACGTGCTGGTCTCGCTGCCGTCGTGCTCGTGCGGCACGCCGGCATGACTGTCGTGGTTGTGGTCGCCCGGGGCCTGAATCTGCATCGGCGACGACGCCGACGAGCACAGCGACTCGGTGAGCGACGCGGCGACGCCCTGCAGCGGCATGACCACCAGCAGAACGAGCGCGGCACATTTTCGGAACGATTTCAGCACGGCGCGGATTCTAAAGAAAAATCTTCGGTCGGGCAATAGAGTTTTTGAGGACATTGTTCCCGCGAAAAAGTTCACGGCGCATGGAGTGGCGTGCGACCGGGCCCGGGCCGGCGCCGCGCGTAAGCGCCTGTCGTCACAGCCCTTTGCCGTGGTTGGCGATCTGCGTCCAGGTCTTCCCGCCGTCGCGGGAGAGGTAGATGCTCTTTGCGAACGTGGCGATCGCGTATTCGCCGCGGTTCACTGGATTTTGCGCGATGTAGGACACGGCGTCGCGCTCGAGCGGCGGGAGCTTGACCGCGGTCGTCTTGCCGCTTTGCAGCTCCAGCCGGGCGAGCCGTGCCTCGCCGGCGTAGCCGCTGCGCCACAGGTGCTTGCCGTCGAGGTCGAAGAACACCGCCAGCCCTTCCTCGCCGCGGGCGACGGGCTCGAAGCGCTGGCCGGAATCGCGGGACAGGAAGATGCCGGTCGCGGCTGCGATCGCCACGGTCTTGACGTCGTCGGGATGGACCGCAAGCGCATGGGGATTCCCGGATATGCCGGCCGCCGCCGCGTGGTGCCATTGAAAGCCGTCGTTCACCGTGTAATGCAGCCCCGCTTGCCGCATGCGCGAGTTGGGCGCCGGGTTCCAGACATAGATTGCGTTGGTGTTCCAGCCGGTGGCGAGCAGGTGAAAATCGGTCTCGCCCTCGAGCCCGAGCTTGGTCCAGGTCCTGCCCCGATCGCTGCTGCGGATGACGCCGAAGGGATCGCGGAACTCCGTCGATCCATGCACGGGATGTCCGCTGCTGTACAGATGTCGCCGCGTCGCCGAGAATCCCATGTAGTCATGCTCCGGGCCTGGCGCCCGGGTCCACTTACCGCCGGAATAGATGGCGAGACCGTGATGGCTCGGCACCATGATCTGCTTGCCGTCGGCCGTATATGCAAGGCCATGGACGTGGTGCAACCTGACTGCTGACTGGGCAGCCACGGGTTGGCCGGCGAGCAGCGCGGTAACCAGAACCGAGGCGCCGATCAGGAAGAAAGACGGGATTGGGGTAGCATGCCTCATTTACGGCTTCCTCAGGTTACCTAGCAAGTCGGACCATAACTTCCCTTAATCTTGCGATGCCGCGCCGCGTTGTGCGCGAAAGCCGCAAATATAGCAAATCTATCCAGCGGCTATCCCGTCACCGGTCTCCAATGTTCGGCCGCCGTCTGGCGATGCCATAAACGAACATTGCTTAACGGGCGCGGGGGGAGTGGCGTTTGTGATCAATTGCTTGCCGAACGCACCTTGAAGTTGAGCATCATGCCCTGGTCCTCGTGCTCGAGATTGTGACACTGGAGCATGTACACCTGATCGCCGATAAAGGGATGGGAGAAGTCCAGCGCGATTCGGATGCGCTCTCCGGGCCAGAGCAGCACGGTGTCTTTCCAGCCGGCGTCGTTCGGGCCGAGGCGGCCCGCGGCGCGGTAATGTATCGGGGTCCCGTCACGCTCGAGCACCCGGAACTGGAAGCCGTGGACGTGAATGGGATGCGGGACGCCGTCGGCGGGATTGCGGAATTCCCAGACCTCGGTCATGCCGCGTGTGACGGTAATCGGGGTGGCCAGCATGTCGTACGGAGTGCCGTTCAGGCGCCAGCCGCCGCGCGCGTGCTCCATGGTGAAGACGCGCGTTGCTGCCCCATCGGCGGCGACGGTTTCCATGCGCGACAGCGTCGCGGGCGCCCGGCGATCGTAATCCATGCGGCGCGTGACGTCGATATGCATGATGTCTATCGGGGCACCCTCGGGCAACGCAGCGGATTGATTGATGCCGCCGCTCCCCCGCATCGCATCGAACGCGAGGCTCTTCAGCATCACCACGTCGCCGGGCGCGGCCCGGCGCAGGTCGAGCAAGACATCCGCACGCTCGCTGGGCGAGAGCCAGACTTCGCGGACCGGTTGCGCGCGCTCGAGCAGCCCGCCATCGCTGCCGATCAGGCTCGACTCGAGCGCGGTCTCGCCATGCACGAAGGCCAGGCGGTAGACGCGCGCGCTCGACCCGTTCACGAGCCGAAAGCGATAGAGCCGGGTTGCCGCCTCGAAGCGCGGCCGCCACGTGAAGTTCACCAGGATGCGGTCGCCGAAGTGGCCATGGAAGCGGTCCGCCTTCGACGGCGCGTAGACGTAGGCGCCTTCCGCATCGACGCGCTTGTCCTGGATCAGTAAGGGAACATCGGTTGCGCCGAGCGCGAGGTCGAGCGATCGGGCAAGGGCGGTCTCGTCCGGGTCGTCGACGATGAACAGGCCCGCCAGCCCGAGGTAAGCCTGCTTGCCGGAGAGCCCGTGCGGATGCGGGTGGTACCAGTAGGTGCCGGCGCGGTTGTCGACCGTAAAGGAATAATCGTAGATCGCACCGCTCTTCACGGCGTAGTGCGGATGCCCGTCGTTGTTGCTCTCCACCTTGAGGCCGTGCCAGTGGATGATGCTCGTCTCGTCGAGCGCGTTCCAGAACTTGGCGCGGAAGCGCGCGCCGCGCCAGGTCCTCAACACCGGGTTGAAAGCGACACGCCCGCTGCGCTCGACTTCGTAGACGAGCTGCGGCGCTGCGCGGGCGCCGGGCAGGCTCGGGGCGGATCTTGCCGTGATCACGAACGGCAGCGATGCGTCCACGATGCCGAACATGCCTTCGGCTCCGGGAACGATCAATTGTTGCGTGAAATGGGGCGCCGGGTCTTCGCGCGGTGAAGGGGCTGCCGGCGGCCCTCCGGGCGCTTGCCGGTAGCGCCACCAGGCGATGCCCGCGACTGCACCGGCGGCCGCGGCGGCGACGATGAACGTCCTGCGGGTGATGCGCTTCATCATGTTACGCACACTAAACGCTCCGGGGATGGCGCCCCGAGGCCGCCCCGGATCACGCATAGTTTGAGCCGAATGCGGCCGGTTCGGAAGACGTCCGCTAGATGGTAATGCCGAAGCGCGCGAGCAGCGGCACCGCCACTGCGTAGCAGGCCACCATGACAACGGCCGAGAGCGCGAGGCTCAGGTAGAAGCCGAGCCCGGCTTTCAACAGCGCCGGCAGGACCAGGAACATCGGCAAGGTCGGCAGAACCAGCCAGAAGGTGGCGATCGAGAGCTCGGCGATCTTGGCCTTGTCGTGGGTGTCGACGTAGAGCCAGATCATCGCGAGGATGGACACCAGCGGG
>JBFKNN010000207.1:0-4960 GCA_041629335.1 Burkholderiales bacterium | reverse complement strand
GCGCGCGCCCTCGGCGTCGTTCGCCGAATCGCCGATCACCACCGCCTCTGCGGGCAGAACGCCGAGCAGCTTGCACGCGTGCAGGAACGGGGCGGGGTGCGGCTTGCGCCGGCCGACCTCGTCGCTCGACACCACCGCGTCGAGCAGCGGTGCCAGGCCGGATTTCTCGAGCAGCGGCTTCGTGAACGTAGCCGCTTTGTTCGTCACACAGGCGAGCTTGAGCTTCGCCGCGCGCAGGCGCTGCAACGCTTCGATCACGCCGGGATACGGGCGGCTGGCGCGCCCGTTCAGCCGCGCGTAGTGGCCGCCGAAGCTGATCAGGGCGGGCTCCAGCTCGCAGGTCAGGGGCAATCCGGCGGCGACGAGGCTCTTTTCCACGAGGTGCGGGATGCCGCGGCCGATCAAGTCGCGCACCACGTGCTCGGGCAGAGGGTCTAGCCCCTGCCCGTCGAGCATCGCGTTCACCGCCGCGGCGAGGTCTGGCGCGGTGTCGAGGAGCGTGCCGTCCAGGTCGAGCAGGACGGCCCGAATCGGCGCGTGGTCTTTAATACTTCCAGCCGTAGGCAACGCCGAACGAATTCTGCGACATGCGCAGGTTGGCTTCGCCGCCGCCGAACGGTGCGAGCGGGATCGACCCCGAGCCGTTCACTTTCTTCTCGAAGGCATGCATGTACATGAAACTCAGCTCGCTCGTCCTCGACATTTCCAGCGTGAGACCCAGCGTCAGGTGGTCTTCTACTACGCCGGGAGCGAGGATGTTGAAGAACGTCTGGCTCGCCGGGATGGGCTGGTCCAGGATCACGTACCCCGCGCGCAACGTCGTGCCGGGCTTGAGTTCATAGGCGAGCCCGAATTTGTAGACCGTCACGTCCTGCCAGCCGAATCCGGGGCCGTTGGTGCTGCCGAGCTGGCAGGCGCCCGCGAACAGGCAGTCCACCCTGTTGCCGACGGCCGGAATGTCGCTGTAGTTGATCTGCTGCACATCGGCCGCCACGGTGAGCGCGGGCGTTGCCTTCAACGCGACGCCGACCCCGTAATTCTCCGGAATGTCGAAGTCGCCCTGGTTGGCGAAGAGACCGCTGTACTTGTCGAATTCGCTCATCTTGGTCTTGGTCTGGTAGGTGGCGCCAAGCGTAACGGTTGGCGACACCTGCCCGGTCCAGCCTACGCGCATGCCGAGCCCCGTCGAGTCGTCATATCCGCGATTGCTCACGTTGCCCGGGCTGGCCGAAGAGCTGGAGAATCCTTGAATCCCCTCCGCCTTGAAGCGCTGGTAGGCGAGATTGAGCGAGACGCCGAACGCGTGGTTGCCGCTCTTCCACGCCAGCGTTGGCGCAATGAACAGCTGCATCAGATCCACGCCGCCGGGGCCGCTCCCGCCGTACGCGACGAAGGGATTCGTCCGGTAATCAGTATTCATGCCACCGTTGCCGTACACGGCGACGCCGAACGTCAGGCTCGGGTTGATTACGCGGTTATAGCCGAACTCCGGTATCAGGAAGCTTTTCGTGTCGTTGCCGTCATAGGCGCCGTTCGCGCCCGGTGCGCCGCTGCCGGCGATCGAGGCGCCGCGGTCCGGGCTGAACCAGTCCGCGCCCAGATCGATGCGGTTGCCCACCCATGCGATGCCCGCGGGATTGCTCGCAGCGGCGAGCGCATCCTGGGGCAGCGCGATGCCCACGCCGCCCATCGATTTCGCCTTGATGCCGTAGCCGTGCTGGAAGTAACCCGTGGTGGCCTGCGCCGCGAGCGGCGCCAGCGCCGCCGCGACGAACAGCATCTTCCTGAACATGTTCCCCCCTCCCAGGTTGAACTTCAGATAAACAGACTCACATCCGCGTCGCGCGCCATCGGCAGGAACGACGCGGCGCCGACGAAGTCCTTCACTTCCGGAATGAAATCCTCGCGCGCGTAGCCGAACAGATCGATCGTCATCTGGCACCCGATCAGGTTCACGCCGCCTTCGAGGCTGGCGCTGCGCAGCTCACCGACCCCGGCCACGCCCTTGTTGTGGATGGTCTGCTTCATGAGGCTGGTCGCCATGGTCTCGAACCCGGGGACGACGGCCTGCACGGCGTTGGGGATGTTCCAGTTGATGTGCTTGAACCACTCCGGGCCGAAGGGCATCTTCATCGGCATGCCGGGGTTGCCGAGCGGGCTCACCTTCAGATCGCTCAGGTCCTTCTTCAGCAGGTTGAGGCCGTAGAAGGTGAAGAACATGGACACATTCCAGCCCAGCGCGGCGGCGGTGCTGGCGAGGATGAAGGGCGGGTAGGCCCAGTCGAGGGTGCCCTTGGTGGCGATGATGGTCATCGAGGGCGTCTGCTTCTCGCGCAGCTCGGCGAGCTTTTTCGGCAGCAGCGCGTCGAGCCGTTCGTTGATCAGTCGGTCCAGATCGCTGGCGTCGGCCATGGCGGACTCCTTAGTCGGTTGCACGCTAATACTGGACAGGAGTATGCGCCACATTGTTCCTCTGATGGACGCTGCAGGTTTTCTTATGTCGCAGCGCACTATATAGCGTGGGTTGAGGTCTATATACCCCATGGCGTATATTCGCCCCATGACCCGACCCAGCATGCACGACCCGCAGGACAAGAAGGCGATGGACGCACGCCTGGCGCGCATCGAAGGCCAGGTGCGCGCCGTGCGCCGCATGATCGACGCCGACGAGACTTGCGAGGACATCGCGCAGCAGCTCGCCGCCGCGCGCAAGGCGCTGGACCGCGCCTTCTACGAGATGGTGTCGTGCATGATCCGCCACGAGGCGCCGGCGGAACCGCAGGCGCGCCAGGCGCAGGCCGGGCGCGTGGCCGAGCTGCTGGCGCGCTTCGGATAATGACTTCGCTCCCCGGACACTTTAGGATTCCCTCATGAACTTCGACAAAGAACTCGACGCCCGCGGGCTGAACTGCCCGCTGCCCATCCTGCGCGCGAAGAAGGCGCTCACCGACATGAAGTCGGGGCAGGTGCTCAAGATCGTCGCCACCGACCCCGGGTCGGTGAAGGACTTCCAGGCCTTCTCCAAGCAGACCGGCAACGAGCTGCTGCAGCACGCCGAGGCGCAGAAGGAATTCACCTTCTTCATGAAGCGTAAGTAATCTTCCCGGGCCGGCGATGGACTGGCTGGGAAGAGTAGCGGCGCTGGAAGCGCTGGAGGACGCGCCGCTCGACGCGGGGCTGGTGGCCGAGTTCGAGCGCCGTGCGCCGCGCGGGCGCGACATCCGCTTCTCCACGCCCACCTTCAAGGCCTATTCGAGCTGCGACGTCGAAGGCTGCAGCAGCAACAGCTTTCCCGCCTTCTCGGTGACCGCCGGCGGCTGCGCGCTGATGTGCGACCACTGCCAGGCGAAGATCCTCGAACCGATGATCCCGGCGACCAGCCCGGAGATGCTCGAGCAGAAGGTGCGCGCGCTCGTCGCCACGCAGGACCTGCAGGGGTTTCTGCTCTCAGGCGGCTCCAACAAGCGGAACGAAATCCGCTACGAGCGCTACTTCCCCGTGATCGAGCGGCTGAAGCGCGACCACCCGCATCTCAAGATCGCGATCCACTCGGCGTTGCTGGACGCCTCGCGCGCGCGCGCGATGGCGGACGCGGGCGTCGACACGGCCATGATGGACGTGATCGGCGCGCAGGAAACGATCTCGGAGGTCTACCACCTCGAGCGCCCCGTGGCCGACTTCGAAGCGACGCTGGAAGCGCTGTGCGCCACGAAGATGGAAGTGGTTCCTCACATCGTCGTCGGGCTGCACTACGGCCGGATCCTCGGCGAGTCGGCGGCGCTCGACATCGTCAGCCGCCACGCGGTGCACTCGCTGGTGCTGGTGGTGATCATGCCGTTCTACGCGAAGGCCGGTACTTTCGAGACCCCGCACACGTCCGACATCGGCCGCGTTTTCCTCGAGGCGCGTAGCCGCATTCCCAACCGGCAGGTGCTGCTCGGCTGCGCGCGCCCGCCCGGCATGCACCGGCGCGTGACCGACGCGTACGCCGTGATGGCGGGGCTCGACGGCATCGCGTTCCCCGCCGACGGCGCGCTCGGCGTGGCGCACGCGATCGGCCGGCCGGTGGCCCAGGAGCACGCCTGCTGCTCGATCAAGACCGGGCGAACGATTGAGCTGCGCCCGCGCAGCGTCAAGCTGCACCCGCGCCCGAGCGTCGCGGCATGACCGACGTTCTCGTGCTCGGCCTCGGACCCGCCGGCGCGAGCGCCGCGGCCGAGGCGGCGCGCCGCGGCTGCCGGGTGGTGGCGCTCGATCGCAAGCGCCAGGCGGGCATCCCGGTACAGTGCGCGGAGCTGGTGCCCGCGCTGCTCGAGGTCGACGGCACCGCGGTGCAGCGCATCGACGCCATGACGACCTTCGTCGAGGACGACGCCGCCGACGTTCAGCCGAATTTTCCCGGGCACATGCTCGATCGCGCGGCGTTCGACGCGCACCTGGTGGCGCAGGCGCGCGCGGCGGGCGCGCAGATCCGTTTCGATACCCCGGTGAAGCGCGTCGCGCCCGACGGCACGGTCGAGCTCGCCGGCGGCGAGAGGCTGCGCGCGCGCGTCATCGTCGGCGCCGACGGCCCGCGCTCGCGCGCCGGGGCCGCCATCGACGCCGTGAACACCGAGCTGGTGGAAACGCGCCAGGTCACGGTGCCGCTGAAGGCGCCGCACCATGCCACCGACATCTTCCTCTCGGCCGACATCCCGGGCGGCTACGGCTGGCTTTTCCCGAAGGGCGAGGTGGCGAACCTCGGCGCCGGGGTCGAGCCGCGGCACAAGGCGCGCCTGAAGCCGATCGTCGAGCGGCTGCACGCCGAGCTGGGCGAGCGCGTGGGCCGCAGGATCCTCGCGACGACCGGCGGCGCGATTCCGGTCGGCGGCATGCTGGAACCGTGGGGGCTGCTCGGCGAGACGCTCGTGCTGCTTGCGGGCGACGCCGCGGGGGTCGCCAACCCGGTGTCCGGCGCGGG
>JBFKNN010000206.1:0-5014 GCA_041629335.1 Burkholderiales bacterium | reverse complement strand
GCGAACGACGAGTTCACCTTCTTCCTCAAGAAGAAGTAGCGTCATCGCGGCGAGCGCAGGAACGAGGAAGAATCGGTAGGCAACGTACGCGGAAATGCAGGGGGTTTTCGAGGACATCAAGTCCGACCTCCGCTATGATCCGAGCTGAACGGGTGTCTCCACTGCGGCATCTGCACCGCCACCTGCTCGTCGGCGCATTCCGATGACTACTTCCCGCGCGAGATCGCGCAGCTTCTGTGGGCGGAAAACGCCGAGAAAATCTACGATGCGCTGCAGGAGAAAATCCCAGCCTGCCGTCCAGTGCATGACCGGTGTGGCACGCTTATAGATCTGGTCCCGAGCTGAAGGCGCCGTTTTTCCGATCAGCCGATAGACAAGCCCGGCAGGGTGGGTCAGGATTAGCGGCATTGCCATGGCGGTGCACGTGTTAACGCCGCTGATCGTGAAGGTCCTGTGGGTTGTATCCGTAGAGAGAAGAGGCAAAGCATGGCAACCGTCAAAGGCTGCAGCATTCCGGACGATCTCTACTACAACATTGAGAACAACGTATGGGCGCGGCGCGAAAGCGACGGCAAAGTGACCATCAGGATGACCGCGTACGCCGCGGCGCTCGCTGGGCGGATCGTCTCCTGCACGCCGAAAAAGGTCGGCCGATCGGTCGAGCAGAACAAGTCCGCGGGAACCGTGGAGTCGGGCAAGTGGGTGGGGCCGGTGAAGACGCCCGTGGCGGGCGAGGTCGTGCAGATCAATTCGAGCGTCACGTCAAGCCCGGCCACCATCAACTCCGATCGGTACGGAGCGGGCTGGCTGGTGAAGCTCAAGCCGGACCGCGGAATGTGTGTCGATCCCCGGCAAGTGATCGCTCACGAACGCGCCCGGCGGCCCGGCCGCTTGTCCGGGATACCGATTATAACCATCTGAACGTACATGGAATTCTGGCGCGTCATCGACACCGGCCTGCGCCCCGCGGCGCAGAACATCGCGTTGAACCGGGCGCTGCTCGAGGCGCGCCAGGCCGAGGAGATCCCGAGCACGCTGCGCTTCCTGCGCTTTGCGCCGTCGGCGCTGCTCGGCTATCACCAGAGCGCGGAGCAGGAGCTCGACCTCGACTACTGCCGCGCCAACAAGATTGCGGTGCAGCGGCGCATAACCGGCGGCGGCGCGACCTACTTCGACCAGACGCAGATCGGCTGGGAGCTTTATCTCCATAAACGCGATGTCGGCACGAGCGACATGCAGGCCATATCGCGCCGCATTTGTCACGCGGCTGCGACCGCCATCAGCGCGCTCGGGGTGGATGCGCGCTACCGCCCGCGCAACGATATCGAGGTCGACGGCCGCAAGATCTCCGGCACCGGCGGCGCGTTCGACGGCAATGCGCTGCTGTTTCAGGGCACGCTGCTCATTGACTTGGACGTAGAGAAAATGCTGCGAGTGCTGCGCATTCCCGCCGAGAAGCTTTCCGACAAGGGGATCGCATCGGCGCGCGAGCGGGTCGCGAACCTCACGGAATTGCTCGGGCGCCGGCCCGACGTCGATCTCATCAAGCGCAACCTCACCGAGGCGTTCGAGAGCGAGTTCAACATCGAGTTTCGCGAGGGCGACCTGACGCTCTCGGAGCATGCGCGCTACCAGGTCGCGCTGGCGGAAATCGATACGCCCGACTGGGTGCATCTCGTGTCGCGGCCGGCGAGCGGTATGCCGGTGCTGGAAGCCGTGCAGAAATATGCCGGCGGGCTGCTCCGTGCCGCCGTGGCTTTCGATACCGCGACGCAGACCATCCGCCAGGTGTGGTTCAGCGGCGATGTATTCGTCAGCCCCCGGCGCACGATCGCGGACCTCGAAGCCGCGCTGTGCGACACGCCGGTCGACCGACTCGAAGCCCGCATCCGGTCGTTCTTTGCCGGCCGCGAGGTCGACATGCTCTCGCTCACGCCTGGCGATTTTCTCGCCGTGCTGCGGCTTGCGGTCAGGCAGCCGCTGCTCACGCAGAATCCATGACGACACTCGCGACCGACGTGCTGATGATAGGGCTGGGCCCGGCGGGGGGCTCGGCCGCTGTGCAAGCGGCCCGTCTCGGCCTCACCGTCATTGCGGTCGACCGGAAGAAGGAGATCGGCCGGCCGGTGCAGTGCGCCGAGTTCATGCCGCTGCCGCTCGGGCGCTGGGCGCAGCCGGACGGGGTGCTCGCGCAGCGCGCGCGGCCGGGGCGGAAATTTGCACGGAAAGCCGGCTCGTCTCGATCCGGCCTGCGGGCCGGGAAGCGATGGTTGCCATGCCGGCTGGTAGAGTGAAACTGCGCTACCGGCTGCTCGTCGCCGCCGACGGTCCGCATTCGGCGGTGGCACGGGTTATCGGGCTGCCCGCCCTGCAGACCGTGAACACGCGGCAGTACACTGTGCCGCTCCACGCCCCCTTTGCCGATACCGACATCTGGCTCTCGCCGCGCTATCCCGGCGGCTACGCCTGGCTGTTCCCCAAAGGCGAGAAGGCGAATCTGGGCCTCGGTGCCGATCCGGCATTCGCGCCCGACGTGAAGGCGCCGCTCGATGCATTGCACCGGCAGCCAGCGGCCGAGGGCCGGTTGGGACGCGAGATCCTCTATCGCACCGGCGGCGCGATCCCGGGCGGCGGCTTGCGCGCCCGGCTGGTGATCGGGCGTGTCGTTTTCGCCGGCGATGCGGCCGGCCTCACGCACCCCATCACCGGCGCGGGTATCGTCGCGGCAATCCTGTCGGGCGAGCGCGCGGGCGAGGCGGCGCATGCGCTGATCGCGCGGGGCCACAACGACGCGCTCGACGGCTACGAGGAGGACATCCGCGACCAGTTTGCCGATTCCTTGGCGCGTGTGGTCGAGCGACGGCGCGAACTCGCGCGCATCTGGAACACGCCACGCGCAGGCAGCGACGCCAGGCACCGGCGGGGCTGGATTGCATTCCGCGAATATTTTTCGGAGGAGGCCACATGTCGGGACGCAGCGTAATCGGGCTCGCAATCGCGCTGGGGCTTGGCGCCGGCGGCGCCTCAGCCCAGGACGCGACGTTCACGGTCAAGATGATGACGCCGGAGACGGCGCTCGCGGCGGCGCAGGCGGCGCTGAAGAAATGTCGCGCCGAGGGCTATCAGGTCGCCGTGGCGGTGGTCGACCGCAGCGGGGTGACGCAGGTAATCTTGCGCGACCGTTTCGCGGGCCCGCACACGCCCGACATGGCGGTTTCGAAAGCCTGGAGCGCGGTCACGTTCCGCACCAACACGACCGACCTCGCGCGCGAGACCCAGGCCGGCCGGCCGATGAGCGGCATCCGGCAACGGCCGGGGGTGGCGGCCGTCGGCGGCGGCCTCATGATCGAGGGCGGGGGCGCGCTTCTGGGCGGCATCGGCGTATCGGGTGCGCCCGGCGGCGATCGCGACGACGACTGCGCCAAGGCCGGCGTGGCCGCCATCGACGCGGCCATCAATTTCTAGTCGGGGAACGCGATGGACTCGATCGCAGACAACGTGCTGCCGATCCGCTTCTACCGGCTGAACTACCACATCAAGACGCCGCAAATGCGCTCGCCCGAGCACGTGCAGATGAGCACGGCGGCGAGCGTGCAGCCGTCAGCCGTGCACTTTGCGGCTGTCGCGCGGCGCTTCGTCGCGACGCTGCATTCCGTAGTCGCGCACCACCCCCGCCACCCGCAATCGGTAGTCCCGGAAAACACCGCCGCGACCCCTCGCCTGGGCGGCGCGGTGCGATTCGAGTCCTCGCCACACAGCGATCGCCTGGTCGTCGCGCCAGAACGAGAGTGACAGGATCTTCCCCGTCTCGGTCAGACTCTGGAAGCGCTCGATCGAGATGAACCCGTCCATTTTCTCGAGCTGCGGGCGCAGCGCCGTCGCAAGGTCGAGGTACTCCTGGCTTCGCCCTTCCGCGGGCCATACTTCGAAAATCACCGCAATCATGCTGTTGCTCCTCGTTGTCCGGCGCCCCGCCGCCGCCGTTGCTTCGGAAACCATACCCCAAGGTCCGCCCTATCGAAAATCGTGAGGCTGCGGGATGCCAAGGGCTCGATCACCGGGCGAACGGTCATTTCCGGGTGCGTCGCAAACCCGAGCGAAAAGGTCAGCTAATCATTATATTCGTTGACACTAATATACTCATGCGTTTTAATAAGCGGTGAGTGGCCGTCGCGTAGATGTGCCACGGTTGGCGCGACGCGCCGGGTCTGACGCAACGCCATCGGCGGCGCTGCACTTAACGTCGACAGGAGCTTCCCATGACCAGCATGGAAACCAAGGAGTTCGACGAACTCATCAGCCGGCGGCTCGACGAAATCCTGCCCAAGAAGCTCGAGGAGCTGAAGGCGAGCCAGACGCCTTCGATGACCATTATCTCCACCAAGGGGACGCTGGACTGGGCCTATCCGCCGTTCATTCTCGCATCCACTGCGGCGGCGCTCGGCTGGAATGTGTCAATATTTTTCACCTTCTACGGACTCCAGCTGCTGCGCAAGGACCTCTCCGATCTCAAGGTGAGCCCGCTCGGCAATCCCGGCATGCCGATGAAAATGCCCTTCGGGCCGGAATGGTTCAAGGCGGTCAACTGGAACATCCCGAACGCCGTGCAGGCGGTCATTCCCGGGTTCGAATCGCTTGCCACCGGGCTCATGAAGCAGACCATCAAGAACAAGGGTGTCGCGACGATTCCGGAGCTGCGCGAACTGTCGATCGAGGCCGGGGTCAATCTGATCGGCTGCCAGATGACCGTCGATCTTTTTGGCTTCTCGCACGACGACTTCATTCCTGAGGTCAAGGAGTACGTCGGGGCGGCGAGCTTCCTGCCGATGGCGCGGGATGCCGACGTGAGCTTGTTCATCTGACGCGCGCGGCGGGATGGCCGCCGCGTGCCAAAGCGTTTCTCGCAATAACACGAAAAGGGAGGACTCATGGCACAGGAAAGTACGCTGTTACGCTGTATCGTCGCCGCCGTGTGCGCGGCACCGCTCGCTGCCGCCGCCACCAACGGCTATTT
>JBFKNN010000205.1:0-5023 GCA_041629335.1 Burkholderiales bacterium | reverse complement strand
GGGCTAGGGGCTAGGGGCTAGGGGCTAGGCTATTTGACCGCGCGATCGTGCCAGGTTTGTTCTCATGCCTTCTCTCACGGTTCCTGTCTCACGCTTTCTGGCTCGCGTTTTCTGCCTCAGACCTCAATGGGCTCCGATATCTCGACCAGGTTGCCGTCGGGATCGCGCACGTAGACCGAGCGGATCGGAAAGCGCGCGCCGGTACGCTCGATCGGCCCCTCCTCGATTTCCACGCCGTAGCGCCGCAGCTGCGCGATTACCTGGTCGAGCGGCTGATCCGCGAGGAAGCACAGGTCGAGCGAGCCCGGTGTCGGCACGCGCGCCTTGATGCCGGCGTCGAACCCTGGCGGGTGCACGTTGAACTTGTGATCGCCGAACCTGAGCGCGACGCGGCCCTCACCGTAGCGCTCGAGCCTCATGCCGAGCACGCGCGTGTAGAAGGTGATGCACTTGTCCAGATCGCTGGTCGTGAGAACGATGTGGTCGATGCTGTGTATCATGGCTCGGCTCCGCAAACCGGCGATAGCGCGATTTTACGTTAAAATACAGCGCGCGCGCCCCGGTAGCTCAGTGGATAGAGCAGCCCCCTCCTAAGGGGCAGGTCGCACGTTCGATTCGTGTCCGGGGCGCCAGAGGCCGGAGTCGCTTGTTCAAAACGAATTTCCCGCTGTTTGCGGTGCCGGCGGGTTCGCCCTCATTTTTCCCCGGAAATGTTCTTGCCGCGGCGGCGCTTCGGGTACGGCTCGCCGAAGAGCGCCTCCACGCCTTCGGCGGTGTCCTTCAAACGATTGTTCGCGCAAAAGTCGTCGAGCCACCGCAGGGCGGCGCGCACATCGCTCTCGCCGAGAATCTGGAACGTGTCCGGCACGAGCCAGTTGAATGCGTGAATCACGCCCTCCAGCCATCTCTGTTCGCCGTAGGCGACCGAGCCGTCGGGCTCGCGATTCTGCGGCGCCAGGTGTGCGGCGCACGTCACGACCCCGTGCGCGGCGTACTGTCCACCGTCGTCGAACGCGCTTGCCGGGACTGTCGCCAGGCAAGCCACCGTGAACACGAGCATACGAGCATGACGCACGGTGTCCCCCCACGGCGCGGTGCAGATCAGGCTCTTAACGACGCCTTGTTATGCCCCGCTGGCGAGTGGCGCCTGCGCCTTGCGAGTTTCCAGGCGCTCACGCAGCGATGGTCGATGATCTTCCTCCCATCGCCCCGTTATCGCAAATGCCGCGCCCGCGCCGCCCCCCGGAAAAGCGCCGGGCGAGTTCTCCGCCGCGAGGCGGCTTCATCTGCACTCCGTCCGTAGTTAAACTACCTCGAGATACCCCAGGGCGCAGCAACCGATCGCCGATAACGTTGAGGAGGGACCGCATGTCCGCCACGCCTGAAAAGCCATCGTCCGCCAGCCTCGTCGAGGAAATCGCCCGGCGCCGCGGCAAACGCTATCCCGCGCACGAGTGGATCGCAAAGACCTTCCCGGACTACATGGAGGTGCTGCTTCAGCTCGACCACGTCGTGCGCGCCAAGCCGCGCCGCTTCGACGAGAAGATGCACGAGCTGTTCCACATCGTCGCGCTCGCGGTCGAAATGTCGAACCCCCCCAACCAGCCGCATCTCAAGCAGCACATCAAGAAGGGGCTCAGACTCGGGCTCGCGCCGGAAGAGATCGCGGAAGCGCTGATGGTGTGCGTCAACCCGTGCGGCATGAAGGTGCTCACCTACGGCGTTACCTGCATGCTCGAGGCAATCGAGGAGATCAAGGCCGAAGCCGCCCCTGGCGGCAAGTCCTAGTCGGACGGTCGAGCCGAAACTTTGACCGGCCCGCGCGGTCGAATAGGATGACCGCCGGAGCCCGCCCCGGCGCGGCTTACGCAGACCCCGATCAATTTCCAACCACAACCACTGGGGAACCATGAAGAACATCGTGATCCTTCTCGCGGCGGTGCTCGCCATCGGAACCGCGCGTGCCGACATTTTCCAGGACAAGGTCGACGAGGCGCTCGAGCTCAAGGACAACGCCGCGATCATCAAGACGCTCGAAGCCGAAGCGTTCCGCGGCAACCTCAAGGCCGCCCTGCAGCTCGGCAACATGTACCGTGCCGGTGACCGCGTGCGCAAGGATGTGGCCGAGGCGATCCGTTGGCTGGAGGAAGCGGCGTCGGTCAACTGGATGCGCTACCGCTTCAAGCTGGGGCTGGACGAGGCGCAGTACATCCTCGGAATGATGGCGCTGAAGGGCGAAGGCCGTTCGCCGGACCCCGGGGATGCCGCCGACTGGTTCGAGCAAGCCGCCAAGCAGGGGAACACGGCGGCCCAGGCCGAGCTCGCGGAGCTGTACCTCAACGGCCGCGGCGTCGCGCGCGATCCCGAGCAGGCCTGGATTTGGGCGCAGATCGCGGCCGACTATCTCACCGGCGACGAGCTGAAGCGCATCGAGTCGATCCGCGACGCCGCCGCGAAGCAGTTGACGCCCGAGCAGCTCGCGAAGGCCAAGGCATTCGTCGACGGCTGGTACCCGCGGACCATCTGAGCGGCCGCGGCGCCGCTCCGGCATCGCCGCCTTATGGCGCCGCCAGCTTGATGTTGGCGGTCTTCAGCCGCTCCACCAGGGCGCGGAGGAATCCGCGCTCGAAATTGAGGCGTGTGATGTTGCCGGCACGCTCGAGCGCGGCGACCGGGATCATCACCATCTGCACGTCGCTTGCTGCCGTCACGTCGGCAGTCCGGAGCGAACCGTCACCAAGATAGGACATCTCCCCGAAGCACTCGCCCGCGCGCAACACCGCGATCTCGCGCCCGCCACGCGCAATGCTCACCTCGCCCGAGGCGACCACGCAGAAGAACTCCCCGGGCTCGCCCTCGCGCATGATGAGCTCGCCTTCGGCCACCGCGCACCACTCGACGAACTGCAGCACTTCCCACAGCTCGACATCGCTGAAGTGGCGGAAGAACGACAGGTTTCGCAATGCCTCGAACTTCTCGGTCTCGGTCACACCCGGCTTCTCGAGCGGCACCCCGCCCGCGGCAAGCGCCACCAGGTCGGCTGCGAACTGCTGCCATGTCTGGTAGCGTTTCGTCGCATCGCGCTCGAGTGCGCGCCGCACGATCGCATCGAGCGTGGCGGAGACCTCGCGCCGGTACTCGGACGGATTCGGCGGGTCTTTGTTGAGCAGCTGGTAGGCGAGCCCTGCGATGTTCTCCGCGTGGAACGGCAGGCGCCCGGTAAGCAGGTGGAACATCACCACGCCGAGGGCGTAAATATCAGTCTGGTGATTGAGCGGCTGGTTGAGATGCTGCTCAGGCGACATGTAGGCGGGCGTGCCGATGCCGTCGATCACGGTGCGCGTGGTCATCAGCATCGCCGCCGAGCCGAAGTCCGTGATCTTGATCTCGTTCGACCCCTTGATCAGGATATTGGCGGGCTTGATGTCGCGGTGGATCACGCCCATCTGCGAGGCAAAATCGAGCGCCCGCACGCACTTGAAAACGATCTCGATCACGTCGCCCACCGCAAGCAGGTTGTCCGCGCGCGTGTACCGCTGCAGCGTGTCGCCCTCGACATACTCCATCACGATGTAGGCGCTATCCTCGTCGGCGACCGCGTCGTAGATCTCGACGATGTGCGGGTGCACGAGCTTGCCGGCGAGCGAGGCTTCGTTCAGGAACAACTGGTGCATGAGCTTGCCGCTGTCGGTGTCGCGTAGCGCGGCCTGGGAGACGAGCTTTACCGCGACCTCGCGGTTGGCGAAGGGATCGCGCGCGAGGAACACACTGCTGGTCGCGCCGTCGCCGAGCTTGCGGATGACCTCGTATTTGCCGATCTTGTCGGCAGGGCCCGGCTTCGGCTGCCGCGGCAGCGTCTGCAGCATGACCTGGTCGCCCGTCTTCAGCATCGGGAAGCCTATTTGACCTTGCCGCCGAAACGGCGCTCGACCTTGTTGCGCTTCCAGTCCTCGGGCTTGCCGTGATAGCAGCGCTTGTCGCTCGCGCCGTGCGTCGCGGTGTGCGGAAAGGTGCTGTACGCGGGCGCCTCGTCGCGGCCCTTGCCGGGCTGTGGTTTGGTTTTCTCTTCCATGTTTGCCCCTTTGCTCCGCGTCGGCCGCCAGATCGCTTAGAGATTGTGGCACCCCGCCCCGCGCCGTGCAATCGTCTTTTGTATCCGCGTGTTAGTATCCCGCCGCATGGAAAGCGGGTGGCAATTCTGGATCGACCGCGGCGGCACTTTTACCGACATCGTCGCCCGCCGCCCCGACGGCACGGTGATCGCGCACAAGCTCCTGTCCGAGGACCCGGAGCGCTACCACGACGCCGCGCTGGCGGGCATTCGTGACATTTTTGGCATTGCGCGCGACGGCGCCATCCCCGCCGAGCGCATCAGCGCGGTCAAGATGGGGACCACCGTCGCGACCAACGCGCTGCTCGAGCGCAAAGGCGAGCCGACTGTGCTTTTTATCACCCGCGGCTTCGGTGACGCGCTGCGCATCGCCTACCAGAACCGCCCGCACATCTTCGACCGCCACATCGTGCTGCCGGAGCAGCTCTATTCGGCGGTGTTCGAAATCGATGAGCGCATCGGCGCGCATGGCGAGGCGCTCACCGCGCTCGACGAGGCCGGCGCCCGGCACGCCCTCGACGCGGCGCGCCGCCAGGGCTTCGCTTCCACCGCGATCGTGCTCATGCACGGCTACCGTTACCCGGACCACGAGCGACGGCTCAGTGAGCTCGCGCGCGCAGCCGGCTTCACCCAGGTCTCGGTCTCGCACGAGGTGAGCCCGCTCATGAAGCTCGTCGCGCGCGGCGACACCACCGTGGCCGACGCCTACCTGTCGCCGATCCTGCGCCGCTACGTCGACCGGGTCGCTGCGGAGCTCGGTGGCGCGCGCCTTTTCTTCATGCAGAGCAACGGGGGCCTGACCGAGGCCCGGCTCTTCCAGGGGAAGGACAGCATTCTTTCCGGCCCCGCCGGCGGGATCGTCGGCGCGGTGCGCACCGCCGCGGCGGCCGGCTTCGAGCACCTCATCGGCTT
>JBFKNN010000204.1:0-5087 GCA_041629335.1 Burkholderiales bacterium | reverse complement strand
GAAGGAAGAAGGAAGAAGGAAGAAGGAAGAAGGGAGAAGGGGGAAGGCGGAGCGATGAACGGCGGGCGGCAGAATCGTAGGGCGCGGCTTCAGCGCGCCGCCACGGCGGAAGGGTCCACGCACGGGCGCCGTGCTGCAGTGGCATTGCGCCGTTCGTTGACAAACCAATGCCCACGTGGAAAATGAGGCGCCTACGCGTATCGCGCCGCGCACCCTGCAGGCCGTGTGCCGCATGATGGACTTCGGCCGGCCGTGACCAGAACACTCAGGAGGATCGATGTCAGCTACTCACAAGGCCGCGCGCGCCGCGCTGGCGTTTGCCGTTTGCGTGGTCACCGCCGGTGCCGCGATGGCGCAGTCCTACCCGAGCAAGCCGATACGCTTCGTCCTGCCGTTTCCGCCCGGCGGCGGCACCGACATCCTTGGCCGTATCCTGGCTCAGAAGCTCTCCGACGCGGTGGGCCAGCCGGTCATACCCGAGAACCGTCCGGGCGCGGGCGGCAACGTCGGCACGGAGTATGCGTCCCGCCAGCCGCCGGACGGCTACACCATCGTCATCTGCGCGCCGTCGATCGCCATCAGCCCGAGTCTCTATTCGAAACTCAACTACAAGCAGAGCGATCTCACGCCGATCATGCGGATCGCATCGATCCCGAACGCGTTCGTCGTGCACCCGGTGGTGCCGGCCAGGACGGTGAAGGAGCTGATCGCCCTCGCCCGCAGGAATCCCGGCAAGCTCAACTTCGGCACCGGTGGGGCCGGCACGTCGAACGATCTCGCGGCGCGCTACTTCCTCAGCGAGAACAAGCTCGACGCTCTGATCGTCCCGCACAAGGGCGTGAACCAGGCAACCATCGCGCTTCTTGGCGGACAGGTCGACATGGTGGTCGTCGGCGTGGCCACCTCGGCGCCGCACGTCAAGGCGGGCAAGCTCCGCGCGCTTGCCACCCTGACGACCGAGCGCACCGACACGTTTCCGGACGTGCCGACGATCGTCGAAGCAGGCCTGCCGTGGTTCACCGTCGATACGTGGTACGTGCTGATGGCTCCGGCGGGCACGCCGCCCGAGATCATCAACCGGCTGAACGCGGAGTTCACGAAAATCGTGAAGTCGCCCGAAACCCGCAAGCAGCTCGCGGGGCGCGGCGCGGATCCGGTCATCAGCACGCCGGAGGAAGCGGCCCAATTCATCAAGAGCGAGACCGAGCGCTGGGGCAAAGTCGTGCGCGAGGCGGGGGCGCGCGCCGATTGAGAGGCAACGCAAGAAACGAACCATCGACGAGGGAGTGAACCGTGAAGAAGATACTTGAAGCAGTGACGATCGCCGCTTGCGCGGCCGCAGTTCTCGCGCCTGCGCCAGCCGTGGCCCAGCAATATCCCACGCGTCCGATACGCCTGATCGTGCCGTTCGCGCCGGGCGGGCCGACCGACACCATCGCGCGCATCGTCGGCCAGCAGCTGACCGAGCGGCTGGGCCAGCAGATCGTGGTCGACAACCGCGCCGGCGCCGGCGGCAACATCGGCATGGGGCTTGCGGCGCGCGCGCCGGGCGACGGCTACACCGTGCTGCTGGTGAGCTCGAGCTTCGTGGTCAACCCGTCTTTGTACAACGAGATTCCCTACGATCCGTTCAAGGACCTGATTGCGGTGTCCAATCTCGCGGCATCCCCCAACGTGTTCACGGTTCACCCGAGCACGGCAGTAAAGTCCGTTGCCGACCTCATCGCGTACGCGAAGGCGAATCCGGGCAAGGCCAATCTGGCGACGCCGGGGATCGGCACCACGCCAGACCTGTCAGTGCGGCTGCTCGCGCTGACGGCGAAGATCGACCTGCAGGCGGTGCCCTACGGCGGTGCAGGCCCTGCGGTGGCGGCGATCGTCGGCAACCAGGTGCCCTTCGGCTGCACCGCAATGCCGCCGACGACACCGCACATCCAGGCCGGGCGGCTGCGGGCGCTCGCTGTGACCTCGGCGAAGCGATCCGAAGCGTTGCCCGACGTTCCGACCCTGGCCGAAGCGGGCCACAAGGGACAGGAGGCCGAGACGCTTCAGGGCATCCTGGTCCCGGCGGGCACGCCGAAGGCGGTCGTCGACCGGTTGAGCAAGGAACTGACAGCGATCATGCGCGTGCCGGACGTCGCTAAGCGCGTGACCGAGCTCGGTTTTTATATCATCGCCAACTCGCCCCAGGAATTCCGCGGCCAGATCAAGACCGAAATAGACAAGTGGGGCAAGGTGATCAAGGCGGCCAACATCAAGGTAAACTGAGCGGCACCCGCGGGGGTGCAACCTGTGCGCCCCGGTGACGGGGATACAAGACCACTAACTATTGCACGCTAAGGGGGGTTGCATGGGTACGCTTACCAGATGGGCCGCGGGGCTGACCGCGGCAGTGCTGGCCGGTGGCGCGTTCGCGCAGAACTGGCCGACCAAGTCGGTGCGGGTCGTGGTGCCGTGGGGGCCGGGTGGCGGAACGGACATCGTCGCCCGCCCGCTCGCACAGAAGCTCTCGGACAACCTCAAGCAGCAGTTCCTGATCGACAACCGCGGCGGCGCCAACGGCCTGATCGGCACGGACATCGTGGCGAAGGCACCGGGCGACGGCTACACCGTGATGTTCACGACGCTTGCCTCGTTCGCGCAGAACTCGAGCTATTACCGCAAGCTTCCCTACCATCCCGAGCGCGATTTCGCGCCGGTCACGCTGGTCGGCGCGACGCCGCTGGTGATGGTGGCACATCCGTCGCTGCCGGTGAAAACCGCGCGCGACGTCATCGCGCTGGCGAAGGCGCGCCCCGGAGAGATGACTTACGGGTCGTTCGGCGCCGGCAGCACGTCGCATTTCGCCGGCGCGGTGCTCACGCTTGACACGAAGACCAAGATGATCCACGTGCCGTACAAGGGCGGCGGACTGGTGCTGGCGGCAAACCTTGCAGGCGAAGTGCCAATCCATTACGGCGGCGTACCGCCAACGCTGCCGCACGTGAAGGCCGGCAAGTTAAGGGCGCTCGCGGTGACGGGCGCCAGGCGCTCCTCGCACATGCCCGAGGTGCCGACGATGACCGAAGCGCTCAATATCCCCGATTACGATGTCACCGTTACCTTCGGCATGATGGCGCCGGCGGCTACGCCGAAGGATGTCCTTGAACGGTTGCATGGCGAGATCGCCAAGGTCGCGCAGTCGCAAGACTTCAAGGTCCGGCTCGCCGCGCTCGGCGCCGACGAGACCCCGCTGCTCACGCCGGCGGAAATGCGCGAATGGCTGCGCAAGGCCACCGCGCACTGGCGGCGCATGGTCGAGGCGACCGGCATTCACGGAGATTGATGGAGCGTGGTCACGACTTCGCGTAGGGTGCAGCTTTAGCGCACCGGCCGGAGTCGCCGAGAAGCCCGGCGGCCGGGACGTCATAGTGGTGCGCTGAAGCCGCACCCTACGGCCGCCGCCCGCGGCCGCGCCCCTCGGATCGCGAGTCAGGAATCACGGGTAACGGGTCACGCTTCACCACGCTATGCGAATCACCGCCATCCACGAAACCGAAGTCGCACTCAAGTCAGCCCTGCGCAACGCCGTATTCGATTTCAGCGAAATGACGACCTCGGTGGTGGCGGTGGTGACGGATGTCGTGCGCGAAGGGCGCCCGGTCGCGGGATTCGCGTTCAATTCCACGGGCCGCTACGCCTGCGGCGCGCAGATGCGCGCCCGCTTCATTCCCCGCATTCTCGCCGCCAAGCCGGAGGCGCTCTCGAACGCTGCGGGAGACAACCTCGAACCGGAGAAAATTCTCGCCTGCATGATGCAGCGCGAGAAACCGGGTGGGCATACGGAGCGCTCGGTCGCGATCGGTACCATCGAGGTCGCCTGCTGGGACGCGGTCGCGAAAATCGCCGGCAAGCCGCTCTATCGCGTGCTTGCCGAGCGCTACAGCGCCGGCAAGACTCCCGCAAAGGTGCCGTGTTACGTCGGCGGCGGCTGGTACGAGCCGGGCAAAGGCGTGAAGGAGCTGCAGGACGAGATCCGCGCCAAGCTCGACCAGGGCTACACCACGATGAAGATCAAGGTTGGCGGCGCACCGATTCCCGAGGACATCGCTCGCGTCGAGGCGGCGCTGAAAGTCGTCGCCGCGAGCGAGAATCTCGCAGTGGACGCAAACGCCGGGCTCGACCGCGCTCGCGCGCTCGCCTACGCAAAGGCCCTGGCGCCTTACCAGCTGCGCTGGTTCGAGGAGCCGACCGATCCTCTCGACTACGCGCTGCTCAGTGAAGTCGCCTCGGTCTACGATGCGCCCATCGGCACCGGCGAGAATCTCTTCTCGACCCAGGACATCGTGAATCTGTTGCGCTTCGGCGGGTTGCGCGCTGACCGTGACATCCTGCAGATCGACGTGCCGCAGTCATACGGCATCGTGCAGTTCTCGCGCACGCTGCAAATGCTGAACTCCATGGGCTGGCCGCGCGGCTCGCTTTTTCCCCACGGTGGCAACCAGATGACGCTCGCGATCGTCGCCGGCTTCGGGCTGGGCGGCTGCGAAGCCTATCCCGGCGTCTTCGGCATCTTTGCCGGATTTGCCGATGACGCCAGGGTGGATAAAGGCTATCTGAAACTGCCGGACCGCCCGGGAATCGGATTCGAGGCACAGAACGCGCTGTACGGGGTAATGCGCGATCTGGTGCCGGGACATTGAACGGGATGCAGGTGCGGGGTGCTGCGCACGATCGCCGGTATGCGGAAATCGTGGTAAAAATGAGCATCAACCCCGGGCCGCTCACGTGGCGCGGAAGGATGTCGTGTGGAGAAGATTATGTCATCCGCGAGAAGCGCGCGATCCGCAACGGCCGACACCGCAGCCGATCCGGTAATGGCCGTGTGTGAAGCGATCCGGGGGCGGATCGAAGACCGGCGCGACCAGGTGTGCCGGGAGATCGGCGAATACCCGACGCCCATCCCCGCGTGCGACGTGCACTTCAACCGGCTGCTCGAGGAGCGCCGGAAGGTCTTCGAGGATCTCGATCGGCTCGGGGATATCAGCGGCGGCGCTCGCGCGAGCGAGATTGACGTCGCTGCCATCGACGCGCTGTTCGTGGGGTCG
>JBFKNN010000203.1:0-5091 GCA_041629335.1 Burkholderiales bacterium | reverse complement strand
GCTGCGCGGCCACATCGTCGGCGCGCTCAACAACGGCGCGACCCGGGAGGAGATCGTGGAAGTGTTCGTGCACGCCGCCGTCTACTGCGGCTTCCCGGCCTCCAACACCGCGATGCGCCTGTGCGTCGAGGTGTTCAGGGAACACGGCGTGCTGCCGAAAGCGTGAGGTGCGGCTGTAGGGTGCAGCAGCATTAGCGCACCGTTACAGCGCGCCGACTCTCCGCGCGCCGCAAGACCGGCACCTCACGCGGTGCGCTGAAGCCGCACCCTACGAACTGGTCATCGCTTGCCGCTGACCCGTCACTCGTCACTCGTCACTTCTTCTTCAGGGCATCGGTCCGGAAGCTGATCACCGCCTCCGGATCGACCTTGACGTGGATCACCGCCGGCTTGCCGGCTTTCATCGCCTCGCGCACGGCGTCCGCGGTGCCGCCCGGCTCGGTCACGAAATAGCCCGCGCCGCCGGTCAGCTTCATCACCTCGTCGTAGCGCGGCGAGATGACATGCGCGCCGATGTAGCGCTTGTTGTAGAAATCGCGCTGGTAGGCGATCTCCGAGCCCCAGGTGCCATTGTCCATGACCACCGCGACGGTGTTGATCCCGTGCATCACGGCGGTGGCCATCTCGCCCATCGTCATGCCGAAGCCGCCGTCGCCCATCAGAGAGATGACGGTGCGGTCGCGGTCGGCCACCTTGGCGCCGAGCCCTGCCGCGTAGGAGAACCCGACCGAGGCGCAGTCGAGCGGCGTGATGAGCGAAGGCGTCGCGCGGTACGGCAGCTTGTCGGTCGCCTGCAGCCCGGTCGTGCCCGCGTCGAGCGTGAAGATTGCGTTCCTGGGCGCGACCTTGCGCAGCTCGGAATAGACGACGTCGGGATGGATCGGTTTGGCGGAGCGGGCCGCCGAAGCTTCGCGCTCCTGCAGCAGTTGCTGGTAATCCTTGCGCGCCTTCTCATTGCGCGCCTTCCACGGCGCCTTGTCTGCAGGCACCGCCGCAGCAACGCCAGCCAGCCCCTCCGCAAACTGAGCGGCGTCACCGGCAATGCCCAGCGCCACTGGAAAATACCGGCCGATGGCGGTCGGATCGATGTCGACCTGCACGATCTTCGCATCCTGTGAGATGTGCTCGTAGCGGTAGCGCGTGGTGTTGAAGCCGAGCCGCGTGCCAAGCGCCAGGATCAGATCGGCCCCGGCCATGACCCCGCTCGCCACCCGGTTGCCGCGCAGGCCCATGCCGCCGAGGTACAGCGGGTGGTCGAACGGCACCACGTCGTTGTGCCCGGCCGAGGTGGTGATCGGCAGCTGCAGCTTCTCGGCGAGCTTCAGGAGGCTTCGCGTGCCGCGGCCCCACTTGATTCCCGCCCCGGCGTGGATCACCGGCGCCTTCGCGGCAAGCAGCATCGCCGTCACTTCCTCGAGCGTCGCGCCATCGACCGCCCCGGCGCGCAGCGGCTTCACGCTGCCCACCGCGGGGATTGCGACATCGATGTCGTGGTTGAAGAGGTCGCGCGGGATGTTGATGACCACCGGGCCGCGCCGGCCGGAATCGGCGATCCGGAACGCTTCGAAGATGAACTCGGGGATGCGTTCCGGCCGCGGCACCGTCATCACGCGCTTGGTCACCGGCAGGAACAGCGTGTGCTGGTCGATCTCCTGGAACGCGTCGCGCCCGAGATGGTCGGTGCCGGGAAGCCCCGTCACCACCACCACCGGCGAGTAGGCCATCTTTGCAGCCGCCAGCCCCAGCACCATGTTGGCCGAGCCCGGGCCGGCCTGTCCGCAGATGAAGAGCCCCGGCGTCTGGGTCACGCGCGCGTAGGCGTCCGCCATGTGCATGCCGCAGTTCTCGTGGCGCGCGCCGACGTACTCCATGTCCTTGGCGTCGTAGAGCGCGTCGTACATCTCGAGCGTGCTCGAGCCCATCAGCCCGAACACCTTCATCACGCCGGCGGCGCGCAGCGCCTCGACAGCGGCAAGGCCGCTTCCCATCTTTGCCATCGTGCTCTTCTCCTCGTTGAAAATCGTCTTGCCGGCCGCGTCAGTACGGAACCGTGCCGGTGATCGTGGTACGCTCCATGCGCCGGCGCAACGGAAGTGCGTAGTCGAAGACTGCCTTGTGCTGCGTGAGGCAGTTGTCCCACATCAGCAGGTCGCCCACCTGCCAGCGGTGCCGGTAGATGAACTCGGGGCGCACGGCGTGCGCGAGCAGGAACTCGAGGATCCGCGCGCTCTCCTCCTCCGTCATCCCCGCGATCCGCGTCGTGTAGCCTTCGTTCACGTAAAGGCATTTCTTCCCGGTGAACGGGTGCGTGCGCACCACCGGATGCAGCACGTCGGGCGGCGCGGTGCGGCCTTCCTTCTCGACCGGCGTGCGGTCGAACTCGCGCACCTTGCGGTCGTAGGTATGGACGTAGCTGTGAACCGCCTTCTTTCCCGCCAGCTTCTGCTTCAGCTCTTCGGGCAACGCGTCGTAGGCGGCCGCCGAGCCGGCGAACAGCGTGTCGCCGAGCGCGACCCCGTCCTGCACCGGAATTTCCAGCGCGTAGAGCAGCGAGCAGCGGCTCGGCCTGGGCAGATAGCAGAGGTCGCTGTGCCAGTAGCGGCCGGCGTCCTGCACGCCGATCGCCGCGCCGTTCTCGACGACGTTGGATACCACAAGGATCTCGGGGTGCTCGCGCTTGTTGAAGCGCGAGCGCACATTGATATCGAGGCTGCCGAAACGCCGGCTGAACGCGATGTGGCTCTCCGAGGTGAGCCGCTGGCCGCGGAACACCACCACCCCGTGCGCGTGAAACGCGTCGACGATCTCGCGGAATACGTCCTCGGCGACCGGCTGCGCGAGGTCGACGCCGGCGATTTCCGCGCCGATCGGCGCGGCGCCCGCTTTGGTGACAGTCAGCATCGAGACCTCCTCACCCGCGCCGCGATCAGCCCTTGAGGACCTCCGGGTTCACCACGTTGATCGGCTTGCCCGCGGCGAACGCGAGGATCTGCTCGACCGCCGCTCCGTAGTACGCCTCGTAGGTCGCCTCCTCGACGTAGCCCAGATGCGGGGTGCAAATCACGTTGTCGAGCTTGAGCAGCGGATGGTTGCCGAGCACCGGCTCCTCTTCGTAGACGTCGACCGCGGCGCGCCCCGGCCGGCCGGCCTTCAGCGCCTCCACCAGTGCGCCGTCCTCGATGATCGGCGCGCGGCTGGTGTTGACGATGAGCGCAGAGGGCTTCATCCGATCGAGATCCGCGCGCTTGACGATGCCGCGCGTCTCCTTGTTGAGCGGCAAGTGCAGCGAGATCACGTCGGACTCGTTGAAGAACTGCTCGCGCCCGGCCGCGACCTCCAAGCCAGCTTCCCTGGCACGCGCGGTCGAGCCCTCCCGACCCCAGCAAACGACGCGCATGCCAAAGGCGCGCCCGACCTTGGCAACGATGCTGCCGATACGTCCGTAGGCGTAGATGCCGAGGGTCTTGCCGGCGACCCCGGTGCCGACCGACCCCTGCCACTTGCCTTCCCTCATGCGCTGGGCCTCCTGCGGGATGCGGCGCAGTGCGGCAAGGATCAGGCCCCACGTAAGCTCGGCCGTGGGACTCGGATTGCCGGCGCCGCCCGCGGAAACGACCACGCCCTTCTCGGTGCAGGCGGCGAGATCGATGTGATAGGCGTTGCGGCCGGTCTGGCTGATCAGCTTCAGCCGCGGCAGCCGCTCGATGACGACGCGCGGGAACGGGGAGCGCTGCTGGGTAAGCACGACCGCTTCGGCGTCCTTCAGCCGCTCGGCGAGCCGGGCCGGGTTCTTCTCGGTATCGTGGTAAACGGAGACCTCGTGATCCCTCAGCTTGGCGGAGCACTCGAGGTTGCGGAAGGCGTTCTGGTAGTCGTCGATGACGGCGATCTTCATGTCAGTTTCTCCGGATCTCGATTCGAATTATAAGCGGGCCGCCGGATCAGCGCGCCGCCGCCGGCGAGCATCAGCGCGTTGGCGGCAAAAACCGGTGCCACTCCCAGGGCGGTGCCGAGCGCGCCGAACACCAGCGGCACGACGATGTGGGTGAAATTGTTGATCGTCATGCGCAGCCCGAGGGCCTCTCCGGTGCGCCCCGACGGCGAGGCCGCGTAGATCAGCATCAGCGACAGCGGCTGGCCGAGTCCGAGGCTCAGGCCAAGGCCGAAGGCCACCGCCGCCAGCGCGGCGAGACTGTCGAAGAACGGGAACAGCACGTAGGTCGCCGCGCCCACGAACAGCGACCAGGTGAGCAGCTTTTCCTCGCCCCAGCGCCTCGCCATCGCGGGCAGCGCGATGCGGATCACGAATGCCGCGGCGGCGAACATGCTCAGCACCACGCCGATGGCGGAGGCGGACAGCCCGACGTGGTGGCCGTAGATCGGCATGTAGAACTGGAAGAGGTCAATGCCGGTGAGGACCACGGCGCTGGTGATGAGCGTTCGCCGCAGCGGCGCGCTCGAGAGCAGGCCCTTGCCCTGCATCGCGTGCTCCTTGGCGGGCGCATCGACCGGGCGCGGCCGTCCGATTCCCCGCGCCGCGGCGATGAGCGCGATCGAGACGAGCGGCACGAACGCGAAAAAGAGGTAGCTTCGCGCGTGGCCCGCGAGGTCGATCGAGAAGCCCGCGAGGAGCGGGCCCACGAAGCTGCCCACCGCCATGATGAGGCTGTAGTTGTTGAAGTTGCGCGTGCGGTCCTCGGGCCCGCCGAGGCTGCCGATCAGGTTCTGCATCGAGACGTTGTAGAACACGTGCGAGACGCCGAGCAGCGCCGCGGATACATAGAGCGCCGACATCTGCGGATAGAAGAACGGGAATGCGAGCGCGGCGGACATGCCCAGCGAGCCGACCAGCATCGGCGTGCGCACGCCCAGGCGGTCGGAGAGCTTTCCCGCGTAGATTGCGAGCAGCATCGGGAACACCGAGTAGGTGGCAACCAGCACGCCGATAAAGAACTGCGCCGCGCCGAGCTCGATCCCGAACAGCGTTACGAGCACCTTGCTCGCGCGAAAGCTCGTCATGTTGAAGAGCACGATCAGGAACGCGACGTATGTCCCCATGCGCTATTGCGCCTTCCTGCGCGAGGCGTGCGC
>JBFKNN010000202.1:0-5098 GCA_041629335.1 Burkholderiales bacterium | reverse complement strand
GCGCCACTACAGCCGCCGCACCGAGGAAACGTACTGGTACTGGATACGCGCCTACGTCCACTTTTCCGGCACGCGCCATCCGGCGGAAATGGGCGCACCCGAGGCTCAGGCGTTCCTGTCGTGGCTCGCGACCGAGCGCAATGTTGCCGCCGCCACGCAGAACCAGGCGCTCTCGGCCATTCTTTTCCTCTACAAGCAGGTGCTCGGAGTCGAGCTGCCGTGGCTCGCCGGCATGGTGCGCGCAAAGCGCCCGGTGCGCCTGCCAGTGGTGCTGAGCGAGGCGGAAGTGCGCGGGCTGCTCGCGCAGCTCACCGGCGTGAAGTGGCTGATGGCGAGCCTCTTGTACGGCGCGGGCCTGCGCCAGGCGGAGTGCTTGCGCTTGCGCATCAAGGATGTGGACTTCGCCTACCGGCAAGTCGTCGTTCGCGGCGGCAAGGGTGGCAAGGATCGCGTGACCATGCTGCCGGAAAACACGGTACAGCCACTGCAGTCGCACCTCGGCCGGGTGCGCGCGCTGCACCGGCGAGACCTTGCCGAAGGCTACGGCGAGGTGACGCTCCCGGACGCGCTGGCGCGCAAGTACCCGCGTGCGGGCCGCCAGTGGGGATGGCAGTTCGTCTTTCCCTCGGGGGTGCGCTCGGCCGACCCGGACTCAGGCGTCATCCGGCGCCACCACGTCTACCCGGACACGGTGCACCGCGCGGTTGCCGGCGCAGCGCGCGCCGCCGGCATCATCAAGCCCGTGAGCTGCCATACGCTGCGCCACTCCTTCGCCACGCACCTCCTGCAAGCCGGCCAGGACATCCGCACGGTGCAGGAGCTGCTCGGGCATTCGGATGTCTCGACCACGATGATCTACACGCACGTCATGAACCGCGGCGCGCGCGGCGTCAAAAGCCCGCTTGACCGGCTCGAGCAGGAGCCTGCACGCTACACGGCCTGACAGTTGCGCGCGGCCCCTGACGTCGGCGCAACGCTCGCGCTCCGCGCAATTAGGTGTAGCCGTCCTTCCAGCGCACCGGCGTAAAGCGGATCGGCGGCAGTGGCGATTCGGCCGGCGCGCTCAAAGCCTTCGACAGGTCCAGCATGATGTCGCGCGATTGCGGGGTGGGCACCGGCGTCGGGAAGTCGATCGACAGGTAGTACTTGCGCCCAATCTCGGCAAGCGCGAATTCGGCGCCGACCGGCCGATGCTCCCACTTGCCGCCTTTATCGAGGCGGTTCCATTTCTCATCCCACATTCCGAACTCGAAGCCCTGAGCGCCCGCAAATTGCTGATTGGCGAAGCGCAGGCTCGCCGCGCCGGGGCGGAACACGTACCCTGGAGTACGCGGGGTAACAGTCACGTATACGCGCGTCTTCCCGGGCTCGTGGTTTTTTGTGTAGACGTCGCGCGGGTCGACCGAGAGCGGCAGTACGAAAAAATAGACCTGTGTGTCGTAGGTACGAAGCTCGTTATTGATCCTCACGTTCAGCTCGAGCCCGGCGTGTCGCATGGCGGGAAGCCGGTGCAGGTTGCCGGACGAGGCTTCTGCCTCAAGCCCCGCGGGCGGCGTCTCGCCGAGGTACGCGACGCTCTGCCATCCGCCGCGGTAACCCGCGCAGCCGGCGAGCAATGTGCCCGCGGCAAGCAAGCTGATCAACTTCGCTTTCTTGGACGTCATATCGATTCGTTGCAGGGCTCTGGCCGCGAACAGGCCGGCTGATGCCTAGGTCCCGGATTAGAAAGGCCCGCATTATAGCGATGGCCCCCGCGTTTGCGCGCCGACACTTCGACCGCGAAACGGCATAGCGCTGTGCTGCGCTCCCGTCAGCCTGCAATTCTTGGCTCGGCCGCTGCAATCCAATCAAGGCGCAGGTTAGGCCAGACCGGAGCGCGAAGGATCCGACCCCGCGCGTTGAACGGCGCCGGCGGCGCCGCTTCCAACGCGCGGGGTTACGGGCGGCCGGGGCGGGCGCTCGCCCGCGCCGGTCTGCTTCTGACCCTCAGTAGGATTTCGGCAGCCCGAGCACCCGCTCGGCGATGAAGCACAGGATGAGCTGCGCGCTCCCCTGGGCGAGGCGCGGCGTTACGGGCCGCCCTCTCGATCGCACCGGGCCAACCGCATGCTTGCCACGGTTAGGGCAAATCGACGACGCGGGCAGACGCCCTGTATGTCAGCGCCCTGACACGCCCAGGGCAACCCGAATTGCCTCGACCATGTCGCGCGGGAAGATCTTGATGCCGCTTTCCAGCTCGGCCAGCATCTGCGTCTTGTCCTCGGCGGGCAGATCGCGCATTTCGGCGGCAATGTCCTGCGCGACACGCTTGCGCTGCTCGGGCGAAAGGCTGCCGATCTGCTTTTGCAGATTGGTGGCTGAGGCGACTTGCTGCTTGAGCATGCTGAAGAGCATGCCCCGTACCTCGGCCGGATAAGCGCTGTCGGTCAATGAAGACATCAGCTCGGCGGTCTCGCCCGGCTGGATCGCGCCGATTTTCACGGCGGCGTCGATCGTCGCCTGCGCCTCGGCCCTTGACGGTGGCGGGCCGCCCGCCATGCCCGCAAAGAGCTTCGTGGGGTCGAAGACCGCCGTACCGCCGGTCGAAGTGCTGTTGAGCAGCGATTCCATGCCGAGCGTGATGGTCCGCGACCCCGGGTTCTTCGCCTCGTTGGCGTCGAGGTTGTGCTCGCGGGCGATGTTGCCGCTCCCGCCCATGCCCGGCAGCATCCCGAGCGACGACGTGAGCGCCAAGGTCGCACGCGCCTCAAGCTCGCCGGCAATTCGCTGCTTGATGTAATCGAGCACCATGCCCGCAAGCGGACTCGCTGCCTGGGCCGGACCCAGCGCGAGCATTCCCGCCGCGGCCGAGGCCGCAAGCATCGCTCGAAACGACGTGGATTCAACGAACCGGATCATGGATGCACCTCGCTATTGGTCGTCCCACCGCAATATGAGCTTGGTCGTTCCCTTGCACGTCGCCGCGCAGTCTTCATCGATCGTCTTGGTGGCCAGGACACCGTCCTTGCCGACATAGGTCCACTCGTTGATCTCGTATGCCTTGTGTTCGTGGTTGAAGAGCAGGAAGCGGCCGACATTGAAGTGCGCGCTCCAGAACGAGGTCGGCCCGCTGCGCGGTGTCGCCCCCGGACACACGATGGTCGCGGTCTCGGTGGTGTCGCCCGGCCGGATAAAGACCATAATGGAGTTCTCGCCTGTTGCAGGGTCGAGACGGTGTCCAAGATTGGCTGCCGGAACGTCGAAGCTGGTTGCTCCGGTGCCTGCGACCGAAGCGCCGCACGGCGCGGCGGGGCCTTTGGGCGTAGTGGCAAAGCGCAACTCGCCGGCGCCGACGAACTCGTTCCGATTCGTGTCGTAACTGATCCGAACACGCGCGCGCGCTTCGGAGCGCGCAGCCACCACTGCAACGCCGTCGATGACCGAGTGAAACTCAAGCCAAATTGACGGTGGCAAGACAGCCCATTGCGCCTCGGGTGTTTTCCCGGCGCGCGAAGTTCCAAACGCTGAAAAGCCGTGGGATTGTTCTGGCGGCCACGGCGCCGGCGGCGCGCTATAGCGGAGTGCCGCAGGCCGTTCCGGCGCGCTGCGCGCTTGCGTCGGGTTGACGCGGTCGTTTGCGAGAAGGGGTTTGACGTCGTGCACCGAACCCGCGGCGGGCCGCCCGTCCGACATGGCGACGATCTCGACTTTGACGTCGGTCGACCCGGCCGGCTTGACCGATATGGCGAGCGTTTCCGGCGTATAACGGATTTCGGCGCACGTCTGCCCTTCCGGGCCGGGCTTGTTCCAAGCCTCTTCAGCGGAAAGAAGTTCTACAGAGAGGTCGGCAAAGATCAGCGTCTTGGCCATCGCCTCGGTGGCCTCCTGCGGCGTGAGCGTGGGCGGCCCCCAGGCGCGCGCGTCCGCGGAATTCAACCCCGACAGCGCGCCATTGCGCGGGTTGAATACCGCCTGGACCCGCGTGCGCGTAACGCGAGCCGGCAAATGGACCGTGCCGCGCTGCGCCGTCAGCACCGTGCCGGTCATCTCGATCGTCATGGCGGCGTCGAGCCGCACGTCGATCAGGCGCGCATCGTCCCCGACCCGCGCCTCGAGCTTTCCCTGCACGTGGAAACCGGATCGCACCGTCGCCGACTCGCCCGCGCTTGCACCTTGCGTCGTCTCGAAGTGCTTGTAATCGATTTCGCCGGTGACGATTCCCGCCGACGACGGGCAACGCTTGATGCGATTGTTCGTGACCGTCTCGATGGTGAGGCGATTGCCGGTTGCCGCGCCTTGCACGCCTTCGATTTCGATTTTCACCCCCTGATGCACGCCGCGCTCGGTTGCATCGATCTCCTTATGCCAACCATCACCGCTTCCCTTGAGGCCGCCCTGGATCACGGGGCTCATTTCTGCACGGCTCTCGGCGAGCGCAAGCAGCGGCCCGAGGTGCGTGGACACTGGCGTCAATGCAGCGATCTGAACGCCCGCGACGGGCGAGGATGATTCCCGGGCGCGCTTGGCCGGAGCGCGCTGCCGAGCGGGGGCGGTCAACCGTGCCTGCAAGCCCTCGACAAGCTGGTCCGCCAGCGCGTATGCGTTGGGGCCGGCAGGTCCGAGCACCTCGGCCGGAGTCCGGAAGCGGCTGCCGGGAGCGAGGTCGGTCTCGCGCAGCCGCCGGATGACGTCTTTTCTGAGGCCCGCCGAATCGCGCTGCAGCGCGGGTGGGATCGAGGATGCGACGTGGGCCCGAAGCGCATTCAGGTCGACGCGCTGCTCATGCTCTCCCGCGAGCGCCCCGGCCGGCGGCTTTTCCGCCGGAGCGGCGGCGAGCGCCAAGCCCGGAAAAAGCACGGCGATGAGCACGGCCCGCCGCGACCTCGAGCCGGGCCGCACGCGGCGTGGCGCGGAGCGCAGACTTTTCCTTTGCGGATCTTGCACCCTTGCCCCTTCGCCCGAGCCGTCGCGTCGGCACGACCTGGACCGACCGTCCTGCCGTCGACCGGCCCTGCAAGCCCGCTCGTGCCGCCCGTCCCCTGCCGCGGGTCCAGTACGCTAATGGTGCCCCCTAGGGAAAGTCAACTTGTTGCGCCATCGCTGGCCCCATAGCGCACAG
>JBFKNN010000201.1:0-5124 GCA_041629335.1 Burkholderiales bacterium | reverse complement strand
GGTCGATCGGCATCATGAGACAGGCGGCGGAAGCTGCGAGAAGCATGCGCTCGGCGAGATTCGTCGGCTTGATGAGAAAACCCTCCAAGAATCCCGCCCAGGCGACGATGCCGATCAGGCAGGCAATGACGGTTGCCGTGATATCGAACAGGGTGCCGTCGAGCAGTAACGGGGTGTAGACGAACAGAAACGGCATCACGAAAATCCACGAGGCGAGCTTCACCGACTCGATGCTGGTCTTCATCGGGTCGCCGCCGGAAATCGCGCTGGCCGCGAGGGAAGCCAGGGCGACGGGCGGCGTGACGGCGCTGGTCACCGCGACCCAGTAGCAGATCAGGTGGGCGGTGAGCGTCGGCACGCCGAGGTTGGTGAGCGCGGCCGCGCTGAAGATGATCAGGATCACGTAGCTCGCCGTGATCGGCAGGCCCAAGCCGACCACGTAGCCCGCGACGATGACCCACAGGATGGTCAGCGGCAGGAGCCCGAAGCTGAAATTGATCAGGATCGAGGAGATGCGGCCTGGCAGGTCGCTTTGCGTTGCGCTCGACAGCAGTATGCCGAGAACGCCCGCGATGCAGCCGATGATGAGCGTGTTGGTGGCGCCGGATTCCAGCGATGCCCAGACGCACCGCACGAGCTCGACGAAGGCATCGCGCAGCTGCCGCAGGAGGCCGGGACCGGAGTTCGCGGCATCCCGGACCTTGCCCGCCGGCAGCACGGTGGCGGCGATGATCTCGGCCAGCTTGAGGAACAGGAAGGCGGCGACGATCCAGAACAGCGCGTCCCCCGTATTGAGTCCGCGCAGCGTGTCGGCGAACCAGGTGAAGGGTGCGCCGGCTTCCAGGCCGAAGAAGTAGGCGAAAATGCCGAACGCGACCGACACCGCGAAGAACAGGCGGCCGGTCCGGTGCGACCAGCGGGTTCGCACCCCAACGAGCAGGTCCGCCGCTTTCAGCATCACGATGAGAAAAATCGTTTTTACGGCGGCAAGAAACGGCGAGTCCCCGATGATCAGGTAGTAGACCATCACGGGTATCGGCAAAAGCAGATGCAGGCGCGGGGTGATCGTGCTCCAGGCCGGCAGTTCTTCGGCCGGCACGCCGTGCAGCCCCTGCCGCACGGCACGCATGTAAACGATGCAGGCGACCGAAAGGTAGTAGAGCAGCGCCGGAATCAGCGCGATCTTGATCACGTGAAAGTAGCTGGTCTCGGTCAACTGGGCGAGCAGGAAGGCCCCGGCGCCCATGATCGGCGGCATGTAGGAGCCACCGGTGGACGCCGCCGCCTCGACCGCGCCCGCGAATTCAGGCTTGTAGCCGACGCGCTTCATCAACGGGATCGTGAACGTTCCGGTCGTGACCACGTTCGCCACGCCGCTGCCCGAGATCATCCCGAACATCCCGCTGGAAATGACAGAGGTTAATCCAGGGCCGCCGGTTCGTCGCCCGGTAAGCCGGTAGGTGGTGTCTATGAACAGCACGCCCAGGCCGGTCTTTTCCAGAAACGCCCCGACGATGACGAAGATCACCACGTAGGTCGCGAACACCTCGATGATGAGTCCGGTCATGCCGTCGGTTTCCAGCATCAGGAACTCCATCACGCGCGCGATCCCGTAGCCCTGGTGCTGGAAAACGCCGGGGGAAATCTGGGCGATCGGCGAGAAGGAATAGATCAGGAACACCAGCCCGATCAGCGGAATGACGGGGCCGACGATGCGGCGCGCGATGTCGAAGCTCACGGCGGCCAGCATTCCCGAGAAGAAAATCACCTCGACCGGTACCGGGCTGCCTACCCGCGCCGACAGCTCCTGGTTCGACATGCCCCACCAGACGACCGAGCTTACCGCGGCGACGAGAAACAGCCAGTCCGAGAGAATCGGGTTCTCGCGGACCCGCGGACGCGTGGCTTCCCATCCGTAGAGCGCGATGCCGGCCAGTCCGCCGACGATCGCCACCGCCAGGTATTTCTGTTCGTCCACGTCGCGCCACAGCTCGGTGCGGTCGAGCAGGCCCCAATACGCCCAGATCGCCAGGAACGCGACCATGAACATGATCGACAGCATGTTGATGATCTCGTCCAGCCAGACCACGCCCTCGCGCAGCGGCCGCATCCGGCCTTTGAACACGAGGATGGACAGCACGGCGACGCCGAGGAGATACGTGCCCTTGAAAATTTCCTGGATCGGCGGGCCGAAGAACGAGATATGGATGAAGAAATAGGAAAACGCGACTGCCACCAGGGACAGGACGATCCGCGCGGGGCCGTGGATTTCGCGCGGCTTGCTCATCTCCTCGGAGATGAGGCCAAGGCGCGTGAAAAAGGAGATTATGGTGCTGACCATGTCCCGTATGAACCTGTCCGTCGCGACAGCCTTGCCTGCAACCGCACGAAGGGGGCGGCGTGCCGCCCCCTTCGAGTATAGCTAGCTAGGAATATTGCCTGAAGCTGCCGCGGGCGAAATCAGAATCCCTTGACGATTTCGGTGGGCACCTTCATGCCGCGCTCGGACCAGTATTTCGCGGCCGCCGGATGCACGTTGATCTTGTGCTCGACCAGGGCACTGAAATCGCCGCCGAGGTCTTTCCAGTAGGTCGCCGCCTTGGTCAGCTGCTCGAGATTCTCGGGCGCGGCAATGACCTTGAGCATGTCATACACGGCTTGGTCGGACATCTGCTTGTGCACCATCCACCATACGTCGTACGCGATCGAGCGGGCCGGCTTGTCCATGCCTTTCACGTCCTTTTGCACCGGGATCGTGATCGGCGAATAGAAGCGGAACGCGCCGGTGAGCTTTTTCTGCTCCTCCTCGGTGAGCCCGATGTAGCGCACGGGCTTGCTCACCGAGAGCTGGGTCAGCGCGGGGATGAGGTACGGCACCCCGGCCGAGCAGAACACGTCGATCTGCCGGTCGCCGAGCGCGCGCGCCGAAGCGGCGAAACCCAGATAGCGCGCGTCGATCTGCTCCATCATGCCCAGCGCCTTGAACACGTTCATGCAGTTCACGTTGCTGCCGGAACCGCGCGAGAGCAGGTTCACTACCTTGCCCTTCATGTCGGAGAACGACTGGATCGGGCTGTCGGCCAGCACCGCGAAGATCTGCGACTGGGCTCGGACCCGCGCGACGATGCGGAAGTTCTTGTTGGCGCCATCCTTCTCGAACAGGCCCTCGCCGTTCCACGACTGGTAGATCTGGCCGATGTGGCCCCACGCGGTGGCGTACTCGCCGAGGCCGACGCGGCGCACGTTGGCGACCGAGCCGCCCGACGGGGAGTACTGGAAGTTGTATTTTCCTTGCAGCTCCTTGTTCAGGAGCTGGGTGCCGGCGCTGGTGGCCGGGTGCCACGCGCCGCCCGACGGGCCGCCGCCGAAGCGGTAGGTGTCCGCGGCGTTAGCGGGCGCTGCCAGGAACGCCGCGCACGCGACAATGGCAGAAAGGTACCTCAAATGTGTTTTCATCTGATTCCTCCTCCGTTATTAATTTGGTCATGCCTGCGTCGGATGTGCTGAGCGGGCATGCGCGGTGTTGCTCGACGCGATTGAAGCGCGCCGGGAACCCGAATTGGCAGGGTAGCGCAAAACAGGCCCTATGTAATGGACCAGCGGCATCGCAAAGTAGTTCGCGCACGACGGTCGAGTTGGTTCGGCGTGGCAGTCGACGTGCGGCCGGCGTTTTGTTGTGATGCACAATCGCTTGAATCAACGTTATTTTTTCGGGAAGTTCGCTTGGCGCGGACGCAGCCGTGGAAATGACACGCGCATGATTTGCCCGCGCGGCGGACAACATTGCAGCGCAACATAGCGCTCCTGCGCTATCCGGTTCAGTGAAAATCTCGCGATCGCGCAGCGAGCCGGCCCAGGAGCCGGGTGTGATCCGTCAGTCGGTGCGCGACGAGATGCACGACTTCGCCCTCACGCTGGATCTCGCCCTCGACGCCGAGCAGGCTCGCGCCGAGCACTTCGCGCCGCTGGCGCTCGACCAGCGCGCGCCACACTACGACGTTTACGTAGCCGGTCTCGTCCTCGAGCGTCACGAACACGACGCCCTTCGCGGTCGACGGGCGCTGGCGGCAGGTGACGATGCCCGCGGTGCGCGTCAAGCGACCGTGGGGCAGCCGCGCGAGATCGGCGGCGGTCGCAAGCCGCATGCGCGCGAAGCGGCGGCGCAACAGTGCGAGCGGATGGCGTCCGAGCGTCAACCCCAGGCTTGCGTAATCGGCGACGAGGTCCTCGCCTTCGGTCGGCTGCGCGAGCAGCGGCAGCGACTCGCAGACCGGCACATCTTCGAGCAGTCCGGGCGCGATATCGATGCCGGCGCTCGCCCAGTGCGCCGTGTGGCGATGTCCCGCGAGCGCGGCGAGCGCGCCTGCGGCGGCAAGGTTGCGCAGGTCGCGCCGGTCGAGCCGCGCACGGCGCGCGAGGTCTTCGACGCCCGCGAACGCTGTCGCAGTGCGCGCGTCAACGATGCGCTGGGCGGCGGCTTCGGCAAGGCCCTTCACCATGCGCAGGCCCAGCCGTACGGCTGGGTTTGAAAGGCGTGACGAGTGATGAGTGATGGGTGACGAGTGGCCTGTGGGCCGTGGCTCGAGGGTGCAGCCCCACTCGCTCACGGTGACGTCGGCCGGCCGCACCTCGACGCAGTGGCGGCGCGCGTCCTGCACGAGCTGCGAGGGCGAGTAGAAGCCGAGCGGCTGGCTGTTCAGCATCGCCGCGAGGAAAGCGGCGGGCTCGTGATGCTTCAGCCAGCACGAGACATAGGCGAGCAGCGCGAAGCTCGCCGAGTGCGACTCGGGGAAGCCGTACTCGCCGAAGCCGAGGATCTGCTGGAAGATCTGCTCGGCGAACCGGTGCTCGTAGCCGCGTGCGAGCATGCCACGGATCAAGCGCTCCTGGAAATGCTCGAGCCCGCCCTTGCGCCGCCACGCCGCCATCGAGCGCCGCAGGCTGTCGGCCTCGCCCGGCGAGAACCCCGCGGCGACCACGGCAAGCTGCATCACCTGCTCCTGGAAGATCGGCACGCCGAGCGTGCGGCGCAACACCTGCTCGACCGCCGGGGAAGGGTAGGTCACGGGCTCGAGCCCCTGCCGGCGGCGCAGGTACGGATGCACCATGCCGCCCTGGATTGGC
>JBFKNN010000200.1:0-5174 GCA_041629335.1 Burkholderiales bacterium | reverse complement strand
GATCGGCAGCTCGGTCACGCGCACGCCGACCGCGTCGGCGATCGCGTTGGCAATCGCGGCGGGAATCGCATCGAGCCCGATCTCGCCCAGCCCCTTCGCCCCGAAAGGGCCGGAGGGCTCGTACGATTGCGCGAACGCGACGTGCTGCCTGGGCATCATCGCCGCCGACGGAATCGGATAGTCCTTCAGCTGCGGATCGGTCGGCGCACCGTTCCACCAGTCGAAATACTCGATCATTGCAAGGCCGACGCCCTGCGTCACGGCCCCTTGCACCTGGCCTTCGGCGGCGGCGGGGTGGATCACCGTGCCGCAGTCGACGGTCGAGGCAACCTCCAGGAGCTTCACCTGGCCGGTGCCGCGGTCGACTTCGACTTCCACCGCTTGTGCCACGAAGTTGTAGGCGCCCGACTCGTTGCCGTAGCGGCTGTGGTCGGGGAAATCCGACGGGTTGTCGAAGGCGCCGACGCCGACGATCGGCTGGCCGTCGCGCCTGTAGATGCTGGCGCGCACCACCGCGGCAACGGACTTGAACTCGGTTTCCGAGCCGCCGCGCGGGCCGATCTCGCCGTTGATGATGGTGAGCTCCTCTGCGGGGCGGCCGAACTGCTCGGACGCCGCCGCCATCAGCTGCCTGTGCGCGGCCTCGGCGGCATTCTTCACCGCGTTGCCGGCGACATAGGTGAGCCGGCTCGCGAGCGCGCCGAGCGAGTGGGAATGCAAGTCGGTGTCCGGGCGGGTGATGTCGATGCTCTCGTACGGCAGCCCGAGCGCCTCTGCGGCGATCTGGCGCAGCACGGTGAGATTGCCCTGGCCGATCTCGCCTTCGCCGGTGATGACCGTGGCGCGGCCATCCTCGTTCAGGCGCACGATGGCGGAGCTGCCGTCCCAGTCGCCGAAGCTGCGCCGCCCGTTCACGTGCACGCTGCAGCCCATGCCAAGTCCGCGGTTCGGCTGCTTCGCCTTGTGCTTGTCGCGCCAGCGGATCATCTCGACCGACTTGTCGATGCACTGCGTCAACTCGCAGCTCGTGATCTTGTGGTTGTGCGGCGAGGCGCCGCCCGGCTCGATCGCATTCATGCGCAGCAGATCGACGATGTCGATGCCGAGCTTCTCGGCGGCGACGTCCCACGCCTGCTCGACCGCCCAGTCGGCCGACGGATTGCCGAAGCCGCGGAACGCGCCGGTGGGCACCAGGTTGGTGTAGACCAGCGTCGAGTCGGCCCGCGCGCAGGGATACTTGTACAGCGCGTCGTGGCGCACGGTCGCCGCGCCGAGGATCGCCTGCGACTTGCCGGTGTAGGCGCCGTTGTCCGCCCACATCTTGATTTCCTTCGCCATGATGCGCCCGTCGCGGCGGAATCCGAGCCGCACCCAGTAGCGCATCGGCATGCGCGGATGGCTGGCGAGGAATTCCTCCTCGCGCGTGTGGATGAGCTTCACGGGCCGCCCGCTCTTCCTGGCGAGGATTGCGCAGATCACGGAGGCGTTGTCGTCGCCGGACTTGCCGCCGAAGCCGCCGCCGACCTCGGTCTGGATCACGCGCACCTGGCTCTCGGGCACGCCCAGGGCAACGGAGTAGCGGCCGCGCGCGAGAAACGGCGTCTGCGTGTTGCACCACATCGACACGCGGTCGCCCGACCACTGCGCCACGCAGCCTATGGTCTCCAGTGCGGTGTGCCACTGGCGCGCGCTCTCCCACGTGCCCTCGACCACCACCTCGCTTGCCTTGAAGCCCGCGTCGACGTCGCCGCGCTCGAAATTGAAGTGGTGCGCGACGTTGCCGGCCGCGTCATCGTGCACCAGCGGCGCGCCCGGCGCGAGCGCCTGGTCGAGCGAGAGGACGGCCGGCAGCACTTCGTACTCGATCCTGATTGCGTCCACCGCCGCGCGCGCGATCTCGGGGTCGGTTGCGGCGACGGCGGCGACTTCGTCGCCGACGTAACGCACGCGCTCGATCGCGAGCGGATACAGATCGGGGCGGAACGCGCCCCACTTGCGCCTGGCCGTGTCGGCGCCGGTCGCCACTGCCTTGACGCCGGGCAGGCGCTGCGCCGCGCTCGTGTCGATCGAGACGATGCGGGCGTGCGGATGGGGGCTTCTCAGCACTGCGGCGTGCAGCATGCCGGGCAGGCGGATATCTGCGACGTACTGCGCCGCGCCGGTGACCTTCGGCACCGCGTCGGTGCGCGGCACGCTCTTGCCTACCACCAGCAGGCTGCCGGGGCCGAGGCGGGGATCGCCCGAATTCATGACTTGGCTGCCTTGCGCATCAGCGCGATCGCCTCGCGGTAGGCCTCGACGATCTTCGCGTAGCCGGTGCAGCGGCAGTAGACGCTGTCCGCGCTCGCGCGAATCTCCTCGTCGGTCGGGTCGGGGCTTTTCTGCAGCATCGCGCAGGCCTGCATCACGTGGCCCGGCGTGCAGATGCCGCACTGTAGCGCCGCCTTGTTGACGAACGCTTGCTGAACCGGATGCAGGGCGCCGCCGCTCGCGAGCCCCTCGATGGTGCGGACCTCCGCGCCGTCGCATAGCGCCGCCAGCTGCAGGCAGGAGGCGACCGGCTCGCCATCGACCAGCACCGTGCAGGTGCCGCACGCGCCGATGCCGCAGCCGTGTTTGGTGCCGGTCAACTGCAGCTCCTCGCGCAGCACGTCGACCAGCAGGCGGTCGCCGGCTTTCAGGCGCACCTCGACCGGATCGCCATTGAGTGTGAACTTGACCAGCATCGTGTTCCTGGAGAAACGGTGGCGGTTGCGTGCGGGCCAGCGTGGGCCCGCCGCGCTTCCTGCCGGCTTTGCTTATTGTACCGGCGAGAACGGCGCCGGCATGACGATCTTGTTTTCCTGCGTGACAAGCGCGTAAGGTTCAAGGCCTGCCTTTTTCGCGACTGCCGACGGCGGCCAGACGCCGGCTGCAACCGCTTTGTTGCGAGTCTCGTTGCGCGCGTCGAGCGAGGGATAGGCCCAGATGTGCGTGAAGCGGTTCAGTGCCCCGAGCTCCGAATGCCACACCACCGCAAGGGGGCTGAACTTCACCCGTTCCGGCAGGACTTTCTCCCACAGCTTCATCACCTTGGGCAGCTCGCCCGGGGCAAACGTGTAGGTGCGCATCTCGAAATACGGCCCGATCTTGCCGGGCTTGAGCTCGGGCGAAAACGGAAACGGGATCATGATCTCGGAACGCTGGCCCACGATGAACTCGCGAATATTGGGCGGCCAGCCGCTTTCCTTCATCGCCGCCGCGCGCAGGCGGTTGCGCTCCTCGAGGTCCTTGTACGGCCACACGTGGATGATCTGGTTGAGCGGCCCGATTTCGGTGAACCAGAACGCGGCGAGCGGGGAGATCTTTTTGCGCACCTCGTAGGCTTCGCCGAAGCGCTTAAGGACTTCGGGCTGCGAGCCCGGCTTGATATCGTAGGTTCTCACTTCGTAGATCATGGCCTTCAGTCCTTATTGTGGAACGGTCACGGGCAGGGGAGAGCCGAGTTTACCAGACTGCGTCGTGCCACAAGGTGCCCGACTGCGCGCCGCGCGGCCCTGCCTGCGGGGCGCCGGAAGCGGCCGGTGTGATATCTTCCTTCCGGTTCCGCCGCTCAACCTCCTGGAGTGAATATGTCGCGTGTCAATCCACTGCCCGCCGGGGCGAATCCCGACCTGCAGGAAACCTTCAAGACGTACCAGAATTACCTGGGCTATGTGCCGAACAGCGTGCTGATCATGCAGCACCGGCCGAAGCTGGTGAAGGCGCTTGCCCAGATGGCCGCCGCGGTCTGGGACAAGGAAAGCGAGGTGAATCTCGGATTCAAGCGGCTCGTCGCGTACATGGCGAGCCGGACGCACGGCTGCAACTACAGCATGGCCCACGCGGCGGAAGCCGCGCACCGGGTCGGCATGGACGATGCGAAGCTCGAGGCAGTGACCGAGTACCGCACGAGCCCGCTTTTCACCGAGGCAGAGCGCGTTGCGCTCGACTTCGCGGTTGCCGCGGCCTCGCAGCCGAATGCCGTCAGCGACCAGCTGTTCGGGAAGATGAAGCAGCACTGGACCGATGCGCAAATCGTCGAAATCGCGGGGGCCGTCGCGCTCAACGGCTTTCTCAACCGCTGGAGCGACACGATGGCGGTTCCGCTCGAGCCCGAGCCCATCGAGTTCGCAACGAAGCATCTTGCGCGCCACGGCTGGCGCGTCGGAAAACACCGTTAGTCGGAGAGAGCCGATCCCAGGCGGCTCGTCACCGCGGCTTGATGCCGGCCGCGCGCACGACGTTGGCCCATTTCTCGGTTTCGCTGCGCAGGAAGCGCGCAAACGCTTCGGGCGTATTCCCTCCCAGAAGCGCGCCGTCGGCGGCAAACCGCTCCTTGATGGCGGGCATCTCGAGGACGCTGACCATTGCCGTGTGCAGCTTGGCAATGATCTCCCTGGGCGTTTTTGCGGGGGCGAACAGGCCGTACCACTGCGCCGCCTCATAATCGGGCAGCGCTGCTTCGGCGATGGTCGGCAGATCCGGCAGCACACCTACCCGCTTCGCGCCGGTCACGGCGAGCCCGCGCAGGCGGCCGCTTCTCACGTGGGGAAGTCCGCTCAACATGGTCGAGGTCATCACCTCCACCTGTCCCGACACCAGGTCGACCATCGCTGGCCCCGAGCCCTTGTAGGCGACGTGGACCATCTTCACCTTGGCCATGGTGAGGAACAGCTCCATCGACAGATGCGGATTCGATCCCAGCCCGGCCGAGGCGAAATTGAGCTCGCCGGGGCGCTTGCGCGCGAATGCGATCAGTTGCTTCACCGACCGGACGGGCAGCGAAGGATGCACCACCAGGATGTTGGGCGCCGCAACCGTCTGCGTGATCGGCGCCAGGTCGCGGATCGCGTCGTACGGCAGTTTTTCGTGCATCGAGGGCAGTATCGCGAGGGTGGAAATTCCCATCAGCAGCGTGTAGCCGTCGGGGGCCGACTTGGCGACCACGTCGTTGCCGATGATCGAACCCGCTCCCGGCCGGTTGTCGACGATCACCGTCTGGCCGAGGCGCTCCGAGAAGCCGGGCGTGATGATTCGAGTCAGTATGTCGGTTCCACCGCCGGGGGACGAGGGCACAATCAGGCGCACCGGGCGGTTGGGATAATCCGACTGCGCAATGCTTGCGCCGCACGCGATGAGAGAGAAAGCGGCGG
>JBFKNN010000199.1:0-5178 GCA_041629335.1 Burkholderiales bacterium | reverse complement strand
GGAAGGAGGAGGAGACGAAAGGCAAGGCGGAAGGCGGAAGGAGGAAGGAGGAAGGAGGAGGAGACGAAAGGCAAGGCGGAAGGCGGAAGGCGGAAGGCGGAAGGAGGAAGGAGGAAGGAGGAAGGGGGAAGTAAGAGCGGCACGCCTGCACGCGCCATCGCCATCAGTAGATCACTGGCTTAGAGCAGTTTGTACCGGGATATCCGGGAATCAAGTGCCATCGCCGGTCCTGTTTCCCTCCGCTACTAAGCAGTTCCCGCAGCTCTTCCGCCTTCCGCCTTGCTTCTAGATCGCCGCTTCGTCGGTCTCCCCGGTGCGGATGCGGATCACCTGGTCAACGCCGGTGACGAAGATCTTGCCGTCGCCGATCTTGCCGGTGCGCGCCGCCTTGACGATGGCGTCGATGGCGTTCTCCAGCAGCTTGTCCGGAATCACCACTTCGATCTTCACCTTGGGCAGGAAGTCGACCACGTATTCGGCGCCGCGGTAGAGCTCCGTGTGCCCCTTCTGGCGCCCGAAGCCCTTGACCTCGGTCACGGTCAGCCCGCTGACGCCGATCTCGGACAGCGCCTCCCGCACTTCGTCCAGCTTGAACGGCTTGAATATCGCCTCGATTTTTTTCATCGACTCCTCCGCTTTCCGGCAGCTGCTCGGTGCGAATTAGGATATCACAGCCCGGCCGGTACAGCGCTGTCAGTGGCGGTACTTGTTGGTGATGGGATAGCGCCAGTCCTTGCCGAATCCCCGGTTGGTGATGCGAATGCCGACCGGCGCCTGGCGCCGCTTGTACTCGCTCACCTGGATGAGTCGCACCACCCGCTCCACGTCAGCGGACGCAAAGCCGCGCGCGACGATGTCCTGCGGAGCCAGGTCGTCCTCGACGAACGCCGCCATGATCGCGTCGAGCACCTCGTACGGCGGCAGGCTGTCCTGGTCGGTCTGGTCGGGCCTCAGCTCGGCCGAGGGCGCGCGTTCGATGACCCGCTGCGGGATGACCGGCGACAGGCTGTTGCGGTAGCGCGCAAGCCGGTAGACCAGCAACTTGTTGATGTCCTTGAGCACCGCGAACCCGCCCGCCATGTCGCCATAGAGCGTGGCATAGCCGGTGCCCGTCTCGCTCTTGTTGCCGGTCGTCAGCACCAGCGAGCCGCTCTTGTTGGACAGCGCCATCAGCAGCGTGCCCCGGATTCTCGACTGCAGATTCTCTTCGGTGGCGTCCGCCGCGAGGCCTTTGAACTCGTTCGCGAGTGCCTTGAGAAATTCGTCGAAGATCGGCCGGATCGCGATCTCGGTATATGCCACGCCAAGCGCCTCGGCCTCGGCACGCGCGTCCTCGCGGCTCATGCCCGCCGTGTACTGCGACGGCATCATCACGGCTCGCACGCGCTTCGCGCCGAGCGCATCCACCGCCACCGCCAGCGTCAGCGCCGAATCGATGCCGCCCGAGAGCCCGATCAGCGCGCCCGGGAATCCGTTCTTCTCAATGTAATCGCGCACGCCCACGGTGAGCGCCTTGTACACCTCCGCCTCGAGCGCCAGCGTCGGCGCGATCTCACCTTTGACCGGCACGCCCTCCACCAGGTCGACGAACGCCAGCATCTCGTCGAACGCCGCAAGCTGATGCGTGAGGTTGCCGCGCCCGTCGACCGCGAACGACGCGCCGTCGAATACCAGCTCGTCCTGCCCGCCAACCTGATTGGTATAGATCACCGGCAGTCCGGTATCCGACACCCGGTCGCGGATGACCTCATAGCGCGAGAGCTGCTTGTTCATGTGGTAAGGCGAAGCGTTCAATACGAGCAGCGCCTGCGCGCCCGCCTCGCGCGCAAGGTCGGCCGCTCCCTCCTCCCACACGTCGGCGCAGATGTTGATGCCGAATCGCAGGCCGTCGTGCTCGAACACGCACGGCTCGGTTCCGGCATCGAAGTAACGCTCCTCGTCGAACACCGTGTAGTTCGGCAGGTTGTGCTTGAGGTAGGTGGCGATGATCTCGCCCTCGCGGATCACCGATGCCGCGTTGTAATGCCTGCCGCCGACTTCGTGCGGATGCCCCACCACCACCGTGATGCCGTCGAGGCGCGGCGCGAGCGCGGCGAGCGTCTGCGCGCAGGAGCGGTAGAAGTCCTCGCGCAGCAGCAGATCCTCGGGCGGATAGCCGCACAGACCGAGCTCGGTGGTGAGCAGCAGCGATGCGCCGCCGCTGCGCGCGCGCGCCGCCGCCGCGGCGATCTTGTCGGCATTCCCGGCCAGATCGCCAACCGTAAAATTGATCTGCGCGATCGCAATTTTCATGGCGCTACTATATCATCGGAAGCCCCCGTAAGGCGCCGCCGTCGCCGCAGGATTCGCCCGTGTCCAACCGTCATTGGATCCATTTCTATCTCGCGCGGTTGTGCCGCTTGCTGAGGCTGCACGGCGCCGCGGCCGCGCAATATCGGCGCGCGTTTGCGGCCAACGCCGGGTTTGCGCTCGCGCCGGCAAGTCTCGGCGTGCTGATGGCTTCGCGGGGCCGTTACACCGAGGCCGTCGGCGCGTTTCACGAAGCACTTGCCGTCGATCCTCAAAACGCCGAGACGTGGTTCAACCTTGGCTACGTGCAGCAACGCCAGGAAGACTTCGACGGCGCGATCCAGAGCTTTCGGCGCGCGGTCAAGATCGACGCGGCCCTCGACCGGGCGTGGTTCGGCATGGGCCTCATCCATCGCGCGCGCAATGAACCCGCCAAAGCAGTCGAGGTCCTGAAGAAAGCGGCCGCCCTGCAGCCGAAGAACGTTTACGTCCTTCACGAGCTCGGCATGGCGTACTTCGCCCTCAACAACCTCGATCAGGTGAGAAAGACCATCAGGCAGATATCCGAATTCGATGCCAGAAGGTCGCGCGCGCTGATGCGCGAGACGGGGCAGCTTGCCGAAGGCGAGCAACGCCCATGAACCTGGAAATCGCCGACTCGCTTGCGGGGGTCACGCCTGCCGAATGGAACCGTCTCGCCCGCGACGACCCGTTCCTGCGCCACGAGTTCCTCTCGGCACTGCACGAATCCGGTTGCGCCACGCCCGAAACCGGCTGGACGCCGCAGTTCCTGCTGATCCGCGAGCACGGCCGCCTTGCGGCTGCGGCGCCGCTCTACCTGAAGACGCACTCCTACGGCGAGTACGTCTTCGACTGGGCCTGGGCCGACGCCTATTACCGGCACGGACTGCACTACTATCCCAAGCTCCTGTCGGCCATTCCGTTCACGCCCGTCAGCGGCGCGCGGATGCTCGCCGAAACCGATGGGCTGTGCGCACGCCTGATCGACGCGGCGCTTGCGCTCGCCCGCGAGCTCGGGGTCTCCTCGCTGCACTGCCTGCTTCCGGCGCCCAACGAGGCCGAGCTCATGACGGCGCGCGGCATGATGCTGCGACGGGGGGTGCAGTTCCACTGGTCCAACCGCGGCTACGCCGACTTCGGTGAGTTTCTCGCCGGCATGAACCATGACAAGCGCAAGAAGATCCGCCAGGAACGGCGGCGCGTGCGTGACGCCGGAATCCGGTTCGAATGGCGCGAAGGCGCGGACATCGGCGCCGGCGACTGGCGATTCTTCACGCGCTGCTACAACCGGACCTACCGCGAACATCATTCGACGCCGTACCTCAACCTCGAGTTTTTCGAGCGCATCGGCCGAACGATGCCTGAATCCCTGCTGCTGGTGGTGGCGCTGCGCGACGGCCACCCGATCGCGGCCTCGCTCAACGTGCACAACGGCCGGCGCCTGTTCGGCCGTTACTGGGGCGCGATCGAGCACCACCCCGCCCTGCACTTCGAAACCTGCTACTACCAGGTGATCGAGTACTGCATCGAGCGCGGCATCGGCACGTTCGAGGGCGGCGCGCAGGGCGCGCACAAGATGGCCCGGGGACTCCTGCCGGTCGAGACACGCTCGGCGCACTGGCTCGCGCATCCACAGTTTGCGGCGGCGGTCGGACAATTTCTCGCGCGCGAGACGAACGGCATGGCGCATCACATCGACGAGCTTGCAGAGCACAGTCCGTTCAAGCGCGCCGACGCCGAGCCCAAGTAGTCGCGCGCGGTGGATGCTGCAGCCGTCGCGCGCCGGTACTGCCGGAAGAAGCGCCACAGCTCGCGATTCGCGTCGATCACCGCGCTCGAAGTGCCGAGCAGCAGCGGCAGGTAATCGCGCTGCCCGCCCGGCCAGACGTGGCCCGGCCCGGCAAGCTTCCACAGCACGACCTCGGTGCCGTCGCGGCACGGGCGGTACGCGATGCGCGTTGCGGTGTGCCCCTCGTCCTGGCTGCCGGCCGCCCCCGCGACGGTCTCGGTCCCTGCCGGCTGCGCCGGGCAACGATTGTGCTCGATCCACTTCCCGATCGTGCTCTCCACGGAATGGTGGAAGACGCGCGTGTTGGTGAACGGAAACGCGGGCCCGAACCCGCCGCCGTAGAGCGCGCGCTCGTCGTCCACGCTGTGGATGTGCATCACCGGCACCGCGCGCGCCGGCGCGAACCGCGCGAGCGTCATCGCGCCCGCCACGCCGCCCACCGCCGCGATGCGGTCCGCCGCTTCCGCGGCCATGCGGTAGGCCATCATCGATCCGTTCGAGAGCCCCGTCGCATAAACGCGTGTGCGGTCGATCGCGGCGCGCCGCCCGAGATCATCGATCACCGCGAGCACGAACCCGACGTCATCGACGCCGCCGACGACGGACAGCCCGCAGCAGTTGCCAGCGTTCCACGTGAGAAAGCGCTCGCCGATGCCGCCGCTGCCGTTGGGATAGACGGCGATAAAGCCCTCCCGGTCCGCGGTCTCGTCCATGCGCGTGTACCACTTGTGCACCTGCGCGTTGCCGCCGCCGCCGTGAAAATTGAGCACCACCGGCAGCGGTGCGCCCGCGCGCGCCTGCGGCGGCACCCGCGCGAGATAGCTGCGCCGCATACCATCATGGGTTAGCGCGAACTCGTGATCGCCGGGCGCAAGGCCCGCGCACGCCGGGCCCGTCCCGCCCGCAAGCACCACAAGAAGAAGAAAACCGAAGAGTCCGGCGTCAGCGACCAAGCGCATCAGACATCACCTGTCACGAGTCCCGCTATTCCGTAGTCGAATTGTCGCGTGCGGCTTCAGCGCACCGGTCCGTAGGGTGCAGCTTCAGCGCACCGGGCCAAGTGCCGACGTTTGGCGAAG
>JBFKNN010000198.1:0-5204 GCA_041629335.1 Burkholderiales bacterium | reverse complement strand
GTGACGAGTGACGAGTGACGAGTGACGAGTGACGAGTGACGAGTGACGAGTGACGAGTGACGAGTGACGAGTGACGAGCAATTGGATCGCGCTGACTACGCAAAGGTTCGAACCGAGCACTCCGGCTACAATCCTGTTAATCCTGTCCATTTTGTTCTTCGAGTGAGCATCACGCGTCCACAACTCGCCGCCGCGGCCGAAGCGCTCGGTCTCGTGCTCAAGTTCGAGCGTCCGGCCGACGCCGTGCTTTCGCACTACTTCCGCAGCCAGCGGGCGCTCGGCTCGCACGACCGCGCGTTCGTCGCCGAGAGTGTGTTCGGTCTGCTGCGCCGCAAGCGCCTGATCGAGCACCTCGCGCCGGGAGCCGATGCGCGCCGCATGCTGCTCGCCTGGCTCGTACGCGCCGCGGGCCGGAGCCTGCGCGAGCTCGGGCCGCTGCTCGAGGGCGATGAAGCGGAGTGGCTGGCCAGCGTCCGCGCCGCCAAGCCTGACAACCTGCCGCTCGGGGCCCAGGCGGAGCTCCCGGACTGGCTCGTCGAGCGGCTTCGCGCGCAGATGGCGGATGCCGAAATCCTCGCTCTCGGCCGCGCGCTGCAGCAGGCGGCTCCGCTCGACTTGCGCGTGAATACGGTGCGCGCCGACCGTGATGCAGTGCTGCGCGAACTCGCCGGGCCGGATGCCGGCGCGGCGGCAACACCCTACTCGCCGGTGGGTATCCGGCTCGCCGGCAAGCCCGCGCTCCAGAAGCACCCGTTGTTCCTCAACGGCTCCTTCGAGGTCCAGGATGAGGGCAGCCAGTTGCTGGGCTACCTCGTCGCCCCCACGCGGCATGACCTGGTGGTCGACTTTTGCGCCGGCGCGGGCGGCAAAAGCCTGATGCTCGGCGCCCTGATGCACTCACGAGGGCGCGTCTACGCATTCGACGTCTCCGAGCGGCGGCTCGCACGCCTGAAGCCGCGGCTGAAGCGCTCCGGGCTGTCAAACCTGCATCCACAGCTGATCCGCGACGAGAACGACGCCCGGGTGAAACGCCTCGCCGGCAAGATCGACCGCGCACTGGTGGACGCGCCGTGCAGCGGGCTGGGCACCCTGCGCCGCAATCCCGATCTCAAGTGGCGGCAGTCGCCGCAGTCGGTGGCCGAACTCACCGCAAAACAGGCCGCCATCCTCAACGCGGCGGCGCGCCTGCTCAAGGCAGGCGGCCGGATCGTGTACGCAACGTGCAGCCTGCTCGCGGAGGAAAATGACGCGATCATCGACGCCTTCCTCGCCGCGCACGAGGAATTCACGGAACTCGACTGCGCGGCGCTGCTGCGCGCGGCGCGCGTGCCGCTCGACACCGGCCGCCGGCTGCGGTTGATGCCCCACGTCCATGGCACAGACGGATTCTTTGCCGCCGTACTGGAACGAAGACCTTTGCGCCCCTGACCTCCCGGATGCCCCGCCGCGATCGGCGTCACCACCTGCAGGCCATTTCTTGACCTGAGTCAAAATCGAGCGCACGCCCTCGTGCTATTTTTCCGGTGGAATTGATCCCGAGAGGAACAAGTACATGCAACCCGGCCAATGGTATGAACTGCGGGTCAAAGGCAGCATCGGCACACGTGAAGGCACTGTCAAAGGCGCGAGCGACGGCGTCGCGATAGGCGATGACGGGCACGTCTGCTCGACCGCCTCACCGCATGTGAAGCATTTCGAATCGGAGCAGGCGGCGAACGATTACCTCGGACGGTGCACGATACCGGGCAAGTCTCAATTCGAGATCGTGCTGTGCCGCGCCGCCGCTGTTCACTGACAACACGCAACCGCAACCGGCCCGAGAGTCTCCTTCCCGCGTTTACGACCCCGGCCCTAATTCAAGCTGTCGATCTGCAGTGAAATCCTGCTGCAGCCGATCACGCTCGACACCAGGCCCGGTCGCGGCTTATGGCCGCAGCATTGCGGCCGCGACGCATCGTTCGCGGCAAAGATGGCAAAGATCCGGACGCGGTAACGAAAGCAGCTCAGGCCCGTCAAGCCGCCGCTGGATGCAGACAGAGCCGATCCCGCAAACCTCGGTGCACGCGCGTTAAAGGCAGCGGCGGGATTGCCAGCGACGCCCCCAAAACCTGTCCGTCGGCGGGAGCGGCCGCCTCATTGTCGGCCCAAGCTGCGCGAAGAAGCTTGCGTCGAAGCTGAAGGGGCAGATTGTCTCGGCAAACTCGACGTCTCCCGCGCCAGCTGGAGCGAAGCCGTGCTGTGCCAAGCCGCGGCGCGCACAGCCCCGAGGCACGCCGGAATACCGTGCTAGAATTCCCGCGCAACCGCGCGAATCGATGACGGACGACGCCGCTTCTCCCCACCTCCTCCACGCCCTATGGGCTGACCTGCACAGCTTTGCTGTACTGTGGCAGTTGGCCTTGATCGCCCTGTGCGTGGGCGCCGCCTGGTACCTGCAGCGCGCTTACGAGCGCCGCATTCTCGAGCAGACCAGCGTCGAAGACACCGTCCGGGTGAGCATCGGCAGCATCCAGCGCATGGTTTTCCCGGTTTCGGCGCTGCTCCTGCTGGTCATCGGACGCTGGGCGCTCGAGCGCTGGCAGCCGGTCGGCGTCCTGAACGTCGCCGTGCCGCTGCTGTTCTCCTACGCGCTGATCCGCATCTCCGTCTACATGCTGCGCCACATCTTTGCGCCCGGCCGCGGCCGGCGCGTGTGGGAACGCTACATCACCTGGGCGATCTGGGTCGGCGTGGCGATCTACGTCGTCGGGCTGTGGCCGGAGGTCCGCGTGCTGCTCGACGGCTACGGGCTCGCCATCGGCACCCAGCGCATTTCGGCGCTGATCGTGGTGCAGGCGCTGTTCCTGATCGGACTGACGCTTCTCGTGGGCCTGTGGCTCGGGCGCTTCATCGAGATGCGGCTGATGGGCGCAACCAGCCTCGAGGTCAACCTGCGCGTGATGCTCTCCAAGCTCACGCAGGCGCTCCTGGTGCTGGCCGCCTTGCTGATCGCGCTGCCTGCGGTTGGCGTGGACTTGACCGTGATCTCCGTCTTTGGCGGCATGCTCGGCGTGGGCATCGGCTTCGGGCTGCAGAAGATCGCCAGCAACTACGTCAGCGGCTTCATCATCCTGATGGACCGCTCGGTCGGCATCGGCGACCTCATCACGGTCGACAACTTTACCGGCCAGCTCACCCGGATGACCGCGCGCTACGTCGTCGTGCGCAGCCTCAGCGGCACCGAGGCGCTGATTCCGAACGAGACCATCATCACCTCGACCGTGATCAACCATTCCTACACCGATCGCCGCGTGCGCGTACCGCTGCCGGTGCAGGTGAGCTACCGGACGGACCTCGATCAGGCGACCGCCGTCATGATCGAGGCGGCGCGGCGCCATCCACGCGTGTTGCGCGATCCGGCGCCGAAAGTGCTGATCAAGCAGTTCGCCGACAGCGGCATCGACCTCGAGCTCGGCGTATGGATCGAGGATCCGCACGAGGGAACCGGCAACTTGGTGTCCGATATCTACCTCGATGTGTGGCGTGCCTTCAGGCAGCACGGCATCGAGATCCCGTATCCGCAGCGCGAGGTGCGGGTGCTGGATGGCACGCCGACGCCGCCTAAACCGGCGGCATGACCCGGCGGGCCGGGAGCCGGCCGCCAGCGAGCGATCACTCACCCGCGTAGCGCCCATGGCCCCAGACTTTCTCTATTGAAAATAGTGTGTTACGTCTTCGCCGCGATGCCGCATTGTCGCGCCGCAGCGGGAGAAAAAGCTATGCCCAGATGGTGAACTCCAGTAAACTCCACGCGTCCAATAAGACCTAATTCGAGGAGACGCATGCTTACAGGGGTTCTGTCGGGATTTTTCGATCTGCCGTGGTGGGGTTACGTCGTCTATGCGCTGGCCGTCACCCATATCACGATCGCGGCGGTCACGATTTACCTGCACCGCCACTCGGCCCACCGCGCGCTCGACCTGCACCCCTTGCCGGGCCACTTCTTCCGCTTCTGGCTGTGGCTCACGACCGGCATGGTGACCAAGGAATGGACCGCGATCCACCGCAAGCACCACGCCAAGGTCGAGACGCCGGATGACCCCCACAGCCCGCAGATCTTCGGCATCCGCAAGGTTCTGCTCCAGGGCACCGAGCTCTACCGCAAGGAATCGCGCAATCAGGAGACGCTGGAGCGCTACGGCCACGGCACGCCGGAGGACTGGATCGAGCGCAATCTCTACACGGGTCACTCGGTGCTCGGTATCACGCTGCTGTTCATCCTGAACTTCGCCCTGTTCGGCTTCATCGGCATCACCATCTGGGCGGTTCAGATGGCCTGGATCCCGTTCTTTGCGGCGGGCGTCATCAACGGCATCGGCCACTTCTGGGGCTACCGCAACTTCCAGCCCGAGGACGCGAGCCGCAACATCGTGCCGTGGGGCATCCTCATCGGCGGCGAGGAGCTGCACAACAATCACCACGCGTATGCCACCTCGGCGCGGCTGTCGAACCGGTGGTACGAATTCGATATCGGCTGGCTTTACATCTGCGTTCTCGAAACGCTCGGCCTTGCGCAGGTGAAGAAAGTCGCGCCCAAGCTGAAGCTCGAGGCCGCCAAGGAGCGCATCGACGTCGCCACCCTGCAGGCGGTGATCACACACCGCTACGAAGTGGTGACCAAGTACGCAAGCTCGCTGCGCCACACCTGCGCCGAGGAAGTGCGTAACCTCAGGGCCCGCGCCGTAAGCGTCGATCTGGCCGCGATCAAGCGCTGGCTGCACCTCGACAACACCGCGCTGCCCGCCGGGGAGCGCGCCAAGCTCGACGAAGTGCTGAGCGCGAGCCGCGTGCTGAATACGGTCTACACCATGCGCCAGGAGCTCGCGGCGCTGTGGCAGCGCTCGACCGAGTCCAAGGAAGAACTCGTGCGCAAGCTCGACGACTGGTGCCGCCGCGCCGAGGCAAGCGGCATCGAGGCACTGCAGGACTTCTCCCGCCGGCTACGCTGCTACGCCGTCGCGTAACCCCACGACTCAGGGACGCCCCGAACAACAAAGCCCGCTTCGTGCGGGCTTTGTTGTCTTTGCGCGACCAATCAATGCGGCACTTGCGGAAGCACGCGCCGAGCCGGGGTACGGTCTGCCCCCAAGGAGAAACCTGGAGTATCCAGCCCCCGCAGCCCAGTCATTCGTGCAACAAAAAAGCCCGCGTCTTCCGCGGGCTTT
>JBFKNN010000197.1:0-5290 GCA_041629335.1 Burkholderiales bacterium | reverse complement strand
CGGCAGCGGGAGGTGACGGCATTGGGTTCGCGGCGCGCGGGCGGAGATCACCCTGGCAATGGACTTTCGGTTGCGCATGGCCGTGTGACCCGGGCAACTTGTTGTGGCGGGATTGTGTCGGTCTCGCCTTAAGGCGATCCCGCCATCCCTCGGATCGGTGATCCTCGGGACCGCCGGTCACCTTGAGGCGACCGGCGTCCAATCGGGCATTCACAGGATGTCCGATTGTCGAACCAGCGCGCTGATTCATTCACCGCACACCACCAATTAAAAGGGCACCACAAGGGTGCCCTTTTAATTGGTGGAGGCGGCGGGAATCGAACCCGCGTCCGGAAGTCCTCCACAGTCAGGACTACATGCTTAGCCTGGTCATTTGGATCTCGCCTTGCGCCCGCCGGCCGGCAGGCTGACGCGCAGCCAGTCGCTTCGACGGATCCGCACGGCCAAGCGACCAGACCATGCAGAGAGGCTGATGTAAATGACGCTGCACCGGTTTCCCGGCCTAGCCCATCAGCAAGCTAGTGCAGCGTCTAGCCGGTGTTAGGCGGCTAGAGCGTAACGCTCGTCGTTGGCGTTTGTGGTTGTTCCAGCGGTTTAACAAGGTGACTGGACCTTGGCATGCCCTGAGCTGCTTCAATACCCCCGTCGAAACCAGGTCGCCCCCAAAATCTTCGGATGACCCGACCGATACAACTCGTGCCTATTATCTCATATGCGGGCAGGGTGCCGATAATCAAGCGTGCGCGCTGGATGTCACAGGTGCTGCAGAAGATCTTCCGGGCGCTCGATGACGATGTCCGCGCCCCAGCTTCCCGGGTCGCCGCCGTTGAGGTAGCCGTAGCGCACGGCCACCGTCTTCATTCCGGCTGTACGGCCCGCCTCGATGTCGCGGCGGTCGTCGCCGACATAGACGCATGCATCGGGTCCAATCCCGATTGCCCGGCATGCCGCGAGGAGCGGATCGGGATGCGGCTTCAAGTTGCCGGTAGTGTCGCCGCCGATCACGCACGCGGTCCGCGCGCCGAACTTCAGGAGCTTGATGAGCGGGACCGCAAAACGCTCGGATTTGTTCGTCACGATGCCCCACTTGAGGTGCCGCTGCTCGATTCCGTCGAGCAGGGTTTCGATACCGGGGAACAGGCGCGTCTCGCGGCAAAGGTTCTGCTCGTAGTGGGCCAGGAATTCCTCACGCATCACCGGATAATCGGGGTGCTCGGGCCCGATGCCGAAGCCGACGCCGATGAGGCCCCGGGCGCCCATTGAGGTCACCGGCCGCGTCGCTGCTACGGGCAGCGGCGGCAGCGCGCGCGCAGCCCGCACGCGATTCAGCGCATGGCAAAGGTCCGGCGCGGTATCGGCGAACGTGCCGTCGAGGTCGAAGAGAACGGCTTTGATCATGTCAATGCGTGATGGGTGACGAGTAACGGGTGACGACGAGCAGCATCGCGAGTGTTACGAACGGGTGCGAAAGGGATGCGACGAAAGAGCGAAGATCCCGGGGTGGCGGGGACCACCGACAGCAGCGCGGCCCAAACTTGCTCGTCACTCGTCACCGGACTTCCGCGCATGCAGGATATAGTTCACGTCGGTATCGCTACCAAGGGAGTAGATCCTGGTGAGCGGGTGGTAGGTCATGCCGGTGAGGCCTGCCACCGTGAGTCCGGCATCGCGGCACATGGTCGCGAGCTCCGAGGGCTTGATGAATTTGGCGTAATCGTGAGTGCCGCGCGGCAGCAGCTTCAACACGTACTCGGCGCCGATGATGGCTAGAAGATAGGACTTCAGATTGCGGTTAAGCGTCGCGAAAAACAGGAGCCCGCCCGGCTTCACAAGGTCGCCGCAGGCGCGCACCGTGGCGGCGGGATCGGGCACGTGCTCCAGCATTTCCATGCAGGTCACGACATCGAAGCTGCCGGGCGCCTCGCGCGCCAGCGCTTCTGCGGAAATCATCCGGTAGTCGACTTCGCGTCCCGATTCGACGAGATGAAGTTGCGCGACCTTGAGCGGCTTTTCCGCGAGGTCAATGCCCGTCACGCGCGCGCCGCGTGCGGACATGCTCTCGGCGAGGATGCCGCCGCCGCAGCCGACGTCGAGCACCGATTGGCCGGCAAGGCCCGCCAGCCGGTCGATGTAGTCGAGCCGCAACGGGTTGATGTCGTGAAGCGGCTTGAACTCGCTCGTCGGATCCCACCAGCGGTGCGCAAGCTGGCTGAATTTCTCGATCTCGAGGGGGTCGACGTTGATCACGTTTAACGGCGAGCACAGGTCATGAACCGATTCTACTAGAATCCGATTCCTGATTCCTAGGAAACGATCCTGGTCTTCCAGCGCTGTGCGTTTGCGGCGAGTTCCCGTGAGTCGATTCGCGTCAGCACGCCGTTATCCACGAGGAGTTCGCCGTTCACCCACACGTGGCTTACGTGCTCGCGGCCCGCCGCGTAGGCGAGATGCGATAGGGGATCGTAGCAGGGCGCGAGCTCCGGAGCGGACAGATCCACGGCGACGATGTCCGCGCGCTTGCCGGGGACGAGCGATCCGATCTGCTGGTCGAGCCCGAGCGCGTGCGCCGAATTGAGGGTCGCCATCTCGAGCACCTCGTGCGCAGGAAGCAGCGTGGGATCGCCGCCTGCACCTTTGGCGAGCAGGGCCGCGAGCCGCATCTCGGAGAAGAGGTCGAGACGATTGTTGCTGGCCGCGCCGTCGGTGCCGAGGCCGACGTTGACGCCGCGGGCGCGCAACGCGGGAATCGGCGCGATGCCGCTCGCGAGCTTGAGGTTCGAGGATGGGCAGTGCGCGACGTGGCAGGCGTGGTCCGCCAGCAGGGCGATTTCCTCCTGTGTCAGGTGGATGGCGTGCACCGCGATGAGATGCAGGCCGAGCATTCCCAGCCGTTGCAAGCGCTGCAGGGGCCTCAGCCCGTGCTGCGCGATGCTCTCGCGGATCTCGTCCGCCGTCTCGTGCACATGGATATGAACCGGGAGGTCGAGCTCCCCGGCGTAGGTCGCGACCCGCTCCAGGCTCGCGTCGGTGACCGAGAACGGGGCATGCGGCGCGAGGCAGAACGTGAGCAGCGGCTCCGTCTTGAGGCTGTCGCGCAGCGCAAGCCCCTTATTAAGGTAGTCGGTGGCGTCGTTCGCGTAGGGCGAGCGGAACTCGATCACGATCATGCCGATCGCCGCGCGCATGCCGGCGGCAAGCGCAGCACGCGCCGCGGCTTCGGGGAAGAAATACATGTCGTTGAAGCAGGTGACGCCGCCGCGGAGCATCTCCGCGCACGCGAACAGCGTGCCGTCGTGGACGAATTCGGGCGAGACGAGGCGCGTTTCCACCGGCCAGATATGGTTCTGCAGCCAGTCCATCAGCGCACGGTCATCGGCCAGCCCGCGCATCAGCGTCATTGCAGCGTGGGTATGGAGGTTGACCAGTCCCGGGGTCAGGACGTGATGGTCGAGGTCGATGCGCCGCCGGGCGGTGTAGCGCGTCGCCGCAGCCGCTGTGGGCAGCACCTCGATGATCCTGCCGTCGTCGACGACGAGCGCGTAATTCTCGAGGACGGTCCGCCGCGGCTCGACCGGCGCAACCCAGCGCGCCGCAATCACGGTGTCAACGGCCTTGGGTACGTCGGTCATGTGCTTTTCGGTTGCCGGCAAAAAAAAGCCCTGCCGGTGAGGGCAGGGCTTTCCGGAAAGAACCGTTGGTGCTTAGCGGCGCTTGCTCGCCGGCTTCTTCGCTGCCGGCTTGGGCTGAGCTTCAGCACGGCCAACCACCTCGACCGTCACCCGGCGGTTCGGCGCCAGACATTCGATGAGCTGCTTGCGCTTCATCTTGTTGTCGCAGAACTTGGTGACCGGGATCGGCTCCTTGAACGCCTTGCCCTCCCAGAAGATCAGCTTCTGGTCGACCTTCAGCTTGTTGACGAGGTAGTCCTTGACCACCACTGCGCGACGCTCGGACAGCTTTTTGTTGTAAGCGAGGCTGCCGATACGGTCGGTGTGACCGGTGACGACCACTGCGCCGAACTGCACTTCCTTGCGCGACTTGGTCGCCTTGTTCAGGCCGGCGATGAACTTGTCGAGCTCTTGAACGTTGTCTTCGGTCATCTCGGCCTTGGCGAACGGCATGCCCTGAAGCTCGATCTTCTCGGTGATGTTGAGCATCGTCGGCTTCTTGGGCTTCGCCGGCGGCTTCGCTTCAGCTTTGGGCTTCATCGGCGCGGGCGCCGCTTTCGGCGCAGGCGCGGGCGCCGCCCTTGGCGCCGGGGCCTTCACCAGATCTGGATCGCACTCGGCTACGGCGCGTGCCGGGGTCCAGTCACTCGTCCGGACGCAAACGCCGGCACCGAGTGACTTCACAATGTTGCCCCCCGTGTCCGTCAGGTACCCCTGGTTTTTGGCGTCCGCTGCGAGCGCCGACGTGGGCAGAACCACGCCTGCGACAGCCAGGCTCGCCAAAGTATTCCGCAATGCTGAATTCATGATTTTTGATCCTCCTGTTTTGCGAGATGAAGATAGGGATCCGCCGGAATGCCGGTGAAAAACCTAAAAAGAGTCTCCCCAAGGGCCACTTAATATCACAACCGTAATTTCAAAGCAAACTATGCTGGAATCATAACACGGTTCTAAATGGAAAGGCATAGGTCTTTGTTGCCAAAATGAAACGGGGCCCGGAGCGGTCGTTGGCGCCACCCGAAACCCGATCCCCGGATTGGCCGAGTTTCATGTTGTGGAACCAGGGTATTGGAGCGCGTGGGGCTGCTGCATCCGTGATGGCGGCGGGCGGTGGCGGTGCCGGAAGCACGTCCGCCGTGCCGGAGTGTGGCTCGGCACCACGGGTCCGCTCCACGGAGAGCGGGCGGGCGGATTCATAGCGTGGGCGGCTCCCGCACTGGTTTCTGCGCCACCGCGTTATGGTCGCGCCATTCCGCCGGCGCGCGAGTGTCGGTTTCGTGTCCGGACCTCGTGCGCGAATGGCCACGGTTGCCGATACTCGCGGATGCTGCGCCGCGTCGCGCCCCGCGCGTCGAGCGCTTTTCCGATGGCGCGTCCCCGTGATTGCCCGCGCCGTATCCCGCGGCGCTGGGTCCGTGCGGGCTGCTTGCTAGGCGGGCTCTGTCTGTGACTCGGTCTCGTCGCGCATGATAAAATAACGCGCTTTATGCACGCGTCCTCTCGCGGGTGTTCCCGCCCGGAAAAGCAATAACCTCCATGGACCAGTTCGCCAAAGAAACGCTCCCCGTCAGCCTCGAAGAAGAGATGCGCCGCTCCTACCTCGATTACGCGATGAGCGTGAT
>JBFKNN010000196.1:0-5410 GCA_041629335.1 Burkholderiales bacterium | reverse complement strand
ATGGCGCCGCCCCGGAATCCCACAAGGGCCAGGATCCGGAAGGCGCGCCGCTCGAGGCGCAGGGCCTGGGCTGGATGAGCGACTACGGCACGGGGCACGGCGGCGACACGATTTCCAGCGGCATTGAAGTGACCTGGACCAAGACCCCGGCGCTGTGGAGCAACAACTTCTTCGAGAACCTGTTCAAGTACGAATGGGAGCCGACCAAGTCGCCGTCCGGTGCCAAGCAGTGGGTGGCCAAGAACGCGCCCGCGATCATTCCCGACGCGCACATTCCGGGCAAGATGCACAAGCCGACCATGCTGACCACCGACCTGACGATGCGGTTCGATCCGGAATTCGGGAAGATCTCGCGCCGGTTCCTCGACGACCCGCAGGCGTTCGCCGATGCCTTCGCGCGCGCCTGGTACAAGCTCACGCACCGCGACATGGGCCCGCGCGCCCGCTACCTGGGACCGGAAGTGCCGAAGGAAGAACTGATCTGGCAGGACCCGATCCCCGCGGTCAACCACAAGCTGATCGGCGAGAAGGAGATTGCCGACCTCAAGAAAAAGATCCTCGCCTCGAAACTGTCCGTGGCGCAGCTCGTGTCGACGGCGTGGGCGTCGGCGTCCACGTTCCGCGGCTCGGACAAGCGCGGCGGCGCCAACGGCGCGCGCATCCGGCTCGCCCCGCAGAAGGATTGGGCGGTGAACCAGCCGGCGCAGCTGGCGAAAGTGCTGAAGACGCTCGAGGGCATCCAGGCCGACTTCAACAAGAAGGCCAAGGGCGGGAAGCAAGTGTCGCTCGCCGATCTGATCGTGCTCGCGGGGTGTGCGGGCGTCGAGGATGCCGCGAAGAAGGCCGGCGTCAACGTGAAGGTGCCGTTCAAGCCCGGCCGCATGGACGCCTCGCAGGCGCAAACGGACGCCGAGGCGTTCGCCGTGCTCGAGCCGATCGCCGACGGCTTTCGCAACTACCTCAATGGCAAGTACACGGTGACCCCCGAGGCCATGCTCATCGACAAGGCGCAGCTCCTGACGCTTACCGCGCCCGAGATGACGGTCCTCGTCGGCGGCATGCGCATGCTGGGGACCAACGTCGGCGGCGCGAAGCACGGCGTCTTCACTGCCAAGCCGGGGGCGCTGACCAACGACTTCTTCGTGAACCTGCTCGACATGCGCACGGAGTGGCAGCCGGCTGGAGACGTGTTCGAAGGACGCGACCGCAAGACGGGCAAGGTCAAGTGGACCGGCACGCGCGTCGATCTCGTCTTCGGCTCGAACTCGCAGCTGCGGGCCATTGCCGAGGTCTATGCCGGCGCGGACGCGAAGGAGAAGTTCGTGCAGGACTTCGTGGCGGTGTGGAACAAGGTGATGAACGCCGATCGTTTCGACCTGGCCTGACCCTGGCTGAACGGCCATCTTCGTCAGTGTTGACCGGGGAGCGTCCCTAGCGGGACGTCTCTCCGGTTTCTTTTTGGGGACCGCGGCCAGCCGGATCGCGCCCGGTGCCGAGCGGAGGCAATGGTTATAATCCCGCCCATGCCTTGTTGCCGTGCGGCTCCTCGATCCGAGCGATGACCCTTACCGAGTTGCGCTACATCGTCGCCGTGGCGCGCGAGTGCCACTTCGGCCGCGCCGCGGAGAAGTGCTTCGTCAGCCAGCCGACGCTCTCGGTCGCGGTGAAAAAGCTCGAGGACGAGCTCGGCGTGCAGCTCTTCGAGCGGGGCCCGGGCGACGTCACGGTGACGCCCGCGGGCGCGCGCATCGTCGAGCAGGCGCAGCGCGTGCTGGAGGAAGCGGAGCTGATCAAGCAGCTTGCTACCGAGGGGCGCGACGAGCTCTCGAGCCCGCTGCGGCTCGGCGCCATCTACACCATCGGACCGTACCTGATGCCGCAGTTGATCCCCCTGCTGCACCGGCGCGCGCCGCAGATGCCGCTGCTGATCCAGGAGAATTTCACCGACAAGCTCGGCGAGCTGCTGAAGACCGGCGAGCTCGACCTGATCATCCTGTCGCTGCCGTTCTCCGCGCCGGGCGTGGTGACGCAGGCGGTCTACGACGAGCCGTTCCGGGTCGCGGTGCCCGTCGCGCATCCCTGGGCGAAAAAGGCGCGCATCCCGGCCGCGGACCTGTGCGCGGAGAACCTGCTGCTGCTCTCGAACGGCAACTGCTTCCGCGACCAGGTGCTCGAGACCTGCGCCGGCGCGAAGCGCGCGGTGAACACGATCCAGCAGAGTCTCGAAGGCAGCTCGCTCGAGACCATCCGCCACATGGTCGCCTCCGGCGTCGGCGTCACCGTGCTGCCCGCGAGCGCGGCCGAAGCCCGCACCGCCGAGAACCGGCTGATCGCGGTGCGCCCGTTCGCCCCGCGCGAGCCCTCGCGCCGCGTCGCGCTCGCCTGGCGCGGCAGCTATCCCCGCCCGCGCGCGGTCCAGGCCGTGCGCGAGGCGATCCTCGCCTGCAAGCTGCCCGGGGTGACGCCGCTGCCCGACGCCAAGCCGGCGTGACGAAGCGCTAGCGCTGGACGCCGCCGTCGTCGGTGGATGCCACGGCCAGCCGCGGATCGAGCACCGACAGCACGCGCGCATCGAGCACGGCGAACAGCGCGTCGCGCACCTGGTGGCGGTCGCCGGTGGCGGAGATTCGCGCGTAGCACGACGCGTGCGCGTCGGCACCGCCGGCGCGCGCGCGGTAGTAGCCGGAGAGCGCGTTCGCGTGCAACCGGTAGAGCTCGAGGCGTTTTCGGGCGGTGTCGATACGGTCGTCGGCACGCTGCGCGAGCGGCTCGCCCGTCACGTCATCGCGACCCGAGACACGCGGCGGATTGAACACCATGTGGTAGGTCCGGCCGGACGGCAGGTGCACGAGGCGCCCGCTGCTGCGCTGGAGCAGCGCGACCTCTCCCAGCCAGAATTCGATCACGAAGTCGACCTCGACACCGGCAGCGGTGAGCGCCTGTGCCTGTGTCAGGGTGCGCGGGAAGCCGTCGAGCAGAAATCCCGCGCCGCAGTCGGGCTCGGCGATGCGGCTGCGCACGAGATCGATGATGAGGTCGTCGGGCACCAGGCCGCCGCAATCCATGTGCGACTTGGCGAGCCGCCCGAGGGGCGTGCCCTTGCCCACCGCAGCGCGCAGCATATCGCCGGTTGAGACCTGTGGCACGCCGTAGCGCTCGGTGACGAACGCCGCCTGCGTGCCCTTGCCGACCCCGGGCGGGCCCAGGAAGAGCAGCTTCATGTTGCCTCCCATCCGGCACCCTGCCGCATTGCTCAGGCGGCGAGCTGCGCCTCGATCTCGGAAAAAGTGCGCGCCACTTCCGTGGTCTGGATCGCGACGCCGAGCTGGCGCGCGATCTGGGTCGCGGAGAACAGCCCGCGCACCCTGATCTCGCCTTCGCGGCCGCGCTCGACCACCATCGCATGCTGGCGCCCGGCGCCCTTGAGCGTCGCCACCACATGACCAACCTTGGCGGAGCCGACGGCGTCCATATCGAGCACTTCGATCCGGCTCTGCGGGGTCATGATGTCGCTCACCAGAATCTCGCTGCGCTGGCATCCGCGCTGCGCCACGACGCGCATCGGCTTCTCGCCGAGAATATCGGTCGCGGTGATAATGCCGGTCACCTTGCGTTCGTGGTCGAGCACCAGCAGCAGCCGCACGCCGCGCTGGATCATGCGCCTGTGCGCCTCGTCCACCGGGTCGGCCGGTCCGATCACGACTGCGCTGAGGCGCCTCAGATCCGTCATCACGTCAATCGCCGGATGCTCGAGCGAGACGCGCTCGGGAAGTCGCTGCTGCGGACTGCAGAACGCTGCTGCGGACGGCAGCAGGCGGGAAGACAACGGCGAATACGCGCTGCGCGCCATCACGATCTCCTCCAGGCAGGTTGCGGCGGCGTTGTCAGCGGGGCTGCCTCGCCGCGGGCGCAGCCCCTTATGCGGACATTGTGGAAACGTCGCGCGGCGATTTCCAAGCAAATGTTTTGATGCGCGAATAAGCAGTCCTGATCAGGCGCGGGCCCACGCCGGCGGCGCCCAATAGTCCCATTCAATCGCTGGGTTTATAACAATCAATTGGATTAATCTATGGCGATCTCCTATATTGGTGGCACGCGTAATCGCACGCAACCCATTGAAAGGAGACCCGAATGAAACCCGAATCCGTAACCGTGAAGAACATCGAGGCCGCCTTCGCCGGCGAGTCGATGGCACACATCAAATATCTGTACTTCGCCAAGATCTGCCGCGCGCACGGCGACGTCGAGACCGCCAAGGTATTCGAGGAAACTGCCGCGCAGGAAGTGCAGCACGCGTTCGGCCACCTCGACCTGCTGTATCCCCCGGTCGACATGACTCCCGCCAGGGCGCTGGAGATGGCGATCGCGGGCGAGACCTACGAGTACACCGAGATGTACCCGAAATTCCGCCACCTGGCCGAGCAGGAAGGCAACACGGCCGCGGTGCAGGAGATGGACGAGCAGATCGAGGAGTCGAAGGAACACGCCGACCGCTTCACGGCGACGCTCGCCAAGGCCGCGAAACGCTTCGCCGCACTCGCGAAAGTCGAAGAGCGCCATGCCAACCACTACCGCGCGACGCTGGCCAAGGTCAGCGCGTAAGACAGGAGAAACCGACATGAAACAGTATCAGTGCATTGTTTGCGGCTTCGTTTACGACGAGGCCAAGGGGCTGCCCGAGGAAGGGATCGCAGCCGGAACGCGCTGGCAGGACATTCCCGAAGACTGGGCGTGCCCGGAATGCGGGATCGCCAAGGCCGACTTCGACATGGTCGAACTCGCCGCCTAGCAGGCAAGAGCGCGCGCCCGCGAGGACGGCCGCTGCCTCACAACGAACCGAATGGAAAGGAGACGCACATGAAAACCATCGACATTGGCATCAACGAGCAGGAACGCAAGGCGATCGCCGAGGGCCTCGCGCACCTGCTCGCGGACACTTACACGCTATACCTCAAGACGCACAACTTCCACTGGAACGTGAAGGGCCCGATGTTCCAGACGCTTCATCTCATGTTCGAGACGCAATACAACGAGCTCGCGCTGGCGGTCGACCAGATCGCCGAGCGCATCCGCGCGCTCGGCCATCCGGCGCCCGGCACCTTCGCGGAGTATGCGAAGCTCTCCTCGATCAAGGAGACGGCTGGCGTGCCCGCCGCCGAGAAAATGATCGCGCTGCTGGTCGAGGGCCAGGAAGCGGTCGTGCGCACCGCGCGCTCGGTCTTTCCCGTGGTCGAGAAAGCGAACGACGAGCCCACCGCGGACCTGCTCACGCAGCGCATGCAGATCCACGAGAAGACGGCGTGGATGCTGCGCAGCCTGCTCGAAAAATAAGGCGCCGGCGGTTACGGGCGGGGACGTTGTTTGTTACCATGCACCCGTCCTCGCCCCCGCCGGCCCGTCCGCCGGGCAT
>JBFKNN010000195.1:0-5489 GCA_041629335.1 Burkholderiales bacterium | reverse complement strand
CCTTGTCGTTGGGGCCCTTGTCGTAGAACGGCTCCTTGAGATGCGTCCAGATCTTCGCGCCGACCGCGGCCGGTGCCGGGAACGCCGACATCTGCCCGGTGGCGGCGGCCTTGCCGACGAGCTTGGCGTACTCGTCGTCCACCGTCTGCGCGGCCCTGGTGGGCAGTGTCGCCGCGTGCCACGCGCCGATGAACAGCAGGAAGATCAGCACCGAGAGCGCGGGGGCGCGCCAGTTGAGGAAGCGCTCCATGATCTAGGCCGCCGTACGCTTGATCGAAAAACTCGCGAGGTAGGCCTCGGGCTGCGCCGGGTCGAATTCCTTTTTCATCACCACGAACTTCTTCGAGGTGGCGGCCGGCGGCGTCAAGCCCACTTCCTTCATCAGCTTCGCGGCGTCGGTGGCGAGATAGACCTCCTTCGCGACCTCGGCGTAGTTGACGTTGCCCTTCAACTGGCCCCAGCGCTTCATCTGGGTAAGGATCCACACCGCGAACGAGTGCCACGGGAAGGGATCGAAGTCGATGCGGTCCGGCACCTTCTTCACGTTGCCCAGGCCGTCGGCGAAGGTGCCGGTCAGCACCTGCTCGACCACCGTCACCGGCTGGTTTAGATAGTTCGCGGGCGCGATGGCGGCGGCGATCTCCTTGCGGTTCTCGGGCTTGCGCGCGTATGCGGTGGCATCGATGATCGCCTTCAAGAGCGCGTGGTAGGTATTGGGCATCTGGGTGACGAACTCCTTGGACGCGGCGAACGCGCAGCACGGGTGTCCTTCCCAGATGTCCTTCGAGAGAATATGAATGAAGCCCACGCCGTCGTAGACCGCGCGCTGGTTGACCGGGTCCGGGGCGAGGAAGCCGTCGATGTTGTCCGCGCGCAGATTGGCGACCATCTCGGGCGGCGGCACCACGCGAATCTGGATATCGCGATCCGGATCCAGGCCGTGCTCGGCCACGTAGTAGCGGAGCAAGTAGTTGTGCATCGAGTAGTCGAACGGCACGGCGAACTTGAAGCCCTTCCACGACTTCGGGTCGCGCTTGTCCTTGTGGCGCATGGCGAGCGTGATGGCCTGGCCGTTGATGTTCTCGACCGCGGGCATGGTGTAGGGGATCGGCTGCGCGCCGGCGCCAAGCGTGATCGCGAGCGGCATCGGCGAGAGCATGTGCGCGGCGTCGTATTCCTTGTTGAGCGCCTTGTCGCGCACCACCGCCCAGCCGGCGGTCTTGACCACGTCGACGTCGAGCCCGTGCTTCTGGTAGAAGCCCATGGGCTGGGCCATGATGATCGGCGTGGCGCAGGTGATGGGGATGAAGCCGACCTTCAGCTTGGTTTTCTCGATCTTGCCGGCGCCCTGCGCAAAGGCTTGCTTCGCCGCGGCGAGCGGGAACAGGGTCGAGATGGCGGCCATCGCGGTGCCGGCCCCGACCGCGCGCATGAAGCGGCGGCGCTCGGCATCGTGCGGGAACAGCGCCCGCACCACGGCCGACTCGACCGCCCGGCTGCCCAGCGCCTCGCTCGCGGCCTCGTGCTCATGCTGGCTCGCGTGCCGGCCGCAACTGCAGCCGGAACCGAGCTTGACGTTCGGATCGTACGGGTTGTCGAATGCTGACATGTTTGCTCCTCGGATATTGGTCGACGAGCGCTGCAGAGCACGATGCATACCAGGCTGCGGCGCGAGCCTGTCCGGCGCGCGCAGGCAGATGTTTTTGTGCGGGATTGTTTCCGATGGCCGGGCCGCTACGGTCGTCGCGCGACTCGTGCACCGATGCGCGCGCCGCACGTTATTGGTGCCATGCGCACCAATTTCGGGCGCGCGCGTTGGTGCACCCAGACGGTGCGGATAGAATGGCGTCCATGAAACCTGGCGTGTCCATTCGGCTCGCGGCGATCGCCGCCGCGCTCGCGCTCGCCAACTGCGCGACGAACCCGGTGACCGGTAACCCGAACTTCGTGATGATGTCGGAATCGCAGGAGGTCCGCGTCGGGCGCCAGGAGGACCCGAAGATACGCAAGGAGTACGGTGTCTACGACGACCCGGCGCTGCAGGCGTACGTCAGCGAGGTCGGCCAGAAGCTGGCCCGCGCAAGCCACCGGCCCGGTCTTGAGTATCACTTCACCGTCGTCGACTCGCCCGAGATCAACGCTTTCGCGCTGCCCGGCGGCTACATCTATATCACCCGCGGCATCCTCGCCTTCATGAACTCGGAGGCCGAGCTGGCCGCGGTGCTGGGCCACGAGCTCGGGCACGTCACGGCGCGCCACTCGGTGCAGCAGATCAGCGCCGCAACGGCAGCTCAGGTCGGTGCCTCGATCCTGCAGATCTTCGTGCCGCAGGCGCGCGGCGGGCTCGGCGACGCTGTGATCGATCTGCTCGGCGGGGCGCTCCTCGCCGGCTACGGGCGCGAGCACGAGCTCGAGGCCGACCGCCTCGGCGCCGAGTATCTCGCGCGCACCGGCTACGATCCGCAGGCGATGGTGCAGGTCGTCGGGGTGCTGAAGAACCAGGAACTGTTCGACGCCGAGGTCGCGAAGCAGGAGGGCCGCGAGCCACGCGCCTACCACGGGCTCTTCGCCACCCATCCCGACAACGACACGCGCTTCCGGCAGGTCGTGGGCGAGGCGGCGCGCTTCAAGCAGCCGCAAACCCGCGTCGCGCGCGAGGAGTTCCTGCGCAAGGTCGACAGGATGGTCTACGCCGACAGCCCGCAGCAGGGCATCATCCGCAACAACACGCTCTACCATGCGGACCTCGGCCTCACGATGCGCTTTCCGCACGGCTGGCGCGTCAAGAACCGGCCGGACCGGGTTACCGCGACCGCGCCGAAGGACGAAGCGATGCTCGACCTGCGCCTGGCCGGCCCCGCGCGCGGCGCTCCCGCCGACGTCCTGCGCAAGGCGCTCGGGCTGGGAAGCGGCTCGAGCGTGACGCCGACCACGATCAACGGGCTGCCCGCTGCCACGGTGAGCCTCAACCTGCGCGGGCTGCCCACGCGCGTGACGGCAATATTTCTCGGCAGCAACGCGTACCTGATCGGCGGCCAGGCGCGCAACGCGCAGGGCATGAACCGCTGGGGCGCCGCGATCGACGAAGCGGCGGCGAGCTTTCACGCGATCACCGATGCCGAGCGCGCAGCGGCGCGCCCGCTGACGCTTCGCGTGATCACGGCGCGCCCCGGCATGACGTTCGCAGAGCTCGCGCGCACTTCCCCGCTCGGCAAGCACGCCGAGGGTTACCTGCGGCTGCTCAATGCGATGTACCCCACCGGGGAGCCCCTCGCCGGGGAGGCGCTCAAGGTGATTGAGTGAACTCGTGATCCGTGATCCGTGGCCCGACTGAAGCGAAGGGTGGGCATAGCCCACCGAAAATCACCAAGTCGTATGGGACAGGATTAACAGGATTGCTTGAATGCGTATTGCCGGTACGCATTAGCAAATCGTTCTACCGCCTTCGATCCAATCTCGTTAATCATGTAGATCCTGCTGAATACGCCTTTTTTGGCAAAGCCGATCCAAGACCCGGAGATCACCAGCACGTAGGATGCTGCTTTAGCGCGCCACGCGAGAAAACGCGGAGGAAGCCGCTGCGAGCGCAGCGGAGCGGCGCGCTAAAGCCGCGCCCTACAGCCACGCCGCGCGAAGTGCGATAATCCCCGAATTACCCGAACAAAAAAAAACAACATGCGCGCACACGACGGCCAACGCCGATGATCGCACAGCGCCATCTCTGGATCGCGGCGCTCTGCATCGCCTGGATCCTGCCCGGCTTGATCGGCCACGACCCCTGGAAGCCGGACGAGGCCTACACCTTCGGTGTCGTCTACGAAATCCTGCAGGGCGGCTCGTGGGTGGTGCCGCGGCTCGCGGGCGAGACCTTCCTTGCCGAGCCGCCATTCTTCTATCTGTCGGCGGCCGCAGCCGCGAAGCTTTTCTCGTGGGCGCTGCCGCTTCACGACGCGGCGCGGCTGGCGACCGGCTTCTATATCGCGCTCGCGTTCGTGTTCTGCGGGCTCGCGGGGCGCGAGCTGCACGGAGTGCGACACGGCATCGGCGCCATGCTCCTGCTGCTCGGCTGCTTCGGACTGGTCGTGCGCAGCCACCAGTTGATCAACGACGCCGCTTCGCTCGCCGGCTTCGCGATGGCGTATTACGGCGTCTCGGCCGCGCTGCGTCGGCCGCTCGCCGGCGGGTTCTGGCTCGGCACGGGCGTCGGGCTCGTATTCATGACCCAGGGCGTGCTCGAGACCGCGGTGGCCGTGCTGATCGCCGCGGTGCTTCCGGCGTTCGGACCCTGGCGCAAGCGCGGCTACGCGGCAACGCTTGCGGTGGCTTGCCTGGCCGCCGCGCCATGGCTTGCAATATGGCCAGCGCTGCTGTATTCCACCGCGCCGGCGCTCTTTACGGAGTGGCTGTGGTCGGAAAACGTGGCCCGCATGGCGGGCGGGGAACTGACCGCTGCCGGGCTGATGTACTACCTTCGCCTGCTGCCGTGGTACGCCTGGCCGGTATGGCCGATCGCGCTGTGGGCGCTGTGGGCTAGCCGCACCACCGGCTATTCGAAGCCGGGATTCATCCTGCCAGTCGTGGGCTTCGTCGTCACGCTCGCGGGATTGAGCACCGCGCCCGCGCGCGAGCTCTACGCGCTGCCCCTGCTCATCCCGCTCGCGCTGCTGGCAACCCCCGAGTCCGATCGCCTGCGGCGCGGCGCGGCCAGCGCCTGGTACTGGTTCAGCGTCATGGCCTTCACTTTCTTCGTGGTCGTCCTTTGGTTCTACTGGACCGCGCTGGAGCTCGGCGTGCCGGTGCGGCTGCACGGGCACCTTCACACCATCCAGCCAGGCTACGATCCGGGATTCAAGTGGTTGCCGTTCACCCTTGCCGTGCTCTACACGCTGGCGTGGCTCGGCTTTATCACGGGTTTCAAGCGCAGCCCTCAGCGCCCCATGATCATCTGGGCGGCGGGCATCACCACCATCTGGGCGCTGCTTGCCATCCTGTTCATCGGCTGGATCGATGCCGGCAAGAGCTATCGCACCATGGTCGCATCGCTCGAGCGGGCGCTGCCGAAAAAATACGACTGCATCTCGAGCATGTACCTCGGCGAGTCACAGCGCGCGATGCTGCATTACTACGCGGGGATCATTACCTACCGCGAGGAATCGAACGAGCGCCGCCGGAACTGCCAGCTCATGCTGGTGCAGGGCCAGCCGCGCTATGAAGTGCCGCCGCCCGGCAACTGGCGCAAGATCTGGGAGGGCGGGCGGCCGCGCGACAAGGACGAGCTGTACCGCCTTTATGAAAGGCGAAAGGCGGAAGGAAAAAGGAGGAAGTAAGATCTCGCTACGGGGCGTTCGCTCTGCCTTTCGCCTTCCGCCTTAGCAATCATCGCCCACCGTTCGCCGAGGCTCAGTAGCTGAGGTACGTACACCGATCACACGGCGACCCGGCGTGCTTGCGCGAAGTCAGGTCGCGGCGCAGGGCCGGCAGCCAGGGCT
>JBFKNN010000194.1:0-5511 GCA_041629335.1 Burkholderiales bacterium | reverse complement strand
GGCCGATCGCGCCCGGCCGCCGACCCCGGTAGTCGGCGAGCAGTGCCTGCGCCGCGTCCTCGACCACCATCAGGCTGTGTCGCGCGGCTGCCGCCATGATCTCCTCCATGGCGCATGGCACCCCGGCGTAGTGCACCGGGACGACCGCCTTCGTGCGCGCGGTGACCGCCGCCTCGATCAGCCGCTCGTCGATATTGAGGGTGTCGCGGCGGATGTCGACGAACACCGGGACCCCGCCGCGCAGCACAAAGGCATTGGCGGTGGAAACGAAGGTGAACGACGGCATGATGACCTCATCGCCGGGCTTAATGTCCGCCAGGATCGCCGCCATCTCCAGCGCCGCCGTGCACGAGTGGGTAAGCAACGCCTTCGCGCACTTGAGGCGCTGCTCCAGCCAGGTGTGGCACTGGCGCGAGTAGGGCCCGTCACCCGAGAGGTGCCCTTCGCGTACCGCCTGCGCGATGTTGTCGAGCTCCCCGCCGATGACGAAGGGCTTGTTGAACGGGATCTTCATTTGCGTCTTCTCGCGACCACCAGCAGCGAACCCCCTGCCGGCCAGGAAACCCCGGCTCGAATCGCCATGCGCTCAATGTCCAGCATCTTCTCCAGCGCGCCGTTCACCCAGGATTTTACCCGCAACTCGCGAAGCGGATCGTAACCTTCGCCCGCGTCACGCCGCGCGAGCCTTGAAGCCAGCATCAGCGGCAGGAGCAGAGAAACGAACGAGGTCATCCTGACGATCTCGAACCCGGCGGCAATGACTTTTCGGCGCAGCTCGGCTGCGGTATAGCGCCGGACATGATGCGAGTGCACGTCGAATGCGCTCCACAGAAACGGGTGCTGCGGGACCGTGATCAGCGCGCCGCCGCCCGGTACCGCGGCACGGTGCATTTCGCTCAGCACCTCCTCATCCTCCTCGATGTGCTCGATCACGTCGAAGGCGCCGATCAGATCGAACTCCGATTCGAACGGAATCGCTCTGGCATCCATCTGAAAGAACGCGGCAGCCGGCACCCGGTCTGCCGCGTACGGCAGCGCGTCCGCATGGACTTCACTCGCGCTGAGCTGCGCGTGCGGAAATGCCGCCGCAACCCCGCTCAGAACGTATCCCGTTCCGCACCCGATCTCGAGGAAGGCCTTCGCCTCGGGAAAATACCGCCGGATTGCCCAGGCGATGAGCCGGTTGCGCGCGCGAAACCAGAAGTTTCCCGCCTCCAGCCGTGCCAGCTCCGCATGCAGCGCCGGATCGAACCCCTCGGTTACGCCGGACAGCTCGGGCGCGAACGCCGGAAAACCCTTGAGTCTCGCCGCTGTGAAACCGCACTGCGGGCACCGCCAATCATCGCCTGCAAACGGTGTCCGGCAGCGCAGGCATCGCTTCACCCCTGGCTCCCCACGATCACCCCGGCGCAGACCAGAAGGATGCCGACGACCTTCGGCATCGTGGCCGGCTCATGGAACAGCATGACCGAGAGCACGGGCACCAGGACGAAAGTCAGGCTCAGGAACGGGTAAGCATGCGACAGGTCGAGCCGGGTCAGCGCGGCCATCCAGGTAAGCGCGGCGCCAAACGCCGCGACCAGCGCGGAGATGATCCACGGATTCAGCAGTAGCTTGCCGAGGAACAGCGCCTTGCCCTGCGGCGTGTCCGGAAACACCCCGGCGTTGGCCACCTGCCACTTGATCACGACCTGGCCGTAGACGGTGAGCAGCAGTGTGCAGCTGAGATAGAAATAGCTCATTCGACCACCCGATGGTAGACGTCGACAGGATCGCGGAACCGGAATCCGAGCCGCGCGTAAAGATTGAGCGCCGCCAGGTTGGCGGCCGAGATCGAGCTCGAGATCTCCGGCTCACCGGCGGCGAACAGCGTCTCGCACAGCGCGGTCCACAAAAAGCGCGCCCTGCCCCGGCCGCGATGCGCCTCGGCCATGGCGTGCAGCACGAGCTTCCCGCCGAGCACCGCCGCGAATCCCGCCAGCTCACCGCGATCCTGCAATCCGTACACCTGCCCGTTCCCGTGCATTTCGGCCAGCCAGCGGTCGTAACGGGCGTCGGCGCGCGCGCGGTCGATGTTGAAGTCGCGGTGGAACCGGCCGTGCACGAACGCGCCGTGGCAGATCCGCATCACCGCGTCGAGCGCGGGATCGCGCGTGACGGCCGCGTCCGGACTGCGGTGCGGGATGAAATGCTTGTGCGCGCAGTACGGCTCGATCAGCGTGTCGCAGTAGTAGAAGCCATGCTCGTGCAGCAGCCCCTTGGGAGCAAGCGGGTCGACCTTGATCGTGTAATGCCCGGGCGCCCGCTCAACCTGCGCCATCGCCTCGGGTGTCGCGGCCTTGACCTCGAACGTGTCGAGGCCGAGCGCCGGACGGTCCCACGGGGTCGCGTCAATCAGGCTTCGGTTGGGCATCGAACGTGGTGCGCATCACGATGTAAAGAGGGCGTTTCTTGGCCTCGTCGAAAGTCTTGCCGAGGTAGATGCCCAGCATGCCAAGGATGGCGATGATGATCCCGCCCATGAAGTAGATCGAGACGATCAGGCTCGCCCACCCGGTGATCGCCGACCCGTAAAGCAGCGCGTGCCCGAGGATATAGACGCCATAGCAGAACGCGAGCAGCGCGATCAGGAAGCCCAGCTGCACCGACAGCCGCAGGGGCTTGTCCGAATACGCGATGATGGTCTCGGATGCGAGCCGCCACAGCTTGCCGAGCGTATAGGTCGACCGGCCCTCGTAGCGCGGATCGTGCTGGACGTCGACGGTCGCGGAGGGAAATCCCGTCCATTTGATCAGCGCGCCGAAGAACCTCAGGCGCTCCCTCATCAACCGCACGCTTTCGACGACCTTGCGCGAGACAATGCAGAAATTGCCGGTCTGGCTGTACTCGACCTCGGCGAGGTAGCTGAACAGCCGGTAGAACATCCACGAGCCGAGCCGTTTGAGCCGGTGGTGATTGCGGGGACCCTCCCGCCGCGCCACCACGATCTCGAAGCCTTCTCTCGCCTTGGCGTAGAGCCGGGGAATGTCTTCCGGCCGATCCTGCAAATCGCAGTCCATCACCACCACCCAGCCGCCGTCGCAGTGGTCGAGCCCCGCAGTGATGCCGTAGTGCTGTCCGAAATTCCGGCTGAACTGGATGCCCTTCACCCGCGGATCGTTCGCCGCGAGAGCCTGGATGACGTCCCAGGAGCGGTCGCCACCGCAGTCCTCTACCAGCACGATCTCGAAGTCCTGGCTGATCCCGCCCAGGGAGACGACGAGCCGCCGGTAAAGTTCGTCGAGGCAGCCCTCCGCCTTGTACACCGGGATCACAACCGAGATGTGTGCCATGGCGCGCTACGACGTGAGAGCCGGGTCGGCCGCGAACTGGATACGATACAGTTTCGCGTACAAGCCGCCGCGCTCCAAGAGTTCGCGATGGTTTCCGGTCTCGACAATGCGGCCGCGATCGAGCACCACGATGCGGTCCGCCCGCTCGACGGTGGACAGCCGGTGCGCGATCACGATGGTCGTGCGCCCCCGCATCAGCGCTTCGAGCGCGGCCTGGACGTGGCGCTCCGACTCGGAGTCGAGCGCCGAGGTCGCTTCATCGAGGATCAGCACCGGCGCGTTCTTGAGCAAGGCCCGCGCGATTGCCAGCCGCTGCCGCTGCCCGCCCGAGAGCTTGACCCCGTTCTCGCCCACCAGAGTGTCAAGCCCCTCCGGCATCGCGCGGATGAATTCCATCGCGTGCGCCGCCTCGGCCGCTTGCTCGATCTCGGCGCGCGGCGCACCGTTCATCGCCCCGTAGGCAATGTTGGCTGCCACCGTGTCGTTGAACAGGACCACGTCCTGCGACACCAGGGCGATGTTCGCCCGCAGGCTCTGGAGACCGAGCGTCTCGAGGTCGTGGCCGTCGAGCGTGATGCGGCCGCGCGCCGGATGGTAGAAGCGCGGCACCAGGCTGGCGAGCGTGCTCTTGCCGCTGCCCGACGGTCCAACGAGCGCGACGTTTTCGCCCGGCGCTATCGCAAGATCGATCCCCTCCAGTGCGGGGTGCGCCGCGGTACCGTAAGTAAAATGCACGCCCTCGAAACGGACTTCGCCGCGGGCGCGCTCGATCGCGGTTGCGCCACGATCCGGCTCCGGTGTCTGTTCGAGCAGCTCGAACACGCTTTCGGCTGCGGCCAGCCCGCGCTGCAACGGCTCGTTGACGCTGGTGATCCGTTTCAATGGCGCAGTCAGCATCAGCATTGCCGCGATGAAGGAGACGAACCCGCCGACGGTGACCTCGTCACCGCCTGTTTGCCGTGTCGCCAGATAGATGATGGTTGCCAGCGCCAGGGCCGCCACGAACTGCACCACCGGCACGCTCGCGGCGGCCGCTGCCGCCTGCTTCATCGCGAGGCGCCGCAGCCGGTTCGCCTGCCCGCCGAACCGCTCGTCCTCGTAACGCTGGCCGCCGAACAGCTTGACCACCTTGTGCCCGTCGACTGCTTCGCCCAGCACCTGCGTGATGTCGCCCATCGCACGCTGCGTCTCCCGGCTGGTGAAGCGCAGGCGCATGCTGATCAACCGCACCACGCCGACAATGATCGGCGCCATCACGAGCGCGAGCAGCGTCAGCCTCCAGTTGAGCCACAGCATGTAGCCGAGCAGCCCGATGATCGCGAGCGTGTCCTTGAAGATCACGGTAAGGACACTGGTGGCCGCCGCCGTGACTTGGGTGACGTCGAAGGTGAGCTTGGAGATGAGATTGCCGGTCGGATGGTCGTCGTAGTACGGAGTTGGCAGCTCGAGCAGCCGCCCGAACATGGCGCGCCGCAGGTCCATGACGACCTTGTTGCCGACCCAGTTGATCGAGTAGTAGGCCAGGTACTCCGCGAGCCCGCGCACGACGAACAGGGCGACGATCACGAGCGGCATCCAGCGCATGATCGTCTCGTCCCGGTGCACGAACGTGCCGTCTAGCAGCGGCTTCAGCAGCGCCGGCAGGGCCGGCTCGGTCGCCGCTACGATCATCATGCCGAGCAGCGCCAGCGCAAAGACCCGCCAGTACGGCGCCACGTAGCGCAACAGGCGCAGGTACAGCCCGGTACTGGTCATGGTCGTCACGAGGCGAACAATAGCAAAGAATTGAAAAAATGAGAAAACCGCGGCCTGCGCGCGGCCCGCGGTCGGTGGGCGCGGCGGAGTGCCGCGCCGCGCAGCACGAGTGCTCAGCGAAAGGTGTAGCGAACAGTCACATAGGCGTTCCGCTCAGGGGCGGGAAACACCCGCACCACCCCCGACGCATTAACACCCCCCTGCGTGTAGTACTGTTTGTCAAACAGATTCTTGATTCCCGCCTCCAGCCTCCAGCCGCCGGTGACATGGGCAAGCTTGATATCGAATACAGTATAAGCTGGGATCTGCTGCGCCAGCGTGTTGGTCTCGTCGTTCAACATGCGCTGCTCGCCGACCTTCTGCACCGTGGCCGTCAGCCGGGTCCTGGGACCGGCCCGCCATGATGCGCCTGCGGTGAGCGAGT
>JBFKNN010000193.1:0-5522 GCA_041629335.1 Burkholderiales bacterium | reverse complement strand
CGGCAAGCTCGCCGACGCCAAATGGCTGGCGCAGGGGACCATCTACCCCGATGTCATCTAGTCGGCCGGGGCGAAGACCGGCAAGGCCCACAGCATCAAGAGCCACCACAATGTCGGCGGGCTGCCCGATTACATGAAGCTGCAGCTGCTCGAGCCGCTGCGCGAGCTGTTCAAAGACGAGGTCCGGGCCATCGGCGAAGAGCTGGGCCTGCCCCACGCCATGGTATGGCGCCACCCGTTCCCCGGTCCCGGCCTGGGGGTGCGGATCCTCGGCGAAGTGAAGAAAGAGTATGCCGACATCCTGCGCCAGGCCGACGCCATCTACATCGAGGAGCTCTACCGCACCGGCCACTACCACAAGATCAGCCAGGCCTTCGCCGTGTGTCTGCCGGTCAAGAGCGTCGGCGTCATGGGCGACGGCCGCACCTACGAGTACGTGGTGGCCCTGCGGGCGGTGGAGACCAGGGATTTTATGACCGCCGGCTGGTATCCGCTCCCCTACGACGTGCTGGCCCACATCAGCAGCCGCATCATCAACGAGGTCAAGGGGATCAACCGGGTCACCTACGACATCTCGAGCAAGCCGCCGGCGACGATTGAGTGGGAGTAACAGTGAAGGCGGAAGGCGGAAGGCGAAAGGCGGAAGGGTCAGGGCAAGGCGCCGCGCCTGCGTTTCCGGCTCTTTCGTTTTTCCTTCCTCCTTCCTCCTTCCTCCTTTTGCCTTGCAGTTCTCCGTGAGCGACGAAGCTTTCATGCGCGAAGCCCTGGCGCTGGCCGACGCCGCCGGTCAGGCAGGGGAGGTCCCTGTCGGCGCGGTGGTGGTCAAGGACGGCGCGGTTATCGGCCGCGGCTACAACCAGCCCATTTCGGGACACGATCCGACCGCGCATGCCGAGGTCGTTGCGATGCGGGATGCTGCGCAGCATCTCGGCAACTATCGCCTGACCGACTGCGCGCTGTACGTGACGCTCGAGCCATGCGCGATGTGCGCCGGCGCCATGATGCACGCGCGCATCGCGCGGGTGGTATACGGCGCGCGGGACCCCAAGACCGGGGCCTGCGGCAGCGTGGTGGATCTTTTCGCCGAGGCGCGGCTCAACCACCACGCGACGGTGTCCGGCGGCGTTCTGGCGGCAGAGGCGGCGCAACTGCTGCAGGCCTTCTTCGCGGGTCGCCGCACGGCCCCATAGCATGTCTAGAATCAACATCAACATATCGTCGCAGTGTTTAGATTTAATGGATGAATCTGGTCGTGTAGCTGCACGATATTCAGTTTCGACCTCGAAAAACGGACCCGGCGAAGAGAACGGCAGCTTCTGCACCCCGCGCGGCCGGCACATCATCCGGGCCAAGATTGGCGCTGGCGCGCCGCCCGGCACGGTGTTCGTCGAGCGCCGGCCCACGGGCGAGATCTATTCACCCGAGTTGGCCGCAAAATCACCGACGCGCGACTGGATCCTCACCCGCATATTGTGGCTGTCGGGCTGCGAAGTGGGTTTCAACCGGTTGGGCAAGGTCGACACCATGCGCCGCTGCATCTATATCCACGGCAGCCCCGACCATGTGCCGATGGGACGGCCTGGATCGATCGGCTGCATCCGTATGCGCAATGCCGACATTATCGAGCTGTTCGACCGGGTACCGGCCGGCACCGAAGTAACAATCTTCGAATAAACAAGTGGTTACGAATTAGGCCCAAATCCAATGCTGCACAAGGTATTGGGGCGAAACGTGCTTCTACCCCAAGGCCTTGCGGTTTATTGTCTGTCGAAGACCCTTGTGTGATCCATTTCGTTGTGCATCGCGCCAATTTGGGCTACATTGTGCAGCGCAACTTCATGTTGCGCACAATTAACACAATGAAAGGAAGCACATGAGGCTTCAGGACAAGGTGGCGATCATAACCGGCGCAGGGCGGGGCATCGGACAAGCCACAGCGGTCAAGTTTGCCCATGAAGGCGCCAAGGTGGTGGTTTGCGACGTCAAGCCCGAGCTGATCGACGAGACGGTGCGCATGTGCAAGGAGAGCCGCGGCGACGCATTCGGCTGCGTGGTCGACGTCCGTGATCCGCAGTCGCTCGCCAACATGGTCGACACCACGATTGCCAAGTGGGGGCGCGTGGACTGCCTGGTAAACAACGCCGGCATCGTGATGGACGCGCAGTTCAAGAACATGACCGACGAGCAGTTCGACGACGTCATCGAGATCAACCTGAAGGGCGTCTACAACGCGACCAAGGCGGTGGTGAACACCATGCTTGCGCAGCAGTCGGGGGTGATCCTCAACGCTTCCTCGATCGTCGGCCTCTACGGCAACTTCGGGCAGACCAACTATGCCGCGAGCAAGTTCGGCGTCATCGGCATGGTCAAGACCTGGGCGCGCGAACTCGGCCGGAAGGGCATTCGCGCGAACGCGGTGTGCCCGGGCTTCGTCAGCACCAGCATCCTCAGCACGATTCCCGACAAGGTCCTTAAGGCGCTCGAGGAAAAGGTGCCGCTCGGGCGGCTCGCCAAGCCGGAAGAGATCGCCAACACTTTCGCTTTCCTCGCTTCCGACGAGGCGAGCTACATCAACGGCGCGGTGATCGAGGTGAGCGGCGGGCTCACGCTCTAAGCGGCGTGATGCGTGACTAGGAATTGGTGATTGGTGATTGACGGCGGCTTCGCCGCCGCGAACCGGAGTACAACGTAGGGTGCAGCTTCAGCGCAGCGCCGCGCCGCGGAGTACAAAATAGGGCGCAGCCTTAGCGCACCATCGCGATGCCGAAAGAAGGCCGGGCTCGCATCGGGTCGCGCCCAATCTTGTTGTCCTGGTGCGCTAAAGCCGCACCCTACACCGTACCCTACGCACCATCTTATTTGCTGTACTTCGGCGCGAGCACGCGCAGCGGTGGTGCGCTGAAGCCGCACCCTACGCCGTACCCTGGGCCGCATCCTATCTGTCGTGCTCCAGCGCGAGCACGCGCAGCTTCAGCTTCCCCACCCAGTCGATCAGCGGCAGCAGGTCTGAGAGCCGCTCTCCCTCCAAGAGCTTGATGTGGGTCGCGTCGGCCACCGGCTGGCTAAAGGTCGGGTCGATCGGCAGCCAGTGCCCGTCGACCAGGCTCTCCACCCAGCTGTGGTACAGAAACCCCTTTAGCGTCTCGGAGTAGGCGAGCCCGTTCACCACCCGCGTCGGCACGTTCATCGCGCGTGCGAGCGCAGTGTAGAGATAGGCGTGGCCCTGGCACTCGGCCTTGCGTTTCTCCAGCACGTCGAGCGCCGAGAAGACATCGATCGGCGCCTTCTCGATGTTCGCGTCCATCCATTTCAGCAGCCGCGCGATGCGCTCGCGCGGGGCGGCCGCGCCGCCGGCAATCTCGCCCGCGGTGACGCGGATGTTCGGATCGTTGCTCTGCACCGTGATCGAGGGAAGAACGTATTTCTCCAGTGGCGCATTGGCCCCTGATGACGCGCCGGGGCGAGCGGTGACGATCTCGCAGGTGTCCCGGCCGGCCTCGCGCCGGCAGCGCTGCCACGCATCCGACGGCGCCGGGCGGTCGAGCCCTTCGATCTCGACCACCATCCGCGCCGCGCGGCGCGGGTCGGCGAGCGGCGGCTCCGGGCGGATCACGCTGAACTCGATCAGCGCCTCCTGCTTGTTGAGCGCCGCCAGCGCGAGGTAGCGCCTGGCGCTCGCCTCGTCTTCCAGCGCGGAGATCATCGCGCCGCGCATGCCGAGCTCGAACACCGGCCGCCCGCGCGCGTCGATCCAGGTGGTCGCGTTCTGGCCGTGCAGCGTGGTCTCGAGCTTGAACGCGTTGCCCTCGAAGAACCGGCTCGATTCGTAGCCCAGCACTTTCTGCTGCACCCGGGCGATGGTCTGCGTCTGCCCGTCGTAGACCGGGTACTCGTACTCGCGTTGCAGCGAGATTCCGTGCACGACCGGGTAGAGCGCAGTCACGCTGGTGGGGTAGAGCTTGCCGTCATGGCTGTAGGTCTCCGCGGCGGGCTTGCCGCCGCTCACCATGCTCACGTTGAGCTTGCCCGCCTCGAGCACGCCGGCGAGCTTCAGTGCGCTGCCGTCGATCGTGTAGTCGTAGTCGAAGTCGACGAGCGTGAGATCGGCGGCGATGAGGTCGCGTGACTTGAGATTGATGGACTTCTCGATGCCGAGGAAGCGCAGCACGAACGAGGCCTCGGACAGCACTTCGTAGTGGCCCGGCTTCCGCGCTGCGGGCCGGATCGTGTAGCGGGTGAAGCCGATCTTCTCGCCGTTGAAGACGATCCCGGTCCAGTACTCGGTGAACGGCAGGCGGTCGAGCGGGTGGACGAGCGGGGCGGGCGGCGCGCCGGCATCGTGGAAGTAGACGCTCTGGCAGCCCGCGATCAGGACGAACGCGGCGAGCAGGCACAAGCGGCGGCACGCGGTAGAGGCGGTGCGGGCCAAAAACGCTGTCACGGCGACCTCGCTATTTCGCGAACAGTGCCTCGATCTTACGCCGGTCGGGGGAGGGCGTGACGCCCTTTTCCGTGACCAGCGCGGTGACCAGCTCTGCGGGCGTCACGTCGAACACGGGATTGCGCGCCGGCACGTCGCGCGGCGCCCAGCGCAGTTCGCCGTAGCCGGCGACCTCGGCGGCGTCGCGCTCCTCGATCGGGATGTCGGCGCCGCTCGCGATCGCGCGGTCGATGGTCGAGAGTGGGCAGGCGACGTAGAAGGGCAGGTTGTGGCGGCGCGCGAGCACCGCGACCGGGTAGGTGCCGATCTTGTTGGCGACATCGCCGTTGCCCGCGACGCGGTCCGCGCCGACGATCACCGCGTCGATCTCCCCCCGGCTCATCAGGAATCCCGCGGCGTTGTCGGCGATCAGCGTCACCGGGATACGGTCCTGTTGCAGCTCCCACGCCGTTAGCCGGGCCCCCTGCAGGAACGGCCGGGTCTCGTCGGCGATGACCGAGACGCGCTTGCCGGCGGCGGCGGCCGAGCGGATGACGCCGAGCGCCGTGCCGTGGCCGGCGGTGGCGAGCGCGCCGGCGTTGCAATGCGTCAGCACCCGCGCGCCATCGGCGATCAGCGCCGCGCCGTGCTCGCCCATCATGCGGTTGAGCCGCACGTCCTCATCGGTGATTGCATGCGCCTCCGCAAGCAGCGCATCGGCCACCGCGGCATGGTCCTGCCCCGAGAGCGCCTTGAGGCGCTCGCGCATGCGCGCGAGCGCCCAGAACAGATTGACCGCGGTCGGCCGGCTTGCCGCGAGCGCCGTGAAGGCGGCGTCGAGCGCTGCCCCGAAGCGCGTGCCCGGCTCGTCCTTCAGCCGCTGCGCTTCCACTGCAACCCCGTAAGCCGCGGTGCAGCCGATCGCCGGCGCGCCGCGCACCACCATCGCGCGGATGGCATCGGCGGTCTCGCGCGCCGAGGCGCAGCGCACGTACGCCACGCGCTCGGGCAGTTGCCGCTGGTCGATCAGCTCGAGCGCGCCGTCGCGCCAGCGGAGGGTGGAGAAGGACATAGATCAGGGGTTAGGGGCTAGGGGCTAGGG
>JBFKNN010000192.1:0-5543 GCA_041629335.1 Burkholderiales bacterium | reverse complement strand
CGATCGCCGACATTGTGGTAAATATTGGAACCGCAGGATCCAGCGTCCGGAAAGAGCGCTAAAAAACGGGGTCTCACCCCAGCACCGGACGGCGGGACTGCGGCAAGAAGAAGACCAGCAGGACATTTCCTTTCGATTTGAGGGGCGCGTGGTGTGCTCCGGGTCCTGTCCGGGCACATCGCGCGACGAAAGGAGAGGCGGCAGTCGCGGCCAGCGGCTCGCCGCCGCCGATTCCCGGCCGGTGTTCGGCGAGCAGGCGCTTTTCGCAGGAGCCGATCAGGGAGGACGCAATGTCAACAACACCCACTTCCGACCTCGCCCGGTTCGTCGCCGCACTCCAGTACGAGGATATTCCCGCCGCGATCCGCGAACGGGTGAAGGACATTCTGCTCGACACGCTGGCAAGCGCGCTGGCGGGGCAGCGGGGCGACGAAGTGAAGCAGATACGGGCGCTGGCCGGCGCGCTCGGCCGGTCGGACGAAGCGAGCATCATCGGCGGCGGGAGCCTTTCACTTTCGGGCGCGACGCTGCTGAACGGCTACCTCGTGACCGCGGTGACGGTGTGCGACGTGCACCGGCCGACGCTTTATCACACCACGCCGCAGGTGGTGCCGCCGGCGCTGGCGATCGCCGAGCGCGACGGCCTCGACGGCCGGGCGCTCCTCACTGCGGTCACCGCGGGCCTCGAGGTCTCGGTGCGCGTGGCGCTCGGCACGAAGTATTCCGCTTTCCGGGCGCGCGGCTGGCATTCGCCGGGCGTGGTGGGACCGTTCGGCGGCGCCGCGGCGGTGGGCAGGCTGATCGGGCTCGACGCCGGGCGCCAGCGCAACGCCTTCGGATTGGCCGGCAGCCAGTCCGCCGGCACTTTCGCGCACTGGGGCACGCCGACGATCAAGTTCCACCAGTGCCGTGGCGCGCTCTCGGGCCTGATGGCGGGGCTGCTGGCCGGGCAGGGCTTCACCGCCTCGCCCGAGATTCTGGCGCATCCGGACGGCGGCATCTACCATGCATATTCGGACGGCGGCGACCCGGATGCCGTGACGGCGGCTCTCGGCAGGTGCTGGGAGCTGGAGAGCATCGCGCTGCGCCTGTGGCCCGCGGCAAGCTCGCTGCAAACGGTGATCACCTCACTGTTCACGCTGATCAAGGCGCACGACTTGAAGCCCGAGCGCGTGACGCAGGTGCGCATCGGGCTGTCCAAGCCGGTCTACGATATGCACGGAGAGCTCGGCTGGAGCGACAAATTCAAGGCGCTGCTGTCCACGCGCTACATTGCAGCGGTCGTGCTGCACGACCGCCGCTGCTGGCTCGAGCAGTTCGAGCCGGCGCGCATCATGGACCCGGCAGTCGACGCGTTCGCGCGCGAGCGGGTGAAAGTCGACATGGACCCCGGCGTCTCCGGCACCGGCGCGGTGGTCGAACTGCGCACCAGCGGCGGCGGGCATTATATCGACCGCCGCGCCGTGCCCAGGGGCGATCCGTCGGACCCGCTCACTCGCGCCGAGATCGTCGAGAAGCTGCGCACCGCCGCGGCGGGACTCTTGTCCGACGACGCGGTCGAGCGGATCATCGCGATCGTCGGCGGGATCGAGGACGTCAAGAACGCGCGCGAGTTGACTGCCGCGCTGCGGGTGCCGGGCGCCGCGCAGGCACCGCATCGGCTGCGTGCTTGAATCGGTTCCCGGTCGTGTCAGTAACGACTTGTCTTGAAACAGGTTTCTTACAGCATGCCGAAGCCGGCCTCGAGCATCTAGAATGCCCATTGCGTGGGTCGCGCGCACGCTGAACGGCCCCGCGACCCGAACGGCACAGCCAGGCAATGGATATTCACTCCCGCGTCGAAGCGCAGCAACGCGCCGATGAGATCCGCGTCTTCCAGCGCGAGCTGGAGCGGCTCGAGCGCGATCGCGTGGTCGCGCTCGACGACGTGCAGCGCGCCGCGATCGAGTGCTACCACCAGGAATTGCTGGCCCGCTACGGCAAGGCGTTCGACATCGACCACGACGTGCGCGCGAAGCAGCTTTCGCTCGGCATGCGCGTCGCCTCCTTCATCGGCGCGCTCGCGCTGGCGGCGAGCGTCTTCTTCCTTTTCTACCAGTTCTGGGGCTGGTTCCCGACCGCCGGGCAGGTGGCGATCCTTCTGCTCGCCGCGCTCGGTGCACTCGCAGCGACCGTCTATATCCAGGGCCGCGACGAGAGCGGCTATTTCACCAAGCTCGCGGCGCTGGTCGCATTCGTGTGCTTCGTGCTCAACATCGTCATGCTCGGCAGCATCTTCAATTTGACGCCGACCGACAACGCGCTGCTGCCGTGGGCCGCCTTTGCGCTGCTGCTCGCCTACACCTGCGATCTGCGGCTGCTGCTGGTGGCCGGGATTCTGTGCATCGTCTCGTTCATCTCGGCGCGAACCGGGACCTTCGGCGGCCTCTACTGGCTGCACTTCGGCGAGCGGCCGGAGAATTTCTTTCCCGCGGCGCTTGCGCTCTTTCTCGTCCCGCAGGTGGTCGACCACCGCCGCTTTGCGGGCTTTGCCGCGACCTACCGGCTGTTCGGGGTGCTGACGCTGCTGCTGCCGGTGCTGGTGCTCTCGCACTGGGGGCGCGGCAGCTATTGGGACACCGACCCGGACGTGATCGAAGGCGCCTATCAGGTGCTGGGCTTCGCGCTGTCCGCCGGCGTGGCGTGGCTCGGCGCGCGCCGGCAATGGCCGGAGGTAACCAACAGCGGCATCACCTTCTTCGTGATCTTCCTCTACACAAAATTCTTCGACTGGTGGTGGGACGTGATGCCGAAGTACCTGTTCTTCCTCGTGCTGGGGCTGACCGCCGTGCTGTTCCTGTTTATCCTGCGGCGTCTGCGCGCGCGCGGCTACCAGATTTTCGGTGGCGGGCGATGATGATTTGGTCGCGCAAGCGCACGTTCATCGCCGGCGCGGCGTTGATTCTCGCGACCAACGCCGTCGCGCTGACCGGCGTCGCCTACAACCGCAGCAGCGAGACCAGCGTGCTCAGGTTCTCCGAGCGCGAGCTGCGGGTGCCGTACCGCAGCGGCTGGCGCGAGGAGAACAGCGGACTGGAGATCGGGCTCGACTGGCGGGTGTTGTCCGGCGATCCCGAGGACGAATTTCCGCTCGGCCGCCACGGGGCCGCGTGGCTCAACGAGGCCAAGCTCGCGAGCCTGGGGGTGGACGTGAAAGCGGCAGCCCGCAGGCACGAACGGTGGTACCGGGACCTGTCGCACAAGGCGGTGCTGATCGTGCTCGAGCTCGACGGACCCGCGTACCGCGAATCCGTGCGGCGCGCGCAGGCGCGGGCAACCCGGGACTCGGCACTCGCGGCGGCCCAACCCGACCAGGTGCAGTTCCAGCGCAAGGCCAGGAATTCAGAAGAGGCCGCGCGCCGCGAGGCAGCAACGTCCACGCGTCTGTTCGCGGTCGATGCGGGCCTGGACTACGCTACGCTGCGCGCAAAGTATCCGGAAGCCGCGCGCTATGCCATCGTTCGCGGATTGCTCAAGCCGGCGCGCATCGAGGCGAGCGGCAAGACCCGTTTTACCGGATCACTCACCGATCTCAGCGCGGCCCGGATCAACGTGCCGCTCGAGTTCAGCGCCGCACTGGATCGTTCGCGCACGCCGCCGCCCGCGGGAGCGACGACGACGCGCGAGCCGCTGTCGGTGACGATCGCCTTCGGCAAGCGGTTCGAGCCGTGGATCGTCGCCGCTTCCGGAACGTTGGACTGAACACCGGCGGCGGTACAATAGGCGCCTATGAGCACGCGCAGCCTGCAGCAGGTGATCGAATCGATGGAAACGTCCGACGGGGCAGGGGTGAAGCTGCGCCGCAGCATCGGGCGCACGCAGCACGCGCGCCTCGATCCGTTCCTGATGCTCGACGAGTTCGGCACCGAGAATCCGGACGACTACATCGCCGGATTCCCAAGTCATCCGCACCGTGGCTTCGAGACCGTGACCTACATGCTCGACGGGCACATGCTCCATGAGGACCATCTCGGCAACCGCGGCGACCTCAAGAGCGGCGACGTGCAGTGGATGACCGCCGGCCGCGGCATCATCCATTCCGAAATGCCGCAGCAGGACAAGGGGCGCATGCGCGGCTTTCAGCTGTGGATCAACCTGCCTGCGCGCGAGAAGATGAAGCCGGCAGGCTACCGCGACATTCCCGCCGCGGAAATTCCGGTCGTGACGCTACCGGAGGGCGGGCGCGTCAAGGTCATCGCCGGCACGCTCGAGGCCGGCGGGCGGAAGATACCGGGGCCGATGCAGGGGCTCACCACCGATCCGCTGTATCTCGACGTCGAGCTGCCTGCGGGCGGCACGTTCGTCCACCCGGTGGCGCCGGACTACAGCGCATTCGTCTTCGCCTACGAGGGCAGCGTCGAGATCGGGGCCGCCGGGGCGGCCCGGCCGCTGAAGCAGCGCAGCGCCGGCGTGCTCTCGCCGGGCAGCCGCATCGAGGTGGCGGCGGGAGACGCCGGCGCGCGTTTCATCCTGCTCGCCGGCCGTCCCCTCAAGGAGCCGGTCGCGCAATACGGGCCGTTCGTGATGAACACGCGCGAGGAGATCGAGGAGGCGATCCGGGACTACCAGAGCGGCGAGCTTACCGGGCGCGTGCCCTCGTGAGCCGCGTGTCCATGCGCCCGGCAACGCCGGCGACAGTCCTGCAGACCCTGAAGGCGGGCGCCGCCTATTTCGCGCTGGTGTTTGGCGCCGGCTTCGTGCTCGGCGTGATCCGCGAGCTGTGGGCGGTGCCCCGGTTCGGCGCGCGGGCGGCTGAACTGATGGAGATGCCGATCATGCTCGGCGTCATCGTTGTCGCCGCCTCCTGGATCATCGCGCGCGCCGGGCTGTCGGAGGCCGTGGCGGTGCGGATTGCGATGGGCTTGATCGCGCTTGCGCTGCTGCTCGCCGCCGAGTTCTCGCTGGTAATCTGGTTGCGCGGCCTCACCATCGAGGAGTACGTCGCCGCCCGGGACCCGGTGTCGGGGGCGGTCTACGTGGCGATGGTGGCGCTCTATGCAATGATGCCGCTCGCGGTTCTGCGGCGGTGAAGAGCGAACACAGGGAATCTTTCATGCTGCGCTACGAGCTGCACGAGGACGACGGGATACTCATCGTGACGCCGTCGGGTCCGCTCGAGGCGTCGGACTTCGAGCGCCTCGCCCATGCCGTGGATCCGTATATCGAGAGCAACCGCAAGCTGCGCGGGTTGATGATCTGCACCGAATCGTTCCCCGGCTGGAGCGACTTCGCCGCATTGATTTCTCATTTCAAATTCGTTCGCGACCATCACAGGAAGATCGCGAGAGTGGCCGCCGTGACCGACAGCGGATTCCTGTCGATCGCACCGGGCATCGCCAGTCATTTTGTCGAAGCCGAGGTGAAGCACTTCGATTTCCGCGCCAGGGAAGCCGCGCTCGCCTGGCTCAAGCAGGCTTAGAACCTATTTCATAAATCCCCACGTGATGCGTTGCGGCCAAAACGGGATGAATGCGAGGAGCGGTGCGCAGCCAATATCGCGGCGG
>JBFKNN010000191.1:0-5545 GCA_041629335.1 Burkholderiales bacterium | reverse complement strand
GACTACCTGCTCGAAGGCGGCCGCAGCGCCGGCGGCGGCCGCTGCCCATCCCGCGAGCCCGCCCACGGCCCGCATCAGCCGCGGGATGTCCGCCAGCCGTTTCGGCTCGGTCACGAACACGGTCATGCCGAGCGCCTCGAGCCGCGCGATATCCGCCGCCTGATTGCCGCTGCGCCAGGCGAGCACCAGATCGGGCTTGAGCGCGAGGACGCGCTCCGCATCCACGCGCGCCGCATCCCCGACTTCGGGCAGCGCGCTCGCCGCCGGCGGGAAATCGCTGAAGCGCGCGACGCCGGCGAGCCTCGCGCCCGCGCCGGCCGCGAACACGATCTCGGCGAGGTGCGGGGCGAGCGTGATGATGCGGGCAGCAGGTGCGGCAAGACGCACCGCAACGCCGCGGTCGTCCGCAAGCTCGAGCGCTTGCACGCCGCAGGCCATGCACAGCAGCGCGCCGCAAACTAGGTGGCGGATCGGAAACAACGGATCGGGCAACGGCGCGGCCGGCGCCCGCTAGCGGCTGCCTTCCATGTACTTCAGCAGCCTCGCGCTCGTCTGCCGCAGCCGCAGCGACAGCATGGTTACCAGCTTGACCAGAATCTTGGATCCGAGGCTCGGCTGGTCGAGGATGATCTGCGCCATGGCGTCGCGGTTGAGCACCGCAAACACGGTGGGTTGCGTCGCGAGGCAGGTGGCGAACCGCGGCTCGCCGTCGATCATCGACATCTCGCCCAGCGTCATCCCGGGGCCGGCGTTGGTCATGAACTGCTCGCCGCGGATGCCGCGCTTGAGAATGTCCACCGCGCCTTCGATGATGAGCAGCATGAAGTCGCCGCTGTCGCCCTCGCGGATGATCAGCTCGCCCGGCTGCGCGCGGTAGACGTCCATGTAGCCGGACAGGATCGAGATGTCCTCGCGCGAGAACTCCGCGAAGAACTGCGAGCGGCCGACCAGGCCGAAGATCTCGTCGGTCAGCGCCGCGCCCTTGCTGACGCGCTCGAGCTTGCTCAGATTGTCGTGATCGGAGGCTAGCTCAATCTCGTATTCCTGCTGCGCCATGTTCTCCCTGTCGGTGGCACTCGAATCGTACGCTGCCCTGATTGCCGCCCCTGTGTCTACTGGGCCTCGACCTCGGCCCTGACGCGCCGCTTGCGCACCGCGTCCGCCAGCGTGTCGAGCAGGCCGCGACTGTCTTCCCAGCCGATACATCCGTCGGTAATGCTCTGTCCGTAAACCAGCGGCTTGCCCGGGATCAGGTCCTGCCGCCCGGCTTTCAGGTGGCTTTCCACCATGATACCGAAGATCCGGTCCTCGCCCTCGGCAATCTGCCCGCTCACGTCACGCCCGACGTCGATTTGCTTCTGCGGCTGCTTGCTGCTGTTGCCGTGGCTGAAGTCGACCATCAGCCGCGCCTGCGCGCCGGCGTCCGCAAGCCCTCTGGCGGCGGCATCTACACTCGCCGCATCATAGTTCGGCGCATTGCCGCCGCGCAAGATGACGTGGCAGTCCTCGTTGCCGGTGGTCGAGACGATGGCCGAATGCCCGCCCTTGGTCACCGACAGGAAATGGTGCGGCGCCTGTGCCGCGCGGATCGCGTCGACGGCGATACGGATGCTGCCGTCGGTGCCGTTCTTGAACCCGACCGGGCACGACAGCCCGGAGGCGAGCTCGCGGTGTATCTGCGACTCGGTCGTGCGCGCGCCGATCGCGCCCCACGACACCAGGTCAGCGATGTACTGCGGTGTGATCATGTCGAGAAACTCACAGCCCACCGGCATGCCGGAGGCGTTCAAGTCGAGCAGCAGCTCGCGCGCGATTCTGAGGCCGTCATTGATGCGGAAGCTGCCGTCCAGGTTCGGGTCGTTGATCAAACCTTTCCAGCCGACCGTGGTGCGCGGCTTCTCAAAGTAGACGCGCATCACGACGAGCAGGTCGGCCGCCAGCCGGTTTTTCGCCTGTTTCAACTGCGCCGCATATTCCTTGGCTGCCTTGACATCGTGGATCGAGCACGGCCCCATGATCACCAGCAGGCGGTCGTCGGCACCGTGCAGGATGCGGTGAATGGCCGTCCGCGTGTCGTAAACGGTCTTGGCGGCGTCCTCGGTGAGCGGAAACTCGCGCAGCAGGTGCGCGGGCGGCGTGAGCTCTTTGATCTCCTTGATCCGTAGGTCGTCGGTCTTGTACCGCATGACATCCATCTCACTCGGAAAGTATCGCATTATAAAGGAAAAGAACGCGGCCGGACCCGCTTTGGACCAGGGAGCGGCCAGCGGGCTCGCGCAGCGCGCCGAAGTCTCTCGTCACCGCCGGGGCGCGCCGGGTCCGCTGCGATCTCTGCTAATCTAGGCAGCAGCGGCCACCCGCGCATGAAAAAAATTCAATGCTAGTGTCGTTGCTGAGAAATCTCGTTCGCCGCCGCGGCGCGAAACCCGCCGCGCGGCCGGCGCGGTCCCTGTCCGGCCCGATCCGGCTGCACATCGGCGGCCACGCCCGGCATCCCGACTGGCAGATCGTGGACGTCAACCCCGGCCCGCACGTTGACCATGTCGGAAGCTGCACCGATCTCACGGCCTTCGGCGATGACAGCGTTCTCGCGATCTACGCGTCGCACGTCCTCGAGCACCTCGGTTACGCCAAGCAACTGCCGGCGGCGCTGCGCGAGTTCCATCGCATTCTCGCACCGGGCGGGACCCTGTACGCGAGCGTTCCGGACCTGGACACGCTGTGCACGCTCTTCATCGACCCGGGCCTGAGCGACCGCGAGCGTTTTTACGTGATGCGGATGATGTTCGGCGGGCAGGTCGACGACGCCGACTTTCACCACGTCGGCCTGAACGAGACAATCCTGCGGTCGTACCTCGAGCGGGCCGGATTCGGGGACATCGTCCGCGTGGGCGACTTCGGGCTGTTCGACGATTCGAGCCGCATCGTGTTCGGGGGTAAGGCGATCAGCGTCAACCTGCGCGCGCAGAAGCCCGCGCGCCGGACGGGCAACCAGAATCCCTGAGCGCTAAGCGCGGGCAGTCAGGCTTTCGAGAAAGCGGCGCTCGAGCTTCCGCGTGAAGGCGCGGTGGTCCAGGAGCGGCGAGGACTGCATCCGCGCTCTCAGGCCGGTGCGCAGCGCGCGGCGCCGCCCGGCGTCCTGCGCGAGCTCCACCGCGATCCGCATGTAGTCTTCCCCGCTCGCGGCAACCAGGTCGTCGAGCCCCACGCTCCGCAGCAGCGTCGCGCCCACCCGCGACATGTGGGCGTCCCCCGCGAGTGACACGACCGGCACCCCCATCCACAGGGCTTCGCAGGTGGTGGTGGTGCCGTTATAGGGAAATGTGTCGAGGGCGATGTCGACCTGGTCGTAGAGCGCGAGGTGCTCGCGCCGGCCTTGCACCCAGCCCAGCAGTTCCACGCGGTCGGCATCGACGCCGTGGCCTTCAAGACAGTCCGTGAAACGCTCGACGGCTCCCTGATAGCTGAGCGAGCCCGCCTTGATCACGAGGCGCGAATCCGGGACCGCCGACAGGATCTGCGACCATAGCCGGACGGTCGGCTCGTTCAGCTTGGCCAGGTTGTTGAACGACCCGAACACGACCCCGGATGCCGGAGCGTCCCGCGCCGCCCCGGGCGGGCTGTCCTCCGGCGGCTGGTAAGTCAGGAACAGATCGTCCATGCGCAGCAGGCGCTCCGTGTGCCAGCGGTCCGCCTCCGGCTGGGGATCGGCGATCCGGTCGGTGATGCGGTAATCGATGGCGGCAAGGCCGGTCGTGTCCGGGTAACCGAGCCATGTCATCTGCACGGGCGCGGGCTTGCGCGCGAAAACGCCGAGCCGGTTGCCCTTCGAGTGCCCCGCGAGATCGACCAGGATGTCGATGCCGTCGGCCCGGACCATACGCGCAACGGTGTCGTCGTCGAGATGCACGATGTCACGCCAGCCGTCAGCGAGCTGGCGCACGCGGTCGGTGGTGTCGTCCGACAGCGCGTGCGAGTAGTAGCAGTAAACCTCGAACCGGTCCCGGTCGTGGTGCGCGATGACCGGCGTCATGAAATAGCCCACCGAATGCCGCGAGAAGTTGGGCGAGACGTAGCCGACGCGGACGCGGCGGCCCGGCGCCGCCCCGGCAGGCCCGGCCGGCGCCATGCGGGGAACGGCGCGCTCCATCACCTGCCCGAATCTGCGCGACAGCTCGAGAATACGCTCGCGGTCGGGGGGGATCCGGTAGTGGTGGAAAAAGAGGATCGCTGAGAACAGCTCCGCAGATCCCGGCGCGAGCTCCAGCGCCTTCTCGAACGCCTCGATCGCCTCGTGCGTGCACCACAGATCGACGAGCGCGTTGCCGATGCCGATATAGGCTGCGCGCGAGCCTGGATGGGCTCTTGCGCAGGACCGGTAACAGGAGAGTGCGTCCTCGAGGCGGCCCGCCTTCGCCAGGTGCTCAGCCTGCCGGATCAGCTCGGCAGCCGAATCTCCGCTCGCATCTTCCCCGGCCTGATCCCGCGTGGCGCCGTCGTCCTTGGCGCGCCCGCCGCGCAGCAGGTTACCGATGACCTTCAGCAGCATGCGGGAACGCTGCGGTCAGACCGTCCCGCCCACCGTCAACCCGTCGATTCGCAGCGTGGGCTGCCCGACGCCGACCGGAACGCTCTGGCCTTCCTTGCCGCAGGTGCCCACGCCGGGGTCGAGGGTCAAATCGTTGCCGATCATCGCGACCCGGGTCAGCGCGTCTGGGCCGTTGCCGATCAGCGTGGCGCCCTTCACCGGGTATGCGACCTTGCCGTTCTCGATGACGTACGCCTCGGACGCGGAGAACACGAATTTGCCGCTGGTGATGTCGACCTGGCCGCCGCCGAAATTGACGGCATACAGCCCGTTTTTCACCGAGGCGATGATCTCCTGCGGATCCCTGTCGCCGTTCAGCATGTAGGTGTTCGTCATGCGCGGCATCGGGACATGCGCGTACGATTCGCGACGGCCGTTGCCGGTGAGCGGCGCGCCCATCAGGCGTGCATTCAGACTGTCCTGCAAATAACCCCTGAGCACGCCGTTCTCGATGAGGACATTGTGCCGGGTCGGGTTGCCTTCGTCGTCGATGTTGAGCGAGCCGCGCCGGCGCGCGATGGTGCCGTCGTCGACGACGGTGACCCCGGGCGCCGCGACCCGCTCGCCGATGCGCCCACTGAAGGCCGAGGTGCCCTTGCGGTTGAAATCGCCCTCCAGACCGTGCCCGACCGCCTCGTGCAGCAGCACCCCCGGCCAGCCCGGGCCGAGCACCACGGTCATGGTGCCGGCCGGCGCGGGGCGCGCGCGGAGATTGACGAGCGCCTGGTCGACGGCCTTCTTCGCGTATTCCTCGATCAGCGCGTCGCTGAACATGCCGTAGTCGAGCCGTCCGCCGCCGCCGGAGCCGCCCTGCTCGCGCCGCCCGCCCTCCTCGACGATGACCGTGAGCGACAGGCGCACCAGCGGGCGCACGTCGGCGGCAAGCACGCCGTCGCTGCGGGCGATCAGCACGACCTCGTATTCCCCGGCGAGATGGGCCATCACCTGTGTTACGCG
>JBFKNN010000190.1:0-5583 GCA_041629335.1 Burkholderiales bacterium | reverse complement strand
CGCCGGGGCTGGGGCGCCGCGGTGCCCGAGGAATGGCGCAACGGCGACTGGCAGTACGCGTCGTTCACCGCCGACGGCAAGCCCAACCAGAAGGCCAATGCCAACATCAAGAACTGCTTCGTGTGCCACAAGCCGCACGAGAAGCAGGACTACGTGATCTCGCTCGCGCAGCTCGCCGGCAAGTTCCCGACCGGGCCGGTGGCGATGAAGTCGGGGATGAACGACGTCAACGTCGCGAATTTCGCCTTTGCGCCCGTGGCGATCAAGGTCACGGCGGGCCAGACCATTACCTGGACCAACGTCGACGACTCGCCGCACCAGGTAACCGTGCAGGGCGCCTCGACGCTGCGCACGCCCGTGATCTTGAAGGGCGAGAGCACGTCACTCGTGTTCAATGAGGCCGGCAGCTACGGCTACATCTGCGGCCTGCACCCTAACATGAAGGGCACGATCGAAGTCGAAAAGCGGTGACGAGTGACGAGTGACGGGCGGGTGCGCCGCCTTCTCCGGAATGGCCATTGTCGCGGCGGGCGCTACTTGCCCTGGATCAACCGGTGCAGGTGCCGGCCGAAATCGGTGTTGTCCTGGTAGCCGCGAAACAACTCCGCACCGGGGCCGATGGCGCCGACCACGACCGGTTCCGGAGTGTGCCCGGAGGTGCCCCAGTAGTAGCCGGTCTGGCGCGCAACCATCTGCCCGAGCGCGCTCTGCGGCGCGTAGCTGAAGTTGCGCTCCATCGTCCTGCCCTTGAGTATCAGGTCCCGCAGGTCGGCGTCCAGGCGGAACCCCGGAAAATGCTTGGCCACCAGCTCGTCTACTGCTTCAGCCGACGGCTTCTTGCCGAGTTTTTCCTTGGCCGCTTCGAGCGAGATGGTGATGCCTTCCAGCATCCGTAGCTGCTGGTCACCGGCATAGAAACGATTCTTGCTCGACAGGGTGCTCAGGTCCTTCAGCGCATACGTCGGCGAGAATCCGCCGGTTTCATGGTCGCCAGTGACGATTACCAAAGTGTCGGGGTGGGCGCGCTGGAATTCCAGCGCGACCTTGACTGCGTCATCGATCGCCCACAGCGCGCGCATCAGCGACGCCGCATCGGTTCGATGGCCGGCGGTGTCGATATTCTCGTTTTCGATCAGCAAGACGAATCCATTGGGACTGGCGGCCAGCGCTTTCAGCGCAGCCGCGGCCATCTCCGCGGTCGAGGGCTCCTTCGCCGGATCCCGCTCGAGATCGAAATCCATGTCCTCATCCGCGAACAGGCCGAGAAGCTTCGAGCCGCGCGCGGCTTTGAGCTCCGCGGTGCTGCGGGCCACGTCGTAGCCCTTGGCGCGGAACGCCTCGATCACGTCCCGGCCGTCGTCGCGTTTGCCGCCGGGCGCGCCCTTCGGCAGGAAATAGTCCGCGCCGCCTCCCAGCAGTACATCGGGCGCGAGCGCGAGATACTGATCGACCAGCGCCTGATAATTGCGGCGCGATTTCGCGTTGACGCTGAAAGCCGCGGGCGTCGCGTCGTACACGGTTGCCGTGGTCACCATCCCGATGCGCTTGCCAGCCGTCCTCGCGATCTGCATCGCCGTAGGCACAGCCTTGCCGTCGGGGGTGATCGAGACCGAGCCGTTGTTCACCTTGAATCCCGTCGACATGGCGGAGGCAGCGGCGGCCGAGTCCGTGACGTACGGGCCGGCGGGGCTGGTGTTGAGCAGCCCCAGCGAGCCTTCCTTGAACACCACGTCGGTCACGGCGAACGGCTGCTGGCGCAGGACTTTGCTCGAATACCGCCCGAAGTCCCATTGGGTGGCGGCGGCGCCATCGGCAAACATGATGATGATGTTTCGGGGCTGCTGACCAGCGGTTGACCTCCCGCCGTCGGTGACTGCGCATCCCGCAAGAATAAGTGCGAAGCCCGCGAGCGCGACAAAACGCAGCCGCCGGGACAGCGTGGACAGAAAACGTGCCGGATTCCAGTTCATGACGCCTCCCTGGTCGAGTTCCGCGGACACCGTATTTTCGCTGCATCATATTCCAGGTTTGCGGGCGGCGCCATCAGCTCCGGACCGTCCGACAGAGCGCCCCGGCACAGCGGATCCGGAGCGGACGCGTTACAATTCCAGCCCTTGACAGTCCGGGCAGGGGCGGTTGCCGACGCGGCCGGCCCGAGGTCGTTTCATGCACATTCACATCCTCGGCATCTGCGGCACGTTCATGGGCGGCATCGCGGCGATCGCGCGCGAGGCCGGCCATCGCGTGACCGGGTGCGATGCCAACGTCTACCCGCCAATGAGCACTCAGCTCGCGGCGCAGGGCATCGAGCTGATCGAGGGCTATTCGGCCAGCCAGGCAAAGCTCGCGCCCGACGTGTTCGTCGTCGGCAACGTCGTGACGCGCGGCAATCCGCTGATGGAGGAGATCCTCAACCGCGGCCTGCCCTACGTGTCCGGGCCGCAGTGGCTGCGCGAGAACGTGCTCACCGGCCGCTGGGTGCTCGCGGTCGCCGGCACCCCCGGCAAGACGACGACGGGCGCCATGCTGACGTGGATTCTCGACTATGCCGGCCTGCAGCCCGGATTCCTGATCGGCGGCGTGCCGGAGAACTTCGGCACCTCGGCGCGCGCCGGCGAGCCGCCGTTCTTCGTGATCGAGGCCGACGAGTACGACACCGCGTTCTTCGACAAGCGCTCGAAATTCGTCCACTACCAGCCGCGCACGGTGATCCTCAACAATCTCGAGTTCGATCACGTGGACATCTTCGCCGACCTCGGCGCGATCGAGCTGCAGTTCCATCACCTCGTGCGGACGATACCCAGCCAGGGCCTGGTGATCGCCAACGGCGCGGACGCTGCGATCGCGCGCGTGCTCGCCCGCGGCTGCTGGACGCCGATCGAATACTTCGGCGTGGAATCGGGATGGCGCGCGGGGCCGCAGGGGCCGGACGGCGCGTTCGACGTGTTGTGGCAGCGTGCGCAGCAGGGGCGGGCGCGCTGGGACCTGATCGGCACGCACAACCGGCTGAACGCGGTGGCGGCGATCGCGGCGGCGCGTCACGCGGGCGTGCCGCCCGCCGTGGCCGTCGCGGCGCTCACCACCTTCCGCAACGTCAAGCGGCGCATGGAACTGAGAGGCACGGTGAACGGGATCGCCGTGTACGACGACTTCGCCCATCATCCGACGGCGATCGCCGCCACGATTTCAGGCCTGCGCGCGAAAGTCGACGGCGCCCGCATCGTTGCGGTGCTCGAGCCGCGCTCGAACACGATGAAGCGCGGTGTCATGAAGGAGCAGCTCGCGGCGAGCCTGGCGGCGGCAGACCACGTATTCTGCTACAGCGCGGGGCTGGAATGGGACGCGCAGGCGGTGCTCGCGCCGCTCGGCGCGAAGGCCGCCGCCTACGCGGACTTCGAGGAGCTGTTGCAGGCGGTCGCCGGCATGGCGCGCCCGGGCGATCATCTTCTGATCATGAGCAACGGCGGCTTCAACGGAATCCACGAGAAGCTGCTTGAGCGTCTGGCCCGCGGTGCCCGATGAACGACCTGGGGGACCTGACGGTCATCATCCGCTCGCGGTTTCCGATCGTGACGATCGAAACACACGAGGAGCCGCGCGTGCTCGAGCTGCTGGAGCGCGTGGCCAATCTGGAGAATCAGGCGCTGTTCGTATGGAACGTGACCGACGGGCTGCGGCGCAGGAACCCGTTCCCGGCCCGGTCCGCAGGCGCCGACGCAAGGCCGGCGGCGGCGCGCGGACCGATCCCCGAGACGCACGACATCACCGGTGCGCTGAAGCACATCCATGCCACGCCGCAGAACGGCATCTACGTGCTGCTGGACATCCACCCCTACACCGACAACCCGGTCAACCAGCGACTGATCAAGAATACGGCGCAGGCGTATGCCAAAACGGCGCGCACCATCGTGCTGGTGGGACCCAAAGTGAGTCTGCCGCCAGACCTTGACCGCATGAGCGCGCGCTTCGAGCTCGCGATACCGGACGCGGCGGCGATCCGCGGGCTGATCAAGGAGGAGGCGCAGTCATTTATCCAGAGCGGCGGCGCCGACCGGCTGACCGGCCACCAGGAAGCGTTTGATATTCTGGTGCAGCACCTGGCGGGCATGTGCCTCGACGACGCGCGGCGGCTCGCGCGGCAGGCGATTCGCGACGACGGCGCGATCACCATGGACGATATCAGCCGCGTGTTGAAGGCCAAGCAGGAAATGCTCGGCGCGAACTCGCCGGTCGAGATCCAGTTCGCCACGACGAAGTTCTCGGAGGTCGCGGGCCTGAAGCAACTCAAGCGCTGGCTCGACCAGCGCCGGGCGGCCTTTCTCGGCCGTGCGGCAAGCCTCGGGCTCGATCCGCCCAAGGGCCTGCTGCTGGTCGGCGTGCAGGGCGCGGGGAAGAGCCTGGCGGCGAAGGCGGTGGCGGGCAGCTGGGGCGTACCGTTGCTCGGGCTCGACTTCTCGACGTTATACAACAAGTGGCTGGGCGAGACCGAGCGCAATCTGCGCGAGGCACTCAAGTTTGCCGACGCGATGGCGCCGTGCGTGCTGTGGATGGACGAGATCGAGAAGGGTGTCGCGGTCGGATCGAGCGACGGTGGCGAGTCGCGCCGGCTGCTCGGGAGCCTGCTCACGTGGATGGCCGAACGCAAGAGCCGGGTTTTTCTGGTCGCGACCGCCAACGACATCGAGCAGCTGCCGCCGGAGCTCATCCGGAAAGGCCGCTTCGACGAGATTTTCTTCGTCGATCTGCCGGACGTCGAGGCGCGCGCGGAAATCTTTTCGATACACCTCAAGCGGCGCGGGCTCGACCCGGAGAAATTCGATGTCGCGGGGCTGGTCGGCGCCGCGGAGGGATTTTCCGGCGCCGAGATCGAGCAGGCCATCGTCTCGGCGCTCTACGAGGCGCACGCCGCGGAGCAGCCGGTGGCAACCGGGCACATCGCTGCCGAGATCGAGCGCACGCGCCCGCTGTCCGTAGTCATGGCCGAGAGAATAAGCGCGCTGCGCGAGTGGGCGGCGGGGCGCACGGTTATGGCAAACTGAGCCGCGATGAGCTCGATCCTCGAACAAGACAAGCTGGGCGCCTTTTGCCGGCACACGCACGCCGCGCTGAAGGGCTCCGGCGCCGGGCCGCTCGCCGGGACCACGTTCGCAGCCAAGGACATCTACGACATCGCCGGGCACAAGACCGGATTCGGCAGTCCGGACTGGCTCGAGACGCACGCGCCCGCCGCAGCCACCGCACCCGCAGTCCGGCGCCTGCTCGATGCGGGCGCCGACCTCGTCGGCAAGACGCACACCGACGAGATGGCGTACAGCCTGAATGGCGAGAACCCCCATTACGGCACGCCGGTGAACCCCAACGCGCCGGGCCGCATCCCGGGCGGCTCGTCCAACGGATCGGTTGCCGCGGTGGCCGGCGCCTTGTGCGACTTCGCGCTCGGCAGCGACACCGGCGGCTCGGTGCGCGCGCCGGCAAGCTTCTGCGGTGTTTTCGGCATTCGGCCCACGCACGGGCGCATCCCGCTCGACGGCGTGTGCCCCCTCGCCCCGAGCTTCGATACCGTCGGCTGGTTCGCGCGCGATG
>JBFKNN010000189.1:0-5610 GCA_041629335.1 Burkholderiales bacterium | reverse complement strand
CGCGCGATCGCCGCCGAGCGCCCGGACGCACCCGTCATCGCCATCCCCGGCGCCGGGCACGCGGTGTACCTCGAGCGGCCGATGGACTTCAACGCGCTCCTGCGCGAATTTCTGCCGGGGCTGTAGCGCGACCCGCGGCCCAAACCTGCCGGGCGGTCGATAATCACGCCGTGGCGAAAAAGCACCACCACAACGTCTACGTGATCGAGCTCTCGCCCGAGGTGCTGCAGCTCGCGCGCTTCCGGCGCGCGAACCCGGACTACGACGCAACCAAACCCTGCGTCTACGTCGGCATGACCGGGCTCAGCCCGGAGAAGCGCTTCGAGAAGCACAAGAAGGGCGAGCGCTCGAACCGCTACGTCGAGCGCTTCGGCATCCGCCTCTTACCCAAGCTCTACGCCTACGCCAACCCGATGCCCTACAGTGCCGCGCGCGACATGGAAGTCGAGCTGGCGATTGCGCTGAGGGAGGAGGGGTACGGGGTGTGGCAGGGGTAAAGCAGGACTGTTAATCGCGTTTGTCTTCTGCAAATTTGTAGTCGATGGTCAAGTTTCGACCGACCACGAAACCCCTTTCGGCCAAGCCGCGCAAGACCGCTTGATGGTAGACCGACGGCTTCTTGCGTTTGGCGTAATCGCCGCCCTCCGCAAGGAAGCCAATTCGACGTACTCGATCAGTTTGTTGCGCGCCAGCCAACGTCGACGCCAACGGTATTGCGGCACAGATGACAATGAAAGCACGCGTCCAAGCAGGCCCATGTCCACGGCTCCTGAGGCGATCCTCAGAATGACTGTATGCCTTTGAGACCAAAAAGAGACGTAAATCGATGGCGCCAGTCTTTTTCCCAAGCACGAACGTTGATTAGCCGCACGGGGTCGGACGCAGACCCTAAGGACGCAGAAAACCGTCGGATCTAAAGGTAGCGCGAACGTAGCGTTCCTCGCGCTTGGCTATGGTTCTTGGCGCGTGAGGGCCGACCAGAACAACAACTTAAGGAAGTCCCGGCGAGCGGTCTGGGCGCCGTCCTTTCCAGGGCCGAGCGGCCTATCGACGATGGCGTCGGCTGCGCCGCCCCGCTCAGCCCAGGTCGATGATGAACAGCTGGATGAGCTCTTCCAGGACCTCGCCCGGGCCGAGCACTTTGCAGCCGACCCGACTCACCCGCTTGCCGTTAGGAAGAGTGATGCGGCTCGTGTGGCGCACTTCCAAATCGACAAGAATGGGGTCGGCCAAAGCATGCCGAACGCGTGCGCGCTCCAGCCGCGTACCCGCGCACAGCGGGATCAGCGGGTCGGTGATCAACTCGCAATTGCCATCGATACTGACATCGACCAGCCTGGAGGCGAAGACTTGTACGCCCATGCGCAGGTCGCAGCGCACGGTTGCCTGCGCTGGCACCTGGATAGGGGCGACGCGCCCGCGGCGCTGCAGCGTGCCCAGTAGCGTCGTGGGCAGTTCGCAGCGGATACAGGGCTGGCCCGCATCTGCGACATGCCTGGGTTTATCGCCCCCGAATGCGAACTGCGAGCCGCGGTGGTTGCAGCACAGTACGAGCGAGTGCGCCGCCAGCGCCGCCGCGTTGGCTTTCTTGTTGTCGGAGTACGCGAGCAGCATGGTCCCATTCGCGGGCTCGACGCGAAGGAGCTTCGACAGGAGCATCAGCTGTGGCGAGAGGTTCGACGTTACGGGGTCGCCGTCCCCGAGCATCGAGTCGAGGATCCGGCCGATTTCGATTCCCGAGCGGACCAGCAGCCGCCCGGACGTGGCAAGCCGCGTGGCGAGATTGGTCGAGGTCATCGTTGCACACAATGCCAGTACGCACGCGGCGCTCAAGGGCATATTGCGCTGTGGCGAGGCTACGCGGCGCCCCTTTTTGATGACGTGTGCAGCGCTCCACGTTCGGCCGCGGGAGCGTCGCACCAGCCCGACGCGTGCGCCGGCGCACTAGGCGCGCGGCAGCCCGACCGGTCACGCTTGTTTGTGAATCGGCCATTTGACTTGCAGCATGCGCAGCACCCTGCGTCCGCCGGCGGTTCGAGTTCGCTGCGGCCGCCCAACCCGGCGCCCATGGCGCCGGCGAGACGGTCAGTAAGGGATTCGCGACCATGCGCGACTGAGGCCCCATTTCAAGGGAGATCACATGCTGAAGGGAAAGACGGCGCTGGTCACCGGCTCCACGTCGGGCATCGGCCTAGGCATCGCGCAGCGCCTCGCCGCCGAAAGCGCAAATATCATATTGAACGGCTTCGGCGAGCGGGCCGAGATCGATCGCATCGCCTCCGAAATGCGCTCGCGCCACAAGGTGAAGGTGTCCTACGACGACGCCGATATGAGCAAGTCGGACGCCATCGCCTCGATGATGAAGAAGGCGGTCGCGGAATTCGGCGCGGTGGACGTGCTCGTCAACAACGCCGGCATCCAGCACGTGGCGGCGGTCGACGAGTTCCCGCTCGACAAGTGGGACGCCATCATCGCGATCAATCTTTCCGCGGCGTTCCACACCACGCGCCTTGCGCTTGCGGAGATGAAGCAGAAAGGCTGGGGCCGCGTGGTCAACGTCGCTTCCGCGCACGCGCTGGTTGCGAGCCCGTTCAAGTCGGCCTATGTCGCCGCCAAGCACGGCATTGCCGGCTTCACCAAGACCGTGGCCCTGGAGGTAGCCGAGCGGGGCATCACCGTGAACGCGGTATGCCCGGGCTATGTGCTCACGCCGCTCGTGGAGAAGCAGATTCCAGACACCGCCAAGGCGCGCGGCATCGCCGAGGACGCCGTGAAGCGCGACGTGCTTCTCGCCGCTCAGCCGAGCAAGCAGTTCGTCGAAGTGGATGAAGTGGCGGCGCTGACCGCGTTTCTCTGCTCCGCCGGCGCCGCCTCGATCACCGGCGCCATGCTGCCGATCGACGGCGGCTGGACCGCGCACTAGGCGCGCCGCACAGCGCCGAACGAACAAAGGACAACCATTAAAAGAGACGACGTTCTTCTGCTGCCGTCGATGCCGCTCGCCCCGCCGTCGTATCCGGCGGGGCCCTACCGCTTCATCGACCGCGAGTACCTCATCATTTCCTACCAGAGCGACGCGGAGGCCATCCGCGCCGCGCTTCCCGAGCCCCTCGAGCCCGAGGGCGACACGGTGCTCTACGAGTTCATCCGCATGCCCGATTCGGCCGGATTCGGCAACTACACCGAATCGGGGGTGGTGATTCCGGCGCGCTTTGGCTCCGAGAACGTCAATTTCACCGCCCAGATGTACCTGGACGACGAGCCGCCGATCGCCGGCGGGCGCGAGATCTGGGGTTTCCCGAAAAAGCACGCGCACCCGAAGCTCGAGATCGTGCATGACACGCTCACCGGCACGCTCGAGTACGCCGGCGTGCAGGTCGCCATCGGTACCATGGGCTACAAGCACCAGCACTTGCTGTACGACGTGCACGGGCGCAAAGCCTGCTCGTCCGCCTCCATCGTCGAGAAGATGGGCAAGACGCAGGTCAATCTCAGGATCATTCCGGACGTCGACGGCACGCCGGCCATCGCGCAGCTCGTCGCCTACAATCTGAACGACATCAAGGTGAAAGGGGCCTGGTCGGGGCCGGCACGGCTGCACCTTGTGGCGCATGTCAACGCCCCGGTCGCCGATCTTCCGGTGAGAAAGGTGCTCGGCGGGCTGCACTTCATCGCCGACCTGACGCTGCCCTACGGCAGGGTGCTGTTCGATTACAAGAAGTCACGGTGAGGAGTATCGCGTGAGGCAAAGTCTTCCCGGCCAGGTGGTCCTGGTGCTGCAAGGCGGCGGCGCGCTCGGCGCCTACCAGGTGGGCGTGTATCAGGCCATGCACGAGCGCGGCATCGAACCCGACTGGGTGATCGGCACTTCGATCGGCGCGCTCAACGGCGCGCTCATCGCGGGCAATGCGCCGGGCGAGCGCATGGCGCGCCTGCGCGAGTTCTGGAAGCGCGTGGAGCACGGCAACAACGGCTGGGGCGCGCTCGGCAGTCCCGTGTTCTCGAACCTCTCCACCGTCATGCAGGGCATTCCGGCCTTCTTCGTCCCGCGCGCGCCTCTCTGGGGCGGCGTGCAGGCCCGGGTCGGGCTCGACCGCGCCTCGTACTACAGCACCGAGCCGCTGCGCGAGACCCTGGGCGACCTGGTCGATCTTGCGGCACTCAACGCGAACGCGCCGCGGCTCACCGTGGGCGCGGTCAACGTGACGCAAGGCGAGATGCGCTATTTCGACAGCCGCGAGGCGCCGCTCAGCCTCGAGCACATCCTGGCCTCGGGCGCGCTGCCGCCGGCGTTTCCGGCGGTGCGCATCGGCGGGGAAGGCTATTGGGACGGCGGCGTGTACTCCAATACCCCGATCGAGGCGGTGTTCGACGACAAGCCGCGGCGCGACTCGGTGATTTTCTCGGTCAACGTTTGGCAGCCGACCGGTCCCGAGCCCGAATCGCTCTGGGAGGTGATGGGCCGGCAAAAGGACATCCAGTACGCGAGCCGCGCCGACAGCCACATCGCGCGCCAGAAGCAGATTCATCGCCTGCGCCACGTGATCCGCGAGCTCTCCGGCCGGCTCGCCGAAGCGGGCGGCAACGACGACGCGCTGAAGGAACTATGCGCGTGGGGCTGCGGCACCACGATGCACGTGCTGCGCCTGCTCGCGCCCGCGCTCGCGAGCGAGGACCTGATGAAGGACATCGATTTCAGCGCCGCGGGCATCAGCAGCCGCTGCGAAGCGGGCTATGCGGACGCGCTGCGCATGATCGAGCGCTCGCCCTGGCAGTCGGCGCCGGCCGATCCGATCGAGGGCGTGATCGTGCACGAGCTCTCCGCGCGCATGGGCGACTGACAGCGCCGCGCCGGCGCACGCTCGCGGGGTGAGGATGCAAATCTGGGTCGACGCCGATGCCTGCCCGCTGGTGATCAAGGAGATCCTGTTTCGCGCTGCGGAGCGCTCCGAGATCGCGATGACGCTGGTGGCCAATCAGCCGCTTCGCACGCCGCGCTCGAAGTTCGTGCGCACGCTCCAAGTGCCGCGCGGGTTCGACGTCGCCGACAACGAGATCGCGAAGCGCGTGGCGGCTGGGGATCTCGTGATCACCGCCGACATTCCGCTTGCCGCCGACGTGATCGCGCGCGGCGCGCATGCGCTCGATCCGCGCGGCGAGGCCTACTCGCCCGAGACCATCCGCGGGCGCCTCACCATGAGGGATTTCCTGGACGAGTTGCGCGGCAGCGGCGTGCAGACTGCCGGGCCCGCGCCGCTCGATCAGGCCGACCGCAAGCGTTTCGCCGATGCGCTCGATCGGTTTCTCGCGAAGCGCCCGCGCCACAAGCCCTCCAGCTAGACACGGCGCGGCGTCAAGCCCGCGTCGCCTTCCGCGCGAATGCGCAGTACTCGCAGCCCGGGTCGGGCGCGGGCGGGGCGAGCGCATCGAGCGTCTCGCGGATTCTCGGCAAGGTCTTCTCCACCCAGTCGTCGTCGCCGTCGTAGGGAATGAGCTTGATCGTGAACTCGAGCCGGGAATCGAACGCGGGGAGATCCCGCCGGCCATTGCAGTAGACGAACCAGCCGCGGCGCGCGACCGGGAGCCCCTGGCGGCGCAGCAGCCACTGGT
>JBFKNN010000188.1:0-5623 GCA_041629335.1 Burkholderiales bacterium | reverse complement strand
AGGACACCGCCATTGCCGTGCGCGCTGGAGCGTGGAGCAGGGGCCCCATTGATGGGGATGCGACCGCGCAGGCGCGAGGGCACGGCTGGTCACGTTGTCGCTGCCGATCCAAAAATGACGGTGCACTGGGTGGACAGGACACCTCCGTTGCCGTGCGCCAAGGCGACTTCGCAGTCCTTCACCTGCCGCTTTCCGCACTCGCCGCGCACCTGGCGCACCGCCTCGATCATTACCAGCAGGCCGTACATGCCGGGGTGGCAGTAGGACAGCCCGCCGCCGCTGGTGTTGACCGCGAGCTTGCCGCCGGGCGCGATCGCGCCGCCCGAGACGAAGCGCCCGCCCTCGCCCTTGGGGCAGAAACCGAGGTCCTCGAGGAACAGGATGGGGTTGATGGTGAACGCGTCGTAGAGCGAGAGCATGTCGACGTCGGCCGGTTTCAGCCGCGCCATCTTGAATGCCTTGGGCCCGGACTCGGACGCGGCGCTGACGGTGAGATCGGGCATGTTCGATATCGACACGTGGCTCATCGCCTCGCCCACGCCGAGCACGTAGACCGGGGGCTTCTTCAGCGTCTTAGCGCGCTTGGCCGGGACCAGGATCATCGCGCCGCCGCCGTCGAGTACGAGGCAGCAATCGCGCACCGTGAAGGGGCTGCTCACCATGCGCGCGTTGACCACCTGCTCGATCGAGAGCGGCTCTTTCTCCCATGCCTTGGGGTTGAGCAGCGCCCACTGGCGCGCGGCGACCGCGACCTCGGCGAGCTGCTCGCGGGTGGTGCCGTATTGATGCATGTGGCGCGCTGCGGCCATGGCGTAGGCGGAGATCGGCAGCAGCGGCCGGTACTGCGTCTCGAAGGGGTTGTATTCGCGCGGGCTGGCGGCCGCGCGCGACACCGTGCGCTGCGTGCTGCCGTAGCAGATCAGCGCGACTTCGCACATGCCGGTCTCGATCGCGGCCTGCGCGTGCGCAACGTGGGTCATGAAGGACGACCCGCCGATCATGGTGCCGTCGAAGTACTTCGGCTTGATGCCGAGGTACTCGCAGATCTGGCCCGGCGCGTAGCGTGCCTGGGTCGCGGCCGACAGCACGCCGTCGATGTCGGAGAGCTTGAGCCCGCAGTCGTCCAGCGCGCGCAGCGTCGCCTGCGCCATGAGATCGATGGGGCTGGTGTGAGGCGCGACCTGGCCCAGGTCCGATTCGGCGACGCCGGCGACGGCGATGCTTCCGCGCTTGAGGCTCATTTGGCGTCTCCCGCGGGGGTGAACACGGGGTAGGGCGGCTGCTTCTCGTCGCCCGGATGCATGCGCGCCTTCACCCGCATGCCGATCTTCACCTGCGTTGGATCGATGTCCTCGACCCGGCTCATCAGGCGGAAGCCCTCGTCCATGTCGATTAACGCGCAGTTGAGCGGCGCCTCGTTCCGGTAATACACCACGGTGGTCGAGTAGACGGTGCCGAGGCCTTTCGATACGCGCCATTCGAGGTTGGTGCCGCCGCCGGGCGCGACCGCGCGCGGGAAGAACACCGCCTTCTTGGCATCGCGGTCGAACTGGTAGGCGAGCTCGCCTTTCTTGCAGTGCTCGTAGTACATCCCCAGTGGAGAGGTTTTCGTGAGGTCGGGCATCGTTTCTCCTTGATAGAAAATGCGTCACTCGTCACGCCTTAGCTTTCTGGTCCTCAGAGAGGCCGAAATCGAGCAAGGCTTGTGCCCTCAGCTTGTTCTTCTGCACCTTGGCGCTGCCCGTCATGCCGATCGTCTCGAACGAGTCGACGATCTTCACGTAGCGCGGCACGCGGAAGTTCGCCATGCGCTCCCGGCTCCACGACATGAGCTCCTCGGGCGTCGCGGCCGCCCCGGGCTGCAGGATCACGTAGGCGGCCGGGACTTCGCCCAGCCGGGGATCGGGCACGCCGATCACCTGCGCCTGCTTTACTTTCTCGTGTCTAAGCAATACCTCTTCCACTTCCGCCGGCGCGACGTTCTCGCCGCCCACCCGGAACACGTCCTTGATGCGGGTGAGGAATTTCACCCGCCCGTCGTCGTCCATCAGTCCCAGGTCGCCGGTGTGAAGCCAGCCTTCCGGGTCGATCGCCCTGGCGGTCGCTTCGGGATTCCTGTAGTAGCCCTGCATTACGCTCCAGCCGCGCACGATGATCTCCCCGGCCTGCCCGGGCGGAAGCTCCTTGCCGGTGTGCGGATCGATGATCGCCACGTCGAGGCCCTCGAGCGGGTGGCCCCAGCCGGCGATGCGCTTCTCCAGGTCGTCGTGGTGCCAGGACATCCACACGTTGGGGGAGGCTTCCGACAGCCCGTAGGCGTGGCACAGGCCCTTCATGCCCATCTTGTCGACGATCTGGCGCGATACTTCGGGCCCGGCCGAGGCCCAGCCGCCGCGCAGGGCGAGCTTGAAGCTCGCGAACTGCGGATGCCCCATCATCATCAGGAACATGGTGTCGTTGCCGGAGGTAAGCGTGCATTTCTCGCGTGCCATGACGGCGAGCGCCTCACCCGGATCGAAAGCGGGCGAGGAGAGCAGGCACGCACGGCGGGCGAGCGCCGCGAGCAGCGACAGCGTGGTGCCGGCCACGTGGTAGAACGGCCGCGCGCTGTAGTAGCGGTCTTCCGGCCGCAGGTCGAAGCGCTCCGCGATGTAGGCCGCGTTGCGCAGCATGTTGTCGTGCGTGAGCATGACACCCTTGGGATAGGACGTCGTGCCGGAGGTGAATTGCATGAGCAGAATGTCGCCGGGGCTCACGTCGTCCGGCAGCGGGTCGTCCCACGCCGCGCCCAGCGCAAGCATGTCGCCGAACGCGATCGCGCCGAGCGGCACGTCCTCGCCCAGCACGACGACGTTGGCGAGCCGCGGCAAGCGGGGATCGGGCAGCTTGCGGTCGATCGCCGGGGCGATCTCGCGCAGCATGGCAATGAAATCGATCTTGAGAAAGCGGTCGGCGACGAAAAGAAGCTTCACGTCGGCCTGCTCGAGGCAGTAGGCGAGCTCGTCGGTCTTGAAGCGGGTGTTGACCGGCACCGTCACGGCGCCGAGCAGCGCCGCGCCGTAGAAGCAGAGCACCCATTCGACCGAGTTGCCCATGCACACCGCGACGTGGTCGCCGGGCCGGACTTCGAGCGCGCGCAGACCGCGCGCGACTTCCTGCGCGCCGCGCCACACCTCGTCCCAGTCGAGCCGCCGGCCGGCGATCACCAGCGCTTCATCGTTCGGAGCGAGCTCGGCGTTGCGCGCCAGCGCATCGCCGAGCACCTGAGCTTGCCATTCAGCCATTGCGGTTACTCAAGTGCGTATTCAAAAATCAAAAACATATTAGCCGCCAAGGCCGCCAAGAACGCCAAGGATTTCAAAATAAAATCTTTTAACTACCGCAAGCGTCGATGACCTGAGAATTTACTGTTAAGTCGCAGCGAGACTGCAGCATCGCTTTCATTATTGAATCGATTTGGTCTTCTTGGCGTCCTTGGCGGCAAAGGGGTTCGCCTTTAACGCCCTTCAAACTTAGGCTTGCGCTTTTCCTTGAACGCCGCGACGCCTTCCTGGTGGTCGTGCGTCAGGCGCGCGCCCGCGATCGCCATGTTCTCCATCTCGAGCAGCTGCTCCAGTGTGGGCGAGTACATGGACTGGAACATCTTCTTCGCCAGCCGCAGCGCGTAGGTCGCGGAGTCCGCGATCTCGCGCGCGAGCGCCCGCGCCTGCGCCTCGAGCTCGCCGTCGGGCACGACCTTCATCACGATGCCCAGCTGGCGCGCCTCTTCCGCCGGCAGCCGCCGCGCGGTGTAGACGAGCTCCTTGGCCCGCGCGATGCCGAGGTGCTGGGTGAGCAGGAACACCGCGCCGCCGTCCGGCGGAATGCCGACGTTCTTGAATGTCATCAGCAGGTACGCGGTTTCGGAGGCGACGATGAGGTCGCAGGCGAGCGCCAGGCTCGCACCGATGCCCGCCGCCGGCCCGCGCACCGCGGCGATGACCGGTTTTTCGAAGTTGTGAAGCGCGATGATGGTCTGCTGGTGGCTCTTCGAGCGCTGGCGTCCGGCCACGATGTCGTAGCTCGCCATGGTGCCCACGTCGCCGCCGGCGCAGAATGCGCGTCCGGCGCCGGTCAGCACCACCGCGCGCACCGCGTCGTCCTGGCCGAGCGCCGTGAACTCATCCGCGAGCCCGTGGTACATCTCGGCGGACAGCGCGTTCAGCTTGTCGGGGCGGTTCATGAGAACGGTGGCAATGCCGTCCTGCTTCGTCACTTGGATGCTCATCGGGATCTCTGCCTGCTATGGGTTGTGCATGGTGGAATTGGCCGGGCGCCGGTCATTGCCTGACGACGATCAGCGCGTCGGCCGCGAGCACGCCGCGCTGCCGCACGAACAGCGGATTCACGTCGATCTCGGCGATGCGGTCCGCGTGATCGGCGATGAGATACGACAGCCGGGAGAGCGCATCGGCGAGCTGCGCGATATCGAGGGTCGGCGCGCCGCGGTAGCCGTCGAGCAGCGCCGCAGCGCGCGTCTCGGCGATCATCTCGCGCGCCGTGGTGGCGTCGAACGGCGCGAAGCGGCGCGCGACGTCGTGAAACAGCTCGGCGAACACGCCGCCCAGCCCGAAGGCGACGACCGGGCCGAAATACGGGTCGTTCACCGCGCCGGCGATCACCTCCACGCCGGAGGCCATCTCCTGTATCAGGATGCCGTCGATGCGCGCCTCGGCGCGATGGCGCTTCGCCGCGGCAAGACACTCGCGTGCAGCCTGCTTTAGCGAGGCCAGGTCGGCGAGCCCGAGCCGCACCACGCCGGCCTCGGTCTTGTGCGGGATGTCGGGCGAGGCGATCTTGACGGCGACCGGGAAGGCGAGCGGGCATTCGGCGAGCGCCTCGACCGCTGCGGGCGTCAACAGGGCTTCCCGCACCGCCGGGATGCCGTAAGCGCTCAAGATCTGCTTTGAGCGGTGCTCGCTGAGCGTCGCGTCGCCCCGTGGCAGCTCGAGGGTCTGCGCCGCTACCGGCCGCGTTGCGCCGCGGGATGCGCGGGCGACGCGCGCGCGCTGCTTGCTCGCGAACCCGTGCAGCGCGGCGAGTGCGGCCACCGCGCGTCCCGGTGCAAGCATGCACGGCACGCCCTGCGCTTCGAGGGCATCCAGCACGGCCGCGTTGTCGTCGGGCGCGCTGGGCCAGTTCAGGAAGACCGGCTTGTCGCTCGCGCGCAGCACCTCGGCGAGTCCCTGCGACCAGGCCGGGGCGGCCCGGCCGCGCGGCGCGCGGGCGATGACCGCGTCGATGTTCGGGTCGGCCAGCACTTCGGCGATCACCCGGTTGTAAGATGCGAAGTTGTCGTTGTAGCCGTGGGCCGTCGCATCGACCGGGTTCTCGGCGGAAGCAAACGAAACCATCGCCTGCTTGATGCGCGCGACGGTGTCCTCGCCGAGGCGCGGCAGCGCAAGCCCGTGCTCGATGCAGCGGTCGGCGAGCAGCACGCCGGCGCCGCCCGAGAGCGTGACCACGCCGACGCGGTTGCCGCGCGGCAGGCGCCGGCTGCGGAACGCCTTGGCCGCGTCGATGAGGTCGTCGATGTCGCGCACTTCGACGAAGCCGCCGCCTCGAAACGCGGCGCGGTAGAGCT
>JBFKNN010000187.1:0-5678 GCA_041629335.1 Burkholderiales bacterium | reverse complement strand
GAAAACTGTTTCAGCCATGACCTTCATCCGCAAGTCCGGGCTGCATTACGCCTGGATCATCCTCGCGGCGGCATGCGTGCTGAGTATCGTCAGCCGCGCCGACTCGGCGTCGTTCGCCGTGTTCATCGATCCGCTGGTCGAGAAGTTCGAATGGAAACGCGGCGACATCTCGCTTGCCTACTCGCTCGCGTTCATCTGCAGCATGCCCGCCATGCTGGTCTTCGGCTGGCTCGGCGACCGCTACGGCGCGCGGGTGCTCATGCTGGGCGCGGCGGTGATGATTTCCACGGGCACGATCCTGCTCGGCATGATCCGCGAGCTGTGGCACCTCTACGTGCTCTACGGTGTCTTCGTCGGCGCGCTCGGCAACGCGGCCTTCATGGTGCTGCTGCCGGTCATCATGACCCGCTGGTTCGAGCGGAAAATGGGGCTCGCGCTCGGCATCTACTGGGCCGCGCTCGGCGCCGGGCCGGTCGTTTTCGCGCCGCTCTTCCGCTGGATGATCGAGAGCCGCGGCTGGGAGTCGGCGTTCATGGTGATCGGGCTCGGCTTCGGCGCGGTTCTGTTGATTTTCTCCTCGCTGATCCGGACGAGTCCGGCGGAGATGGGGCTGACTGCTTACGGCGCAGAGAATGCGACCAACGGCAATGACGCGTCCGCCGCCGCGGGCGCGCGGATCAGCCTGCGCTCGGTGCTCTCCCGCAGACCGGTATGGCTGCTGACGGGGTGCCACCATCTGGGCTGCGCCGGGCACGCCGTGATTCTCGCGCACGGCGTCTCCATGGCGACCCATCACGGGATTCCGGGGCTTCAGGCGGCGGGCGTGCTGAGCACGATCGCCGGGGTGTCGATCGCCAGCCGTTTCACCTTCTCGATCCTCACCGAGCGGTTCGGCGGCCGGAACATCCTTTCGTTCGCGATCTTCGGCCAGAGCGCTTCGATACTGATGCTGCTCTTCGCCACCGAAGCGTGGCACTTCTATGTCTTCGCGGTCATATTCGGCATCTGCTACGGCGGCGAGATGGTCGGGTTCCCGATCATCAACCGGCAGATGTTCGGCCCGTCCGCGCCGCTGAGCTCGATCTACTCGTTCGAGATGATAGGCGCGAGCACCGGCATGGCGCTGGGCGGATGGCTGGGCGGCGTGTTGTTCGACCACTCGGGCAACTACACGTCGGCCATCCTTGTCGCGGCGGGAATCGGCTTTCTCTCGCTGCCGCTCGCGCTCTGGTTGCCGCGCCACCAGCGGGAGGTGGCGGCCGCCGCCCCTGCCGCCAGCACGGCCTGAGATCGCGGGGAAGGACGCTACAGAAAGCGTCAGAAGCGTGGGGCCCGATCCTCGGGCCCGCCTTCCAGGACCACCCATACCCCTACGTGAAGGATAGGGGGTTGGAGTACACTCACCGTGAAGGAGGTGTCAGGGAAAGTGCAGGCGAACGATATTCGTCGCGGCATGCTGATCATTTACGACGGCGTGCCGCACCGGGTGATGGATTTCCAGCACCGTACGCCGGGCAATCTGCGTGCGTTCGTCCAGGTCAAGCTGCGAAATCTGAAGACCGGCTCGTCGACCGACGTGCGGTTCAGCTCCACCGAGAACGTTGAGCGGGCTATCCTGGACGAGCACGAGATGGAATACCTGTACTCCGACGGGCAGATGTATCACTTCATGAATACGGAGAGCTTCGAGCAGATTGCGCTGGACGGCGAAATCCTGGGTGATGCCGCCGGGTTCATGGTTCCGGGCACGAAGATCAAGGTCGAGTTTTTCGAGGGTCAGCCCATGGGGGTCGAGTTGCCGTCCGTGGTAGAGCTGACGGTCGTCGAGACGCAGCCGGAGGTGAAGCGCGCGACGGCGACCAAGAGCGCCAAGCCGGCGAAGCTCGAGACCGGCGTGACCATTCAGGTTCCCTCGTTCATCAGAGAGGGCGAAAAGATTCGCGTCGATACGAGCAAGGGCGTCTATCTCGAACGCGCGAAGTAAATCACCGGAAGCTGTCTCAACGTGTAGGTGGGTTCAAACCCCCTGCCCAACCCGCCGCCGCGCGACGCGCAGGGGCGGGAGTAACTGCGGCGCCTCCCCGCACTATGCGCATGGGAACGAGCAACCGCGGCGCCGATTCGAGAGCGGCTAATCCTTTTTCTTTTTCAGCAGCGCATCCAGCCCGTCGAACGGCCGGAAGGTCGCCTCGGGCTTCTTTGCGCCCTCCGCGCTCCCGGCTGCGTGGTCGAGGTGGCGCCGGTGCTCGTTCTCGTGGCAGTAGGTGCAGAGCAACTCCCAGTTGCTGCCGTCGAGGGGATTGTTGTCGTGGTTGTGGTCGCGGTGGTGGACCTCGAGGAGTTGCAGGTTCTTGTGCGTGAACTCGCGCCCGCAGCGCCCGCACACCCACGGGTAGATCTTGAGCGCCAGGTCCCGGTACCCGGTCTCACGCGTGGCGCGCGCCTTGTTCGCCTCGGCGACGACTTTGTCCAGCTTCGATTTGGAATCGGGTCGGACCATCACAACACAGTGAATCGATGTCGCAATCCCGTCAAGCCGTGCACGAGGGCACGCTTGAAAGGTAGATTGAAAGCCAGAAACGCACGTCTAAGGCGGTAAAGCGCTACGCTTTCGAGGATAAACCGTTTAAAACCATAGGGATGTGTTGGTCCGACCCGCCAGGATGGACGGCCGGGTACGGCACGCGCTCCATGAAGTAGCACAGGCAATCCTGCCGGATCACGCGCTCGTCGCGCGTCATCATCGCCGGCATGACCACGCGCCGCGTGACGATCTCGCCGGCGACGAGCGAGAGCCAGTCATCAGTGACGACGCGGCCGTCGTTGTCGCGCACGACGAGCGGCACGGCGGGAGCGCCCGGGGCGAGCGCGAGCCGGGTGCCCGCCGGAAGATCCTGAAAGTTCAGTCGCTCGATGTTCTCGGCGAAACGCACCGCCGACTCCGAGCGCCCATAGCCGATCGTCACCTCGTCAGGCACGGTGACGATGCCGATGGTGTGGTAGAGCTCGATGTCGTGCGCCGGGACGGGGTGTTCAGGGAACGCCGACAGGTGCAGCGCGGCATCGACGAATTCCGCCGCAAGCCGCTCGTTCTCCTCTTGCCCGGGCTTGCCGCACTCGATCACCACTGCCGGGCACAGCCGAGCGAACGCGGCGGAGACCACCCCCAGCGGGCGCTCGAAAAACACGATCGTGCGCGAGAAGAGGCGGGCGAGGTGCAGGAAGCGCTGGTCGACGCGGTTCACGCACGCATAGTTGGGGTTCGCGCCGGTATTGTTGTGGATGTCGATCGCGGCGAAGACCTGCCGCCTGTGCATGGCCGCAATGACGTCTCGCGCCATTTGGTGCTCCGGCGTGGAATCCGATTCGGCGCCGGGCCAGACGCGATTGTAGTCGGGCTGCACCGGCAGGCGCCGCATCGCCGCGCGCGCGGCCGCGATGTTGCCGAAGAAGACGGAGAGCGCCCGCGGCAGCGCCTTGCCCGCGTATTTCGCCAGCACCTGCTGCACCGCGCGGTAGCTGGTGGTCTCGTTGCCGTGGAGCAGCACCGAGACGAAGAGCGGCTCCGGTCGGCGTCCGGGCAGCTGCATGAGCGTGGGCCCGGGAAGCAGCCGGTGCAGGTCGCGCGGGTCGGTCTCGAGCAGGCCGCGCGGCACGTGCTCGATGTGCGTCAGCATTCGAGCCCCCACTCGTGCACCGGCGCCGCGCCGCGCTGATGCTCGAGGTAGTCGGCCACCAGCTTGTTCCAGTCGCGGCCATGGCGGGCGGCGTGGTCACGCTGCCACTGCGCGCCGTTCTGGCCGGTGCGCGCGCGCTGGGTCACGATGTCGAGGTAACGCGTGCTCTCGCTCGGATCGATGCCGAGGCGGGTAAGGCCCTCGGCCGCCATCGGCACGATCTCGTCGAGCACCAGGGTGCGCGCGTCGATCGAGCGCCCGCCGATCCAGGTCAACTCCGCAGCGAGCCCGTGGCGCGCCGCGCGGTAAAAGTTCTCGTGCGCCACGCCGAAGCCGAGATCGGCTTCCGGCGCGCGCGGCCGCTCGGCGAGGAAATGTGCCGCGCCGACGTAGAGCGCGGCGTTGGCGATCATGTCGACGATGGTCGGGCCGGCCGCCATCACCCGCTGCTCGATTCGCATGTGCGGCTGGTCGCGCTCGTCGAAATCGACCAGCAGCCGGTTCCAGCGCCAGATCGTGCCGTTGTGCAGCCGCAGGTGGTTCATGCGCTCGGCGGCGCCCTCGAACCTGGTGGGCAGCAGCACCGGGAACACGCGCAGATTTTCCTCGAAGACCTCGAGCGGCGTCGATTTCACGTAGCCGCTGCCGAACGTGACCCGGTGCAGGTGATCGTCGGGGGTGAGCCCGAGGTCGATCGCCTGCTCGAACAGCGGGATCCGTGTCTCGTCCCACAAGTCGCGGCCGAACAGGAACGGCGAGTTGGCGGCGATGGCGACGAGCGGCGCGGACAGGATCGCCGAAGCGTTGTGGTAGCGGGCGAGCCGCGGCGCCGGCGCCTGCAGGTGGACCTGGAACGATGTGGCGGCGGCCTCGAGCATAACGTCGTTGTGCTCGAGCGCGAGGCTCTCGCGGCCGTCGATGCGGATGCGCAGCGGGTGTCCCCCGCGCGCCTTGAGCACCTGCTCGTTGAGCGCGTAGTAACGGTTGCGCGGCGACATCGAGGCGAGCGTCAGGTCGCGCGCGCGGATGGTGGGGAGGGTGCCGATGGCGAGCAGGGTGCCATCCATTTCATGCGCGACCGACAGGCAGCGCCGCCAGGTAGCGGCGAGCTCCTCCTCGAGCCGCCGGAACGCACCCGCGCGCAGCGGCTGCGGCGTGCCGTTCAGCTCGACGTTGAACTTGGAGAGCTCGGGCACGACCAGCGGACTGGCCAGGCGCTTGAGGTAGTCCTCGTTGGCCGGGTAGGGCAGCGCAGCGTGGTCGAGCAGCCAGGCCTCGAGCTCGAAGCCGACGATGAACGGACTTGCGTCGCAGCGGCCCGCGGTGAGCCAGTCTCCCAGCAGCGCGGTCTCGCGCTCCAGCGCCGTGCGGAAGCGCTCGAAGTCGCGCTCCTCAAAATGGGTCTCGCCGATTTCCTGGCCCACGCATTCCCCTCGGTATACGACATCCTACCGCGTTGGCCCGCGAACGGGCCAACGCAGCAGGGCGGGGCCGTGGCGTGCGGTCAGGCTTTCCCGGTCTTCGGGATGAACTTGAGCGCCACTCCGTTGTTGCACCAGCGCTGGCGCGTGGGCGGCGGCCCGTCGTCGAAGACATGGCCGTGGTGCCCGCCGCAGCGCAGGCAGTGATACTCGGTGCGCGGCAGGAACAGCCCGAAGTCTTTCTTCGTGCCGAACACGCCGGGGATGGTGGTGAAGAAGCTCGGCCAGCCGGTACCGCTGTCGTATTTCATGTCCGACGTGAACAGCGGCAGATCGCATCCGGCGCAGGTGTATATGCCGGCGCGCTTCTCGTCGTTGAGCGGGCTGGTGCCGGCGCGTTCGGTGCCCTCTTTGCGCAGCACGTAATACTTCATGTCGTCCGCCAGGCGCTTGCGCCATTCCTCGTTGGAGAGCTTGACCCTGTCCGACGGCAGCGGCGGCTCGAAGCCGGCGGCGAGCAGCATTCGCCAGTTTTTCTGCAGCGCCTCGACCGCTTTCATCGATTCCGGCTTGGCCTGCG
>JBFKNN010000186.1:0-5780 GCA_041629335.1 Burkholderiales bacterium | reverse complement strand
GTCGAGAGCCTTACGCGCCAGGCACTGGGTTGGGAACTGCCGCTTGCGCGCCTGCGCCACTGGGTGCGTGGCGAGCCGGTTCCGGGCAGCGCTGCGCGCGTGATCGAGCGCGACGCGGAGGCGCGGCTGACGCTGCTCGAGCAGGAAGGCTGGCGCATCGTGTTTGCGCATTATCCGGCGCTGGAGCACGGCGGCCGGCCCCGGCGTCTCGATCTCGACCACGGGACGCAGAAAATCCGCCTCGTGATCGACGAGTGGCGCACGGAGGGCGCGGTGCCATGAGTGCGCCGCTCGAGCGCTATCCGGCGCCCGGGAAGCTCAACCTGATGCTGCGCGTGGTCGGACGCCGGGCCGACGGCTATCACCTGCTGCAGACGGTTTTCCGCTTCATCGATTTCGGCGATTCGCTCACGTTCCGGGTGCGCGAGGACGGAGCAATCGCGCGCACGGTCGAGGTCACCGGAGTTCCCGCGGAAGGTGATCTCACGTTGCGCGCGGCGCGGCTGCTCCAGCGCTCGGGAGGGACCGCCCTCGGCGCCGATATCACGCTGGAGAAGCGCCTGCCGTTGGGCGGCGGACTCGGCGGCGGGAGTTCGGACGCCGCCACCACCCTGCTAGTCCTGAACCGTCTATGGCGCCTCGGATTTTCGCGGGCGCGCCTGCTGGAGCTGGCGCTCGAACTGGGGGCCGATGTCCCGGTTTTTGTGTTTGGCGACAATGCGTTTGGCGAGGGCGTGGGGGAGCGGCTCACCCCCATCGTGCTGCCCCCTGCCTGGTATGTGGTTCTGATCCCGCCGGTGACCGTCCCGACGGCCCGCATTTTCGTCCATCCGCAATTGAATCGGGACTCGAAAACAATTACAATACAAAGCTTTTCGGCAGGCCCGGGGGGCAACGACCTGGAGCCGGTGGTGTGCGTCGAGTACCCCGAGGTGGCGCGGTATCTTGACTGGCTCAAACGGTTTGGCCGCGCGCAGTTGACCGGATCCGGCGCCTGCGTGTTCGCAGGGTTCGCCGATGAGGCTGCGGCGCGGGAAGTGCTGGCGCAGCTGCCTCGGACAATGCAGGGTTTTGTCGCGCGCGGTCTGGAGCGCCATCCGCTACGCGATCTGGCGCGCTGAGCCGCGGCAGAAGGACTCGACGGCCGATGCGGTTGGATCGGCCGTCGCCATTGGAACATTGGTGGGGAGTCGCCAAGCTGGTTAAGGCACCGGATTTTGATTCCGGCATGCGAAGGTTCGAATCCTTCCTCCCCAGCCACCTGCCGTCCGCCGGTGCACGGGTCGGCGGCCGGGGCGCTGGTGGGTTGCTGCGGACGGGCGTGAATCAGCCGCAAAGGGGTGAGCGTGGCTCTCGACAGATTGATGGTATTTGCCGGCAATGCGGTTGCCCAGCTCGCCGGTGACGTGGTCAATCACCTGCACATCCCGCTGGGGCGCGCCAAGGTCGCCCGGTTCAGCGACGGCGAGGTGATGGTGGAGATCCTCGAGAACGTGCGCGGCAAGGACGTCTTCGTCCTGCAGTCGATCTGCCAGCCGACCAACGACAATCTGATGGAGTTGCTGGTAATGACGGACGCGCTCAAGCGGGCGTCCGCCGGCCGCGTGACCGCCGCGATCCCCTACATGGGCTATGCGCGGCAGGACCGCCGCCCGAGTTCGGCACGGGTGCCGATTTCGGCGAAGGTCGTGGCCAACATGATGTCGAGCGTCGGCGTCGATCGCGTATTGACGATGGACCTGCACTCGGAACAGATACAGGGGTTTTTCGACATCCCGGTGGACAACATCTACTCCGGGCCGATCATGCTGGGTGACGTGTGGAAGCACGGCTTCGACCACCTGGTGGTGGTCTCGCCGGACGTCGGCGGCGTGGTGCGGGCGCGGGCGCTAGCCAAGCGGATGGAAGCGGACCTGGCGATCATCGACAAGCGGCGGCCGCGCCCCAACGTCGCGACGGTGATGAACATCATCGGCGAGGTGGAGGGCCGCACCTGCGTGATCGTCGACGACCTGGTCGATACCGCGAACACGCTGTGCGAAGCGGCGGGCGCGCTGAAGAAGCATGGCGCAGAGAAAGTGCTTGCCTACTGCACGCATGCGGTGCTCTCGGGCAAGGCGGTCGAGCGGATCGCCGGCTCGGCGCTGGACGAGCTGGTGGTGACCGACACCATCCCGCTGCGCGAGGATGCGCGGGCATGCAAGCGCATCCGCGTGCTGACGGTGGCGAGCCTGCTCGCGGAAACCATGCGCCGGATCAGCAACGAGGACTCGGTGAGCTCGCTGTTCGTCGAATAGATATTTCGGGACCGGAATGGGTCCGGTCCCGGGTAGTGGGGCGATCTGGTCGCGGACGCCCCGTATTAAGAGCCCGTATACGGGCTCTAAGGAGAGCGAAATGAAGATCGAAGTGGTTGCATTTCCGCGCACGCAGCAGGGAACGGGTGCGAGCCGCCGCCTGCGTGGAAGCGGACGCGTCCCCGGCATCATCTACGGGGCGGGCAAGCCGGCGCAGGCCGTCGAGCTTGACCAGCGCGCGCTGCTGAAACATCTGAAGCTCGAAGCGTTCCATGCGTCGATTCTCGACATGACGGTTGACAGCACGAAGGAGCCGGTTCTGCTGCGCGACTTCCAGATGCACCCGTGGAAGCCGATGGTCCTGCACGTGGACTTCCAGCGGGTGGACCGCACCAAGAAGATCTATATGAGCGTGCCGCTGCACTTCGTCAACGCGGACAAGAGCGAGGCGGTCAAGCTCGGCGGCGGCGTGGTCCAGCCCATCATGAACGACATCGAGATCCAGTGCCTGCCCGACGACCTGCCGGGATACATCGAGGTTGACGTCAAGGACATCCAGCTCGGGTACTCACTGCACGTTACCGAGATCGCGCTGCCCAAGGGCGTCGAGCTGCAATCCAAGCTCAAGCACGACGACCCGCCGGTGGTGGCGGTGCAGCTGCCGAAGGAGATCGTGATCGAGGAAGAGGTCGCCGCGCCGGTCACCGAGATCATCGGCGAAGTGCCGGCCGAGGGCGAAGTGGCGGCAGAGACCGCGGAAGGCGAGAAGGCCGAAAAAGCCGAAAAAGCCGAGAAGGCCGAGAAGAAGGAAGGCGGCAAGAAGGAATAAGCCGCTCGCAAGCTGCGGCGCGGGCCCGTCATGTTCTGCAGCGCAGAGGATGGCGGGCCTTTCGTTTCGCGCCCGCGGGTTCTTAATCCACCAGGAAAGATCGACATGGGACTACCGGAAAGATTCAGGACGCGTCGGCTGCTGCTGAGCCGGTTTGTGGCGGGCGACGCCGATGATTTTGCCCGCATGCGCCGTGATCCGCGCGTTGCCCACATGCTGGGCGGGGCCCGGCCGGATGCCGAGACCGGGCAACTCGCGCAGGATCTTGCTGCGCATTGGGACGAGCACGGCTTCGGCTGGTGGGCTTTGCGGGAGCCCGAGGACGGCCGATTCATCGGCTGCGGCGGGCTGCGCAGGGTCATGGTCGCCGCCAGCCGCGAGATCGAAGTGGGGTTCGGGCTCGTCCCCGAGTACTGGGGCCGCGGCCTTGCCACCGAGCTCGCCCGGGTCGCAGCGGCGCAGGGTTTCGTGCGGCTCGGCACGGCCGGGCTGGTGAGCTTCACGCTTTCCGGCAACACGGCCTCGCGCCGGGTGATGGAGAAGACCGGGTTCACCTACGACCGCGATATCGTGCATGCGGGCCTGCCGCACGTGCTGTATCGGCTGAGTGCGCAGGGATGGCGGATGGCGCCGGTCGAATCGCGATCTTCCGCACGCGCAGCCGCGGCGGAGCAAGCCGTCGCAGTGTGAAGCTCGTCGTCGGGCTCGGCAATCCGGGCAGGAAATACGAGGCCACGCGCCACAACGCCGGTTACTGGTGGGTGGAGCGGCTCGCTCTGGCGGGGAAAGCCGAGCTGAAAGCCTCGGCGCGGTTCCATGGCCGCGTTGCGCGGCTGCACGCGCCGCTCGAGACATGGCTGCTGCTGCCGGAAACCTTCATGAACGAAAGCGGGCGCGCAGTCGCGGCGCTCGCCAACTACTACAAGCTCGCCGCGTCCGAAATCCTGATCGTCCACGACGAGCTCGATCTTGCGCCGGGCGCGGCGAAACTGAAGCACGGCGGCGGCATTGCCGGCCACAATGGCCTCTCTGACATCGCCTCGCGGCTTGGCACCCGGGAATTCTGGCGCCTGCGCATCGGCATCGGCCGGCCGGCGCTGCCCGCGGCTGGCGCCGACTACGTGCTCGCGCCACCGTTGGCAGCCGAGCGCGCCGCGATCGACGAGGCGATAGAGCGCAGCCTGGCTGTGTGGCCGCTGCTGGCCAGGGGCGAGCACGAGGCGGCGATGCTGAAACTGCACACCAAGCCGGACGCGCCCGGCTCCGATGAACCGTCAAAGGCGTGACTGGTGATTGGTGAATCGTGCGACAGCGCGACAAGCCCACGACGACCCACGAAGCACCACTCACGCAGTTAAACCATGTCCCTAAAATGCGGCATCGTCGGCCTGCCCAACGTCGGCAAGTCGACTCTGTTCAACGCGCTGACGCGCTCCGGCATCGCGGCGGAGAACTATCCTTTCTGCACCATCGAGCCCAACGTCGGCATCGTCGAGGTGCCCGACCCCCGGCTTGCCGCGCTCGCCGCGCTGGCGAAGCCCGAGAAGGTGATCCCCGCGGTGGTCGAATTCGTCGATATCGCCGGCCTGGTCGCGGGTGCATCCAAGGGCGAGGGGCTGGGCAACCAATTCCTCGCGCATATCCGCGAGACCGACGGCATCATCGACATGGTGCGCTGCTTCCTGAACGAGAACGTGGTGCACGTCGGCGGCGCGGTGGACCCGATTGCCGACATCGAGGTCATTCAGACCGAGCTCGCGCTCGCCGACCTCGCCACGGTCGAGCGCCACCTCGCGCGCTACGGCAAGGTCGCGCGTGCCGGTGGCGACAAGGAAGCACAACGGCTGGTGGCGGCGCTGGAGAAGTGCCAGGCCTGGCTCAATGAGGCGCGGCCGGTGCGCGCGCTCGAGCTCTACGAAGAGGAGAAGGCGGTCCTGCGGCCGCTGTGCCTGTTGACTGCCAAGCCCGCGATCTACGTTGCCAACGTCGACGAGCGGGGATTCCACGATAATCCGCTGCTCGACCGCGTGCGCGAGCATGCGGCGAACGAAGGTGCGCCGGTGGTGGCGATCTGCGCCGCGCTGGAGGCGGAGATCGCCGACATGGGCGAGGACGACAAGAAGGCGTTTCTCGCCGACGTCGGGCTCGAGGAGCCGGGGTTGAACCGCTTGATCCGCGCGGCCTACGAGCTGCTCGGCCTGCAGACCTTCTTCACCGCCGGGCCGAAGGAAGTGCGCGCGTGGACGATCCACAGGGGCGACACGGCGCCGCAGGCGGCGGGCGCGATCCACACCGATTTCGAGCGCGGCTTCATCCGCGCAGAAGTGATCAGCTGCGACGACTACGTCGCGTGCAAGGGAGAGCAGGGCGCGAAGGAGGCGGGCAAGATGCGGCTCGAGGGGAAGGAGTATGTCGTGAGGGATGGGGACGTGGTGTATTTCCGCTTCAACATCTGACGGCCCGTCGACGCGCCCTGCGGGGCGCGCGGGGCCGTCTGCGCGGGATCGAGCCGACGCGCTGCGCGGTTCATCCCGCGCTCATCTTCGTGCGCTGTTGTTACTGCCGTCATGTTGTTTCCGACATCGCGGGTCGTTGGCCCGTCGACGCGCTCCTTGGACGTGCGGGGCCGTCTGCGCGGGATCGAGCCGACGCGC
>JBFKNN010000185.1:0-5783 GCA_041629335.1 Burkholderiales bacterium | reverse complement strand
GCTCGCGTTCTACCCCGACAAGGTCGATTCCATCGCGGCGACCTGACAAAGGCAGTGACGAGTGACCCGTGACCCGTGACCAGGAAAATTGGACCGGCACCCTGCCCGCAATTCCCTCTCCCCCGCTCGTGGGGGAGAGGGCTAGGGTGAGGAGGCGCCACCAGTCACCGGTCACGGTTTAGCGCGGCTTGAGCCCAATGTCCCGCACCAGCTTGCCGTACTTGTCGTATTCCCTCTTGAGGAATTTGTCGAAATACTCCGCCGATTCGTTCTGAACGATCAGGCCGAGATCGACCAGCTTCGAGTTGACTTCGGGCAGCTGCATCGCGCGGTTGATCTCCGCGTTGAGCAGCTTCACGATGTCGCGCGGCGTGCCGGCCGGCGCGACGAAGCCGAACCAGCCGCGCATGTCGTAGCCGGGCACCACGTCGGCGAAGATCGGCAGATCCGGCTTGTTCGGCACACGCACGTCGTTGGTCACCGCGATCAGCTGCAGCTTGCCTGCCAGCACGTGCGGCGAGAGAGACGTGTAGGAACCGACTCCGGTCTGGATCTGCCCGGCGAGAACTTCCGTCGTGATCTGCCCCGCGCCCTTGTATGGGACGTGCAGGAATGTGAATCCCGCCGACCGTGCGAGAAACTCCATCGTGAGATGCGGGTAGCCCCCTTCTCCGTTGGTGCCCACCGAGAGTTTCCCCGGGTTCTTCTTCGCCCAATCGATCATTTCGGTCGGCGTCTTGAACGGCGTGCCGGGATTCGCCACTACGGCGAGATAGTTCGTCGCGGCGAGGGCCAGGCCCGAAAAGTCCTTCAGCACGTCGTACGGCAGCTTGGCGTAGGTGTGCGGCTGCACCGACATGTTGCCGCCCTGCCCCATGCCGATGGTGTAGCCGTCCGGCGTCGCCTGCTTGAGCAGGTGTAACCCGATCTGGCCGGCTGCCCCGGGCCGGTTGTCGACGACGAACTGCTGGCCCAGCCGCTGCGCAACGGCAGGCGTGACCAGTCGCGCGATGATGTCGGCCGCCTCGCCCGGCGGAAACGGCACGATGATGCGCACCGCTCTGACGGGATAGGATTGCGCGGCGAATGCGCCGGTCGCGCCCAACAGGCCCGCGAGCAGCGCCACTGCACAATACTTCAGGACTCTCATGATTTCCTCCTACGGAAAGGTGGGTCGCGATACTCTATACGAACCCCAAAGGACAGACTACTCAGGTCGCCGGGGACCGGCCGACTTTACCACCGCGGCGGGTTTGATAGGCAGGCAGATCAATGACTTTCCGTTAATGGGGTAATCGAGTCTTATTCCCGTTCGGCCGCCAGGACGCCGATGCCACCCGGCGCACCGGGGCACTATCCCGTGCCCGGCTCAGACCGGCTGGCGTCGGGCGCCTCGACCGGCGCGCGCGGCGCGACGGCAGGTCGCGGCCGCCGGCTAGGCCCGCTTGCGCTTGATCTCCTCCAGCACGAGGTCGCGCAGATCGCGCAGCATGACCAACTCGGCGTGACCGAGCTCGCGCGGGCGCGTGTCGATCACGCACAGGGTTCCGATGCAGCTGCCGCCGTCGAGAATGAGCGGCGCGCCCGCGTAAAAGCGGATTCTCGGTTCCTCCAGCACGAGCGGGTTGTCGGCAAACCGCTCGTCATTCAATGTATCGGGCACGACCATTTCTTCTTTCCGATGCACGACGTGGGCGCAGAAGGCGAGGTCGCGCGGCGTCTCGCTTGCGGTCAGGCCGTAACAGGACTTGAACCACTGCCGCTCGCTGTCGACCAGGCTGACCAGCGCGATCGGCACGTCAAAAGCGGCGGCGGCGAGTCGCGTCACGCGGTCGAATCCCTTTTCGGGAGGGGTATCGAGAATCGCGAGATCGCGCAGTGCCGTCAAACGCTGCGCTTCGTCGGCGGGCAATTGCGCCCGGATCCAGCGGCAGGCGGCACGGAGCGCCCAGGCGCGAATCTTGGTACGCGCATAGCTCAGGCTGAAAGGCGCGACCAGCCAATCCGTGGCGATGCCCTCCTCCCGGTGCGCCGTGCCATCGCCGGCCGCGACGAGCACGATCGGAACCTTGATATTGTCCGTTCCTTCGGCGCGACGTATGGCGCGGGTCGTCTCGTATCCGTCGATGCGCGGAGGATCGTGCTCAACCATGACCAGCGAGGGCCGGTCTTCGAGTACCCGCTGCAGCAGTTCCCGGTCGTCCGCCACGACCCGGCAGGGGAGACCTTCGATCGTGACGGCCTCGGACAGGAGTGCCGTCGTTCGGCTGTCGGCCAGGTAAAGCAGCACCGGGCGCGTCACGGAAGATACGTCGATGGCGGTCTTGGCCCGGAAGTGATCTTTCGCCCGCCCCGACGCACGCGTCGGATCGCCCGCCAGTTGCAGGGTCAGCCCCTCGGCGGCGGCCAGGACCTCGAGTGGCGAGTCGTCATCCCGCAGACGCAGCCGGATCGCGTCGAGGATCCGGTCAACGGCGGCGTCGTCGCGGAGCGGGTCGTGGTGGGTCAGAACGACCCGCTTCACGCCGGCATCCCGGCAGACGCGCACGGCGTACTCGACCGGGCTATGCCCCCAGCCGACTTTCGAAGCATATTCCCGCGCCGTGTATTGCGCGTCGTGTATGACGAGGTCCGCGCCAGCCACGAAATCCGCATAGCGCCGGTCGATTCCCGTGACCGCCGATTCGCCCGAGGCCAGGGCTGCAGAATAAGGCTCGTGGTCGCAGCAATAGACCACGCTCGCGCCATCGACTTCGAATCGGTAGCCCAGCGTCAATGCCGGATGGTTCAGGTAGCGCGTCATGACGCTGACGCCGTCGAGGCTGAACGCGCCCTCGACCAGGTCGTGGTAGCGGATCGTCGCGGCGAACTGATCGAGCGCGATCGGGAAATACGTGTGCTCCATCTGGCCCGCGAGCGTGGCGCGGAGGCTTTGCGACAGGCCCTTCGGACCATAAATATCCCAGACGTTCTCCGGAACAAACAACGGCGCAAAGAACGGGATGCCCTGGATGTGATCCCAGTGGGTATGGCTGATGAGCAGGTGGCCGTCGACCGCGCCGTTCTTTTCGGCAGTCAGGTGCCGGCCCAGATCATGGCCGCCCGTTCCGCAATCGACGACGATGAGCGTGCCCGAATCGGCGCGGATTTCGACGCAGGAGGTGTTGCCGCCGTATCGCGCCGTGGCAGGCCCCGGCTTGGCGATGGAGCCGCGCGTTCCCCAGAATCGAATTCGCATGGCGAAGCACCAGAAGATCGTTGAGGTTTGAACAACAGTCGGGGTAAGTGTACCCCTTCAGTCAACTGCGACGCACGTGCGGCGCGCACCGGGTGCACGCGCCCGTTCCAGCGAGCCTTCCCTTAGACGCCCATCACGCCCAGATCAGTCGGGCTCCGTGCTCGACGACGCCAATGGCTCTCCGCTGCCCTGGTCAGCTCCCCTTCCCTTCGACCGCGGGATTACCGATTACGCCAGGCGCGCGAAGGCGCTGCCCCACACCGAAAGCAAACCGGAGGTTGCCGGGGCGGCGCGGGAGGGGCTGTGCCGATGCTCTACCACCCACGTACGACCGGTTTCGGCAAATGGCCACATGCCGTGGCACACCGTCACCGCTTGCCGGACATTCCAGACTCCTGCCCTTGCTTCCGCGCCGCGGCGAGCCGCGCAAGGCACAGGTGGGTGAAGGCAAGCCCGGAGAGCACCGGCACCACCAGATTCACCAGCGGCACGTAGAGCAGCAGCGATAGCAGGATGCCGAGCGCGAAAAGATCGCCGCGCGCGGCGCGCACGACGCGCGCACGCTCCTCGCGGCTCGCGTGCTCCGCGAGCGCGTCGTAGCGGAACATGCGCTGGTTGAGGTAGGCCGAGGTCAGGAGCGGCGCGAGCAGCGCGCCGATGCCGGTCAGCCACAGCGGCAGCGTGACGATCCACAGCAGCGCAAACACGCCGATGCCGGTGGCCGCGTTGGCGAGGCTCCCGGCAATCGTGCCGCCGGCTGCGCGCGCGAGCGTCGGATGATAGCGCTCGCCCACGAACCTGACGATCACCGGCATCGCGACGATCTCGGTGATGACGAGCGCGGTGACGTAGATCGCCGGCATGATGGCGATCACCACGAGCAGCGCGGACGTCGAATCGACGAGCCACGCGGCGCCCCACCCCTTCAACCAGCCGGCGACAGTGGTCGAGCCGATCGCGCCGGCGATGCCGCCGGTCCACCAGTCCCAGAAGATCCAGGCGAGCACCGTCCACAGCAGGATGCTGCCGACCATGGGCACGAAAACGAGCGCAACGATGCGCGGCTCGAATAGGTTGCGCGCGGCGCGGGAGAACGCGGCGATGACGTCCTGCATCAGAGATACCTCCAGGTCACCAGCATCAGCGGCATCAGGATCGCGGTTGCCACCCCGTTCAACCCCATGCCGAGGCCGGCGAACGCGCCCGCCTGCTCGCTCACCTGGAACGCGCGCGCGGTGCCGATGCCGTGCGAGGCGACGCCGACGGCGAAGCCACGCACCCCATGATCGCGGATGTTCAGCGCGTCGAGCACGTACTTCGCCATGATGGCGCCGCTCACGCCGGTCGCGACCACCAGCACCGCCGTGAGCGACGGCACGCCCCCGATCTTCTCGGCGATGCCCATCGCGATCGGCGCGGTCACCGACTTGGGTGCGAGCGAGAGCAGCGACGATTCGCTCACGCCGAGCGCCCAGGCGATCCCGATCGCCGAGACGATGGCCGTGACCGAACCCACGACGAGCGCGCCGAGGAGCGGCACGAAGAGCTGGCGCACGCGATCGAGCTGGGCATAGAGCGGGATCGCCAGCGCGACGGTCGCGGGGCCGAGCAGGAAATGCACGAACTGCGCGCCGTCGAAATAGGTCTGGTACTGGGTGCCGGTCGCCTTGAGCGCGATCACCAGCGCGATGATCGCCAGCGCCACCGGGTTAAGCAGCGGATTGAACCCCGCGCGCTCGTAGATCCAGTACGCCCCGAGGTACGCCATTAGCGTGATCGTGAGCCCGAGCAGCGGGGTCGCGGCAAGATAGACCCAGATGTCGACGATGGTCGGGTTCATTGCCGCCCCCCCTTTCCGGCGCCGAAACGCATCAGCAGCCGCATGGTGAGCGCCGCGGCGGCGATGGCGAGCGCAGTGCTCGCGAGCAGCGCTACGACGAGCGGTAGCCACTCGCCGGACACGCGCGCGAAGTGCACCATCACGCCCGTGCCCGCGGGCACGAACAGCAGCGATAGATGCTGCAGGATGCCGTTCGCGGTCTCGCGCAGCGGCGCCGGCAGGCCGCCGCGCGCCATCAACGTGAGAAACAGCGCCAGCATGCCCACGACCGGACCCGGCACCGGCAGTGCGAGCAGGTGGACCAGCACCTCGCCGAGCAACTGGTAGAGCAGCAGAACCGTCAATGCACCGAGCATGGCTGCCTCCGCGTGAAGTGGGGGACGGAGGAATCATTCTAAATGCGCGGCAGCCCGCGGGAAAATGTAAAATGTCGGCATGCCCTCGGACGTGACACGGATGGCGGAATGGCGCGCGCTCGCCGAGCATCACGCGAGCGGCGCGAGTCTCGACCTGCGCCGGCTGTTCGAGCAGGATCCCGCGCGCTTCGAGAAGCTGTCGTTAAGCCACGACGGCATCCTGCTCGACTGCTCGAAGAATCTCGTGACCGGCGACACCTTGCGCCTGCTCACGGCGCTCGCCCAGGCACGCGGCCTGCCGGCGGCGATCGAGCGGCTGTTCGCGGGAGAGCGCGTGAACACGACCGAG
>JBFKNN010000184.1:0-5835 GCA_041629335.1 Burkholderiales bacterium | reverse complement strand
GAAGTCGCTGCTGCGCTATGCGTACCAGACGGCCAATCCGCTCACCTTCCCGATCTCCGGGCCGGGCTCGGTCGGAATGGAATACTGCTTCGTCAACATGGTCTCGCCGGGCGACAAGATCGTGGTATGCCGTAACGGCGTTTTCGGCGGCCGCATGATCGAGAACGTCGAGCGCATGGGCGGCGTGCCGGTGATCGTCGAGGCCGCGTGGGGCGAGGCGATTGATCCCGAGAAGCTGGAGGACGCGCTCAAGAAGAACCGCGACGCACGCATCGTCGCGTTCGTGCATGCCGAGACCTCGACCGGGGTGCTTTCCGATGCCAAGACGCTGGTGAAGCTGGCGCACCGCTACGACGCGCTCACCATCATGGACGCCGTGACCTCCCTCGGCGGCTCGCCGGTGCTGATCGACGAGTGGGGTGTCGATGCGGTGTACTCCGCCAGCCAGAAGTGCCTGTCGTGCACGCCGGGGCTCTCGCCCGTATCGTTCTCCGAGCGCGTGGTCGACTACGTCAAGGCGCGCAAGGACAAGATCCACTCGTGGTTCATGGACATGAACCTGCTGCGCGGCTACTGGGGCGCGTCCACCCGTACCTATCACCACACCGCGCCCACCAACTCGCTGTTCGCGCTGCACGAGGCGCTGCTGCTGATCCGCGAGGAAGGGCTCGAGAACTGCTGGGCGCGTCACGAGCGCCATCATATTGCGCTCAAAGCCGGCCTCGAGGCGATGGGGCTCAAATTCCTGGTGAAGGAGCCGTACCAGATACCGCAGATGAACGCGGTGCTCTGCCCCGAGGGTGTCAACGAAGCCGAAGTGCGCAAGACGCTGCTCGGCGAATTCGGCCTGGAAATCGGTGCGGGCCTGGGACCTCTCGCCGGCAAGATCTGGCGCTTCGGCCTGATGGGCTACTCGTGCCGTCCCGACAACGTGATGCTGTGCCTCTCGGCGCTCGGCTCGGTGCTCGAGGACATGGGCTACCCGGTGCACGTCGGCGACGCCGAGGCCGCGGCGCATGCAGCCTACGCGTCGATGCACACCAAGGCGGCGCAGGCGAAGAAGAAGCCCGCGCCAGCCAAAGCCGCTTGAGCTTTTCTTCGTTTTCCGCACAGCCGGCCGCCTAGCGCGGCCGGTGTGCTTTTGAGCCCGCGCCGCGTTTAGAGCCCGACGCGCTGCCAGATCGTGGTTGTCAGCTCAGCCTGGTTCAGCGTGTAGAAGTGCAGGCCCGGCGCGCCGCTCGCAAGGAGCTCGTCGCACAGGGCGGTCACAACGTCCAGGCCGAACGAGCGGATCGACGCGGTGTCGTCGCCGTAACCCTCGAGTTTCCTGCGGATCCAGCGCGGGATCTCGGCGCCGCACGCGTCCGAGAAGCGCGCGAGCTGCGAGAAGCGCCCGATCGGCATGATGCCGGGAACGATCGGGACGTTGACCCCCATCGCTTCGCACTGGTCGACGAAGTGGTAGTAGGCGTCCGCGTTGTAGAAGTACTGCGTGATCGCGGAATCGGCGCCAGCCTCCACCTTGCGCTTGAAGTTGCGCAGGTCCTCCTGCGCGCTTTTCGCCTGCGGGTGGTACTCCGGATAGGCTGCGACCTCGATGAAGAATTGCCGCCCGAACTCCTGGCGGATGAACCCGACGAGCTCGTTCGCGTAGCGGAACTCGCCGCTGGCGGCGAGGCCGGAAGGCAGGTCCCCGCGCAGCGCCACCAGGTGCTGGATGCCGCTGTCCTTGTAGCGCTGGAGCATCTCGCGCACGCTCTCGCGGGTGGACGCGATGCAGGAAATGTGCGGCGCCGCGGGCTGGCCCTGCGCGCGGATGTCGAGCACCGTGCCGAGCGTGCGCTCGCGGGTCGAGCCGCCCGCACCGAAAGTCACCGAGAAGAACGCGGGGTTGAGCTGAGCGAGCCGCTGCGTGGTCGCGCGCAGCTTCTCCATCCCTTCCGGCGTGTGGGGCGGAAAGAACTCGAAACTGAAGACGCGCTTGAATTTCTTCTGTGATTCCACCGGATGGCAGGATAAGGCATCAGGGGTGAAGGGTGAAAGGCGGTTTCCGCCGCCCGGCCGCCGCGCTCTTCCCCATCAGCCGCGCTTCCCGCTCCTTTCAATATCGATAGTGGTCGGGCTTGTACGGGCCGTCGATGTCCACGCTCAAATAACGCGCCTGCGCTTCCGAGAGCCGGGTCAACTGCGCGCCGAGCTTCTTCAGGTGCAGGCTCGCCACCTTCTCGTCGAGCTGCTTCGGCAGCACGTAGACCTTCTTCTCGTACTGGTCGTTGTGCGTATGGAGCTCGACCTGCGCCAGCACCTGGTTGGTGAACGAGTTCGACATGACGAAGCTCGGGTGCCCCGTGGCGCAGCCGAGGTTCACGAGCCGCCCCTCCGCGAGCACGATCAGCCGCTTGCCGCTGGGGAAGATCACGTGGTCGACCTGCGGCTTGATGTTCTCCCATTTGTACTGCTTGAGACTCGCGATATCGATCTCGGAGTCGAAGTGGCCGATGTTGCACACGATCGCATTGTGCTTCATTTTCACCATGTGCTCGTGGGTGATCACGTTGACGTTGCCGGTGGCGGTGACGAAGATGTCCGCCTTGTCCGCCGCTTCTTCCATCGTCACCACGCGGAATCCTTCCATCGCCGCCTGCAGCGCGCAGATGGGGTCGATCTCGGTGACCCACACGCTGGCCCCCAGCCCGCGCAGACTCTGCGCGCAGCCCTTGCCGACGTCGCCGTAGCCGGCGATCACCGCGATCTTGCCGGCGATCATCACGTCGGTCGCGCGCTTGATGCCGTCGACCAGCGACTCGCGGCAGCCGTAGAGGTTGTCGAACTTGGACTTCGTCACCGAGTCATTGACGTTGATCGCGGGGAACGGGAGCCGCCCCTCTTTCTGCATCTGGTAGAGCCGGTGCACGCCGGTCGTGGTCTCCTCGGTCACGCCGCGGATGCCGGCGAGCATTTTTGAGTACCAGCCCGGGTGGCTCTCCAGGCGCTTGCGGATGGCGGCATAGAGAACGCGCTCTTCCTCGTTGGCCGGTTTGGCGATCGCCGACGGGTCCTTCTCGGCGCGCGATCCGAGAATGACGAGCAGCGTCGCGTCGCCGCCGTCGTCAAGAATCATGTTAGGTCCCCCGCCGTCGTGCCACTCGAAGATGCGGTGGGTAAATTCCCAATATTACTCGAGACTCTCGCCCTTGTAGGCGAAGACGGGCACGCCGGCGGCGGCGATCGCGGCGGCTGCGTGGTCCTGGGTCGAGAAGATGTTGCACGACGCCCAGCGCACCTCGGCGCCGAGCGCGGTGAGAGTCTCGATCAGCACCGCGGTCTGGATCGTCATGTGCAGCGATCCGGCGATGCGCGCGCCCTTCAAGGGCTGCTTGCTCCTGTACTCCTCGCGCACCGCCATCAGGCCCGGCATCTCGGTCTCGGCAATCGAGATCTCCTTGCGGCCGAAGTCGGCCTGCTTGATGTCGGCGACTTGGTATGCGCCCGTTTTGGCAGTCATCACGGCTGCGTTCATGGTCGATGCTCCTGCTGTAGGTGGGACGCCGTTCCGTTGTCACGGGCCGGTCCCGAGCCTGGCCAGGGTTGCCTGGTCGCAGCGCCCCTCGGGAAAGCGGACCCCAAAAAGCAAAGCGCTCGCACCGTTTCCGATGCGAGCGCCGTTGAATTTCGCTGAGCCTGGCCGGAAGTCCCGGTCGCAACGCTCCTCAGCAGCAGGTGATTATATATCAGCGACCGCTGCCCCGGCTAGCCTTCCCAGCCCGCGGCGCCGCGTCAGATTCCGGACTCGGCCTTCAGCGCCGCCGCCTTATCCGTCGCCTCCCAGCTGAACTCGGGCTCGTCGCGCCCGAAATGACCGTAGGCCGCGGTCTTCGAATAGATCGGCCGCAGGAGGTTCAACGCGTGGATGATGCCCTTGGGCCGCAGGTCGAAGTGCTTTTCGACCAGCTTGGCGATCTTGTCATCGGCGATCTTGCCGGTGCCAAAGGTGTCGACGAGCACGCTGACCGGACGCGCGACCCCGATCGCGTAGGCGATCTGGATCTCGCATTTCCTGGCGAGGCCGGCGGCAACCACGTTCTTCGCCACGTGCCGCGCGGCATACGCCGCCGAGCGGTCGACCTTCGAGGGGTCCTTGCCGGAGAAGGCGCCGCCGCCATGGCGCGAGTAGCCGCCGTAGGTGTCGACGATGATCTTGCGGCCGGTCAGTCCGGTGTCGCCGAGCGGCCCGCCAATGACGAAGCGGCCGGTCGGGTTGATCAGGAACCTCGTCTCCTTGGAAACCAGGTTCTTCGGCACCACGGGCTTAACGATCTCCTCGATCACCGCTTCGGTGAGCGGCTCGTGCGAGATGTCCTCGCGGTGCTGGGTCGAGATCACGACCGTATCGATGTGATGCGGCTTGCCGTCGACGTAGCGTACCGACACCTGCGACTTGGCGTCGGGCCGCAGCCACGGCAGACGCCCGTCGCGCCGCAGCTCCGCCTGCCGCTCCATCAGGCGGTGCGCGAGGTGTATCGGCAGCGGCATCAGCTGCGGCGTCTCGTCGCACGCGAAACCGTACATCAGCCCCTGGTCGCCGGCGCCCTGCTCGAGGTCGAGGCCGGTGCCCTCGTCCACACCCTGCTTGATGTCGGCGGACTGCTTGTCGAACGCGGTCAGCACCGCGCATGAGCGGTAATCGAATCCGATCGAGGAATCGTCGTAGCCGATGCGCTTGACGACGTCGCGCGCGAGCTCGCCGTAGTTGACGTTGGCGTTGGTCGTGATCTGCCCGGCCATGACGACGAGCCCCGTGGCAACCAGCGTCTCGGCCGCAACGCGTCCCTGCTTGTCCTGCGCGAGCACGGCGTCGAGCACGGCATCGGAAATGGCATCGGCAATCTTGTCGGGATGGCCTTCGGAGACCGACTCCGAAGTGAAGAGAAAATCGCTCATGGGGATTTCGCGGTTCGGAAAAAGGCGCATACAATATCACATAAGCCTCGATTTATAAAACCAAAACCATGCTGGTCCCGGTGTTGCGGCTGCTCGCGCGGCTGCCCTTGAGATGGCTGCACGGCGCGGGCGTCGCGCTGGGCTGGGCGACCTACGGATTGTCGCCGGCCTACGCTGCCCGCATGCGCGAAAACCTTTACGCGAGCGGTATTTGCGCCGGCCCCGCGGCGTGTGAGCCGCTCTTGCGCCAGGTGATTGCCGAGACCGGCAAGGGAGTGACCGAGCTGGTCAAGGTATGGTTCGGTGCGGATGAACTCGTCGCGCGGGGCGTGCGCTGTGATACCTGGCGTGTGGTCGAGGACGCTCAGCGCGCCGGCCGCGGCATCATTTTCCTCACGCCGCACCTTGGCTGCTTCGAGGTTTCCGCGCTCTACGGTGCGCAGCGCATGCCGATCACCGTGCTCTACCGTCCTCCCAAGCTCGCCTTCGTCGAGCCGCTGATGGTCGCCGGCCGCAACCGGTTCAATGCGACCGTCGCGCCCGCGAACCTGAAAGGCGTGCGCATGCTCTACAAGGCGCTCAAGCGCGGTGAGGCGGTGGGGCTGCTGCCGGACCAGGCGCCGGGCGTGGGCGAAGGTGCTTGGGCCGACTTTTTCGGTCGCCCGGCGTACACCATGACGCTGGTCGCCCGGTTGCAGAAGACGAGTGGTGCGGCGGTCATCATGGCCTTCGCGGAGCGCCTGCCGCGCGGGACCGGCTATCACCTGCACCTAACGGCGCTGCCCGCAGCCGGCTTGGACGAGCGGGTCCTCAACCAGGCGATCGAAGCCGTGGTGCGCAGCTGCCCGGCGCAGTACCTATGGAGCTATAACCGGTACAAGGTGCCGGCGGGAG
>JBFKNN010000183.1:0-6000 GCA_041629335.1 Burkholderiales bacterium | reverse complement strand
GCTTCATCGAGCCCGGCGATGCGCCGGGTCTCGGCATCGACGTGGACGAATCGCTGTTCGCCCGCTGGCCGGGCATTCCCGGACCCTGCTACGTCTGAGCCTGACTGCCGGACGGGCACTTGCGCCCTCGAGGCATGCGTCGTAGCCTTTCCTAACGCCGGCGCGAGGCTGCGCCGGGAAGGCGTGGACGTAACCCTACGGAAAGACTCGCCTTCCGGAGAAGAGCGCGACCGGCGTGGCGCGCCGCGAGGATCGCAGCGCCCGCACGGGCCCGGCAACGGCACGGCACCGGGGCCGTGACATTGTTCACCGCAACCAACGTCCGTTGCGGCTACATTGGGCTCGTAATATCATATGTTTAGCTCAGCTGTCCCAGCGGACCGCAACAACATGCCATTAACGCGAGCCGCACCTGGAGATCGGATTTGAAGCAATACCTCGAGTTTCTCGAATCGTTTGTCGTCATTGCGCTGGTTCTGGCGGGGCTCGCTGGCATCTCGTTCAACCTGTTCCGCGATGACGGCTGGGTCGAGAAAGTTTTCGGCAACATCTGGGAACTTCACGTTCAGTATCCGCTGATCGCGATCCCGGTCACCATTGGTGCGATCATTTTGGGCACGATGTGGCGGGACAACCGGGTTGCCAAGGGCCAGCGCAGCAAGCTCCCGACCTACCTTCTCTACGCGCTGATGCTCGCCGGCGTCTATTACGTCGGCCACTACGCGATTCGCGGCACCTTGTGACTTTTCGCGGCAAGCGCCGCGATCTCCCGCAGCAGTTCCTCGCTTACCTCGACGCCGTTTTCCTGTGCCGCCGCGCGCTGGCGCTCCCGGCGCGCGCCCGGCAGGCGCACGTTCTCATCTGACAGCATCGTCTCGACGAGCGTCTCGATGCGATCGAGGTAAGTCTCGCTGCCCAGCAGCGCGCCGGGATCGATCGCGACGAACATCTGCCCGAGCCGCAAGTGCGGACCGGCGGCGAGATGCATCGACTCGACCTCGTGCGAGAGCGCGGCACCGGTCAGCGCACAGGCCAGGATCTCGACCGCCAGCGCGAGCATCGTTCCCTTCAGCCCGCCGACTGCGTAGAGGCTGCCGCCGACGAGGATCTTCTGCGCGTCGGTGGTCGGACGCCCCTGCGCGTCCATGCCCCAGCCTTCCGGCACCGGCTTGCCGGCCTTGTCGAGCAGCATGATCGCCCCGCGCGTGACCTGCGTGAGCGACAGGTCGATGACCAGCGGTGGCGCCGCGCGCCGCGGAAAGATCGCCGCCACCGGGTTGGTGCCGAAAATCGGCCGGGTGCCGCCCGCAGGCATGATCGCGGCCGCCGCGTTGCTGAACGCGAGTCCCGCCATGCCGGCCTCGGCCACCGGCTCGAGCAGCACGCCGAGCGCGCCACAGTGATGGCTGTTGGTCACCGCGGCAAGCCCGACGCCATGGCGGCGGGCGCGGCGCACGGCTTCGCGCACCGCACGCTCGCAGGCCTCGAAAGCGATGCCGTCGCCGGCGTCGATCAGGCATGCGGCCGGCTTTTGGTTCACGATGCGCGGCCTGGCGTCGCCGTGTGCCCGCCCCGAAGCGAGGTGCGCGCAATAGGTCGGCACGCGCGCAACGCCGTGAGTGGACAGCCCTTGTGCGTCGGCCGCGACGAGACACCCCGCCGCCGCCTCGGCCATCTTGCGTGACGCGCCCGCTCGGACGAGCGCCCGCGCCGCGAGTCCGGTCAACCGTTGGACGTCGACGCGCGGCATCAGTCGAGCTGGATTTTCGCCGCCTTCGCCACCTTGGCCCACTTGTCGGCTTCAACCTTGATGAACGCGGCGAATTCCTGCGGCGAGTTGCCCGACACCAGCGCGCCGCGCTTGAGCAACTGCTCGCGGCCCGCGGGCGACTTGATCTCGGCGGTGAGCACCGCGTTGATGCGGTTGACGATCTCGGGGGGCGCGCCGGCGGGCAGCACGACGCCGTTCCACGAGGACCCGTCGAAGCCCTTCAGGCCGGACTCGTCCACGGTGGGCAGGTTGGGCATGGACGGGAAGCGCTCCCTGGTCGAGATCGCGATCGGTTTGAGCCGCCCGGAGTCGACGTGCGGCAGGACGCCGATCGCGGTGTTGAACGCGAGCTGCACCTGGCCCGAGATCTGGTCGACCACGGCGGGCGCCTGGCCCTTGTAGGGGATGTGCACCATGTCGGTCTTGCTCATCCACTTGAAGAGCTCCATCAGCATGTGCGGGCTGGTGCCGTTGCCGGTCGAGGCGTAGGAGAGCTGGCCGGGCTTGGATTTGGCGAGCGCGATGATGCCCTTCACGTCTTTCACCGGCAGCGAAGGGTGCACGGTGAGCATGCTGGGCAGCAGCGCCATCAGCGTGACGTGGGAGAAGTCCTTCACCGGATCAAAGCCCAGTTTCTTGTAGATCGAGGGCGAGATGCTCTGCGCGACCGTCAGCATGCACACGGTGTAGCCGTCAGGCGCGGCCTTGGCGCAGAGCTCGGTGCCGATGTTGCCGCCGGCGCCGGCGCGGTTGTCGACGATGAACTGCTGGCCGAGGTTCTTCGCCAGGATGTCGGCCGCCATGCGCCCGATGATGTCGGTCGGCCCGCCCGGCGGAAACGGGACGATGAAGCGTACCGGCTTGGACGGGTAGCTCTGAGCCTGCGCCGCCCAGGGCAGCGCCGCAATCAGCGAAACGGCGATGACGCGAACAACGGTTTTCATTTGAGCCTCTCTCTGTGGTTTCCGGGAAGAACGCCCGGCCTGCGCCGGGCAAAAAAAGCCACTATCCGTTTCTCATGACGTTATGACTTTCCCCGCAGCGAGCGCCTCGATCTCGGCGGGGGCGTAGCCCAGGCCAGCCAGCACTTCGCGCGTGTGCTCGCCCGCGCGCGGCACGTCGCGCCGGGTGCCGAAGCGCCGCCCGTCCATCTCGATCGGCAGCACCGGTACCTTGGTCTTCTTGCCGTTTAACAGCGTCACCGGCGCGAGCCCGTCCGAGGCGTTGAGATGCGGGTCGTCGAACAGGTCCTCGGGCTTCGCGATCGGCGCGAACGGCAGTCCCAGCGATTCGCACCTGTCCATCAACTCGCGCTTGCTCATTTTCGAGAAGATTTCGGTCACGACCGGGAGAATGCGCGGGCGCGCCTCGACGCGCTGCGGATTGGTTTTCAACGCGGGATCCGCCAGCAGCTCGTCGAGGCCGAACGCCTCGCAGAACACCTTCCACTGAGTATCGGTCACGACACCGACGAACACGAGCTCGCCGTCGGCCGTCCTGAAGTTGTCGTAGAGCGCCCACGCGCGCACGCGGTCGGGCATCGGCGTCGCGGGCTTGCCCATCATCAGGCCTTCCATCATGTGCTGCGCCACCAGGAACGCGTTGTTCTCGAACAGCGCGCTTTGCACATACTGTCCCTTGCCGGTCGCGCCGCGCTGATGGAGCGCCGCGAGGATCGCGATGGCGCCGAACATGCCGCCCATCACGTCGTTCACCGACGCGCCGGCGCGCAGCGGGCCGAAGCGCCCGCCGGTCATGTAGGCGAGCCCGCCCATCATCTGCACCACCTCGTCGAGCCCGGTGCGATGCTCGTACGGGCCGGGCAGGAATCCTTTCAACGAGCAGTAGATCACTTCCGGCTTCAATTTCCGGATCGCCTCGCAGCCGAAGCCGAGCTTGTCCATTGCGCCGGGGCGGAAGTTCTCGGTCACCACGTCGGCGCTGGCAATGAGCTTCAGCACCGCTTCGCGGCCGTGCGGCGACTTGAGATCGATGGCGATGCTCTTCTTGTTGCGGTTGTAGGTCGGAAAGAAGCCCGCGCCCGAGGCGACGAGCTTGCGCGTGTGGTCGCCGTCGAGCGGCTCGACCTTGATCACTTCGGCGCCGAGGTCGGCGAGGATCAGACCGCAGGTGGGCCCCATCACGACGTGGCAGAACTCGACGACGCGCACGCCGTCGAGCGGAAGGGGTTTGTTCATTGCCGATGACTCCGAATAGCCAGGCTGAAACCGCGCGCCGCCGCGCCGGCCTGCTAGCGCGCGGCGATGAGCTCCTTGATGCCGCGCAGGGCGAGAGCATAGCCCTGGATGCCGAAGCCGGTCACCACACCGCGGCTCGCGCGCGTGATGTCCGAGACGCCGCCGCGCCGCGCCGGGTTGGAGATGTGGACCTCGATCGTCGGGAACTTCACCTGCGCGATCGCGGCCACCAGCGCGGGGTAGCCGCTGGTGAATCCCGCAGGATTGATGATCGCCGCGTCCACGCCGGCCTCGTGCGCGGCGTAGAACCTGTCGATCACTTCGCCCTCGATGTTGGAATGAAAGATATCGACCTCGAGCCCGAGCTCGCCGGCGTACTGGCGGATGTGGCGGTCATATTCGGGCAGCGTCATGGTCCCGAAGATCTCGGTCTGGACCTTGCCGCGCATGTTCATCCCGGCGCCGTGGACGACGAGGACCTTGGGCATTGCGTGCTCCTTGCGTGTGTGCGGGAAGCGCGCGCCGCCTGGTGTCGGCCCGGGCGCGCGGATTGCCTGACACTTTACTGCAAGCGCCCGGTTTGCACTACGGGCGCTGCAGCGGACCGGCAATTGACGGCGCGGGCGCGCGCTTGCTACGGTTTCGCCTCCGGCGCGTCCGCGCCGCGATTCCACATCGTGACACCAGGAGAAGAATCATGAGCAACCCCATCAAGCGCCAGGTACCCGGACCCGTTCATTCCCGTATCGTCGAGTACAACGGCACGGTCTACGTGGCGGGCATCACCGCCGACAAGCGCGACGCCGGCTGCAAGGCGCAGACGGAGGAAGTCCTCAGGAAAATCGACGAGTACCTGGCCATGGCGGGCACCAACAAGTCGCGTCTGCTGCAGGCGACGGTTTGGCTGACCGACATCCGCGAGAAGGAGCAGATGGACGCCGCGTGGAAGCCGTGGGTCGATCCCGACAACAAGCCGGCGCGCGCGTGCGTCGAGTCGCGGCTCGGCACGCCCGACACGCGGGTGGAGATCATGGTCGTTGCGGCGAAGGCGTGACGGGTGGGATCGCGCGAGCCCGACGGGCATCGCCGATTCCACGATTCATCATCAGAACTCGGCGCACCATTCACCGCTCACGAATCACTAATCACTCGTCACTAAAATGCGACCTGAACTCGAAGGCATCAAGGCGCTCACGTTCGACGTGTTCGGCACCGTCGTCGACTTCCGCGGCAGCATCATCCGCGACTGCCGCGCCTTCGGGAAAGCGCGCGGGCTGCGCGTGAACTGGGCGAAATTTACCGATGCGTGGCGCGCCGGCTACCGCCCCGCGATGGACCGCGTCGGCCGCGGCGAGCTGCCGTGGACCAGGATCGACGACCTGCACCGCATGATCCTCGACGATCTGCTGGTGCAGTTCCGCATCACCGGTCTATCGGAGGAAGAGAAAGTCCACTTGAACCGCGTGTGGCACCGCCTGAAGGGCTGGCCCGACACGGTGCGCGGGTTAAAGCGCCTGAAGAAGCGCTACATCATCGCCACGCTGTCGAACGGCAACACGTCGCTGCTGGTCAACATGGCGAAGCACGCGGGGCTGCCGTGGGACTGCGTGTTCTCGGCCGAGACCTTCCACCACTACAAGCCCGACCCCGAGGCCTATCTCGGGGCCGCCGCGCTACTCGATCTCGAGCCGGGACGGGTCATGATGGTGGCGGCGCACAAGCACGACCTGCGCGCCGCCGCGGCGCAGGGGCTGAAGACGGCGTTCGTGCGCCGGCCGCACGAGCATGGCCGTAACCGCGGGAAGGACCTCGAGGACGACCCGGCGTTTACCATCAACGCCAATGATTTCATTGACTTAGCCGATCAGCTGGGGTGCTGATCGGCCAGCGCGCGCTTACTGCGAGTTCGCCTTGCTGCGCGTCTCGATGCCGGCCCAGCGGGCGAGGTCGCGATGGATGCGCGAGACGCGCTCGATCTGGCCCTTCGCCGGGAACCGCTCGTAGAAACCCTCGACCCGGAACGCGCGCAGC
>JBFKNN010000182.1:0-6006 GCA_041629335.1 Burkholderiales bacterium | reverse complement strand
TGCGGCGGGTTGCCCTGCCCGCCAGCCATGCGCCGCTGCGCCTCTTCCCATTTCTTCTTCATCATCCGGGGAAAGTAGAAGTCGACCGCGGCGAAGCCGAGGAAAAACAGCGCCACCAGAAGCGCCGTGCCGCGTGCCATGAACTGTGCGCCGAAGAGCAGCACGTACAGGCCGATGACAAGATTCACCACGCCGGCGAAGTAGAACGTCAGCATGCGCCGCTTGAATTTCCGCTCGAGATCGTCCACCGCTGCCTCCTGGGTTGCGGGCTTCCGTCAGTCCCTGCCGGCTTCGGCCACGCGCAGGCGCGGCGCAAGCTTGTCCAGCACGGCGTTCACGAACTTGTGGCCGTCGGTGCCGCCGTAGCTCTTCGCGAGCTCGACCGCCTCGTTGATGATCACCCGGTAGGGCACCTCCAGCCGATGCATGAGCTCGTAGCCCGCAACGAGCAGGATGCCGCGCTCGACCGGCGAGAGCGCCGACAGCTTGCGGTCGAGGCACGGCTCGAGCTCGCGCTCGAGCTCCGGCGCGGCGCCGATCGCGCCGTAGAGCAGCGTGCTGAAATACGCAGCGTCAATCTTGTCGAATCCCTTGGCCTCGGCAAGCTGCCGGGCGATGGCATCCGCATCCCCGCGCGCGAGCTGCCACTGATAGAGTCCCTGCAGCGCGAACTCGCGCGAGCGCCGCCGGGCGCTCCTGCGGGCGCCCGGATCCGCGCGGACCTGCTGTGCCGGCTTAACCATCGAGCTGCTTCAGGAGGTTGGCCATCTCGATCGCCGCAACCGCGCAGTCGGCGCCCTTCTCGGCCATGCGTACGAGCGCCTGGTCGTCGTTTTCGGTGGTCAGAATGCCGTTGGCGACCGGCACCCCGGTATCGAGCTGCACGTTCATCACGCCGCGGGCGGACTCGTCCGAAACGACTTCGAAATGGTAGGTCTCGCCGCGGATCACCGCGCCCAGCGCGATCAGCGCATCATACTTCCCGCTCTGCGCCAGCTTCTTCAGCGCGAGCGGCACTTCCAGCGCGCCCGGCACGCTCACGATGCGTATGTCGGCCTCTCGCACGCCGCGCTTGACGAGCATTGCGGTGCACGCCGAGAGCAGGCCTTCGCCCACCTCGGTGTTGAACCGGCTCATGACGATGCCGAGCTTGAGGCCGGCGCCTTGATGATCGGGTTCCAGCTCTTCGATGTTGTCGTACTTTGACATGTTGTTACGTTCTTGCTGATGTTTTGGATTTGGGCTGGAGATAGCCGGTAACCTCGAGATCGAACCCCGCCATGCTCGGCATGCGGCGCGGCAGCGCGAGCAGCTTCATCTTGGTGACCTTGAGATCCTTCAGGATCTGCGCGCCGATGCCGTAGTTGCGCAGCGTGAACTTCGAGCGCGCCGCCTGAGGGGGCTGCGGCTTCACGCGCTCGAGGAGCTCGGCGGCGGTTTCCGGCCGGTGCAGCAGGATGATGATGCCGCAATCGGCGCGCGCGATCTCGGCGAGCGCGTCGTGGAAATTCCACGAATGCCCGGTATTGGCGGTGTCGAGCAGGTCGATCACCGACACCGGCTCGTGCACGCGCACCAGCACTTCACGCGTCGGGCCGGGCTCGCCCCGCACCAGCGCGAGGTGCGTCGCCTTGCCGATGCGGTCGCTGTAGGCATAGAGGCGGAAACGCCCGTGCACGGTCTCGACATCACGCGCCGCGGCGCGCGTCACCAGCGATTCGGTATGGCTGCGGTAATGGATCAGGTCGGCGATGGTGCCGATCTTCAGCCCATGCTGCCCGGCGAACTTCTCGAGTTCAGGCAGGCGCGCCATCTCGCCGTTGTCGTTGAGGATCTCGCAGATCACGGCCGCGGGCATCACCCCGGCGAGCCGCGCGAGATCGCAGCCCGCCTCGGTGTGACCGGCGCGCATCAGCACGCCGCCGTCCTGCGCCATCAGCGGAAAGATGTGGCCGGGCTGCACGATGTCGCCCGGGCTGGCGTCGGCGCGGATCGCGGCCTGCACGGTGCGCGCGCGATCGGCGGCGGAGATGCCGGTGGTGACCCCTTGCGCGGCCTCGATCGAGATCGTGAAATTGGTGCCGAGCGGCGAGAGGTTGTTCGACACCATCAGCGGCAGATTCAGCTGCCGGCAACGGCTTTCGGTCAGGGTGAGGCAGATCAGCCCGCGCCCGTAGCGCGCCATGAAATTGATCGCCTCGGGCGTGACGAACTCGGCGGCCATCAGGAGGTCGCCCTCGTTCTCGCGGTCCTCCTCGTCGACGAGGATGACCATCTTGCCCGAGCCGATGTCGGCAATGATCTCGGTGGTGGGGCTGATCGCCATTCGTGTTCCGCTATCCGTTCAATTGCCCGCGCCCGGCTCGCGCATGCGCTCGATGTAGCGCGCCAGCAGGTCGGCCTCGAGGTTCACGCGGTCGCCCGCCTTCAATGCCCGGAGGTTCGTCGCGGCGAGCGTGTGCGGGATCAGGTTCACCGTGAACTCCGCACCGCTCACCGCGTTCACCGTCAGGCTCACGCCGTTGACGGCGATCGAGCCCTTGCGCGCGATATACCTCGCAAGCGTTCCGGGCGCGGCGACCGTGACGTGCCGGTTGTCGCCCGCTTCGGCCACTCGCCGCACCTCGCCCACGCCGTCGACGTGGCCGGTGACGAGATGCCCGCCGAGGCGCTCGTCGAGGCGCAGCGCCTTTTCCAGATTCACGGCCGCCCCCACGCCGAATCCCGCCGTGCACGCCATCGTCTCGCGCGACACGTCGGCCGAGAACGACCGCCCGTCGAGCGCGACGACGGTGAGGCACACACCGTCGACCGCAATGCTGTCACCGACCTTGACATCGTCCAGCGCGAGCGCGCCGGGGTCGAACCGGACGCGCACGCCGCCTGCGGTCGCGCTAACGTCGGAAATCCTGCCCACCGCCGCAATGATCCCGGTAAACATTATACGTTCGTTACCCGCGCGATGATACGAATGTCGCTGCCCACCATGCGCAGATCGTGAACCTTGAGTGCGCACCGGCCTTCGAGATTCCGGAGCTCGGGCAGGTTGAACATTCCGCGTGCGCTGTCTCCCAGCAGATGCGGCGCGAGATAGACGACGAGCTCATCGACCAGCCCCGCGGCCAGGAGCGAGCCGTTCAACTTCCATCCCGCCTCCACGTGGACCTCGTTGACTTCCCGGCTTGCCAGCGTCTGCATCAGCCGCGCGAGGTCCACCTTCCCCGCCGCGTTCGGCAGCACGATGACCTCCGCCCCCTTGTCCTGCAGCGCCCGAATGCTGTCCCGGTCCTCGCGCGCCGCCGCGATCAGCACCCCACCGCCCGCGAGGACTCTCGCCGCTGGCGGCGTCTCGAGCCGGCTGTCGAGCACCACGCGCAGCGGCTGCCGGGTGGTCTCGACCTCGCGCACGGTAAGCTGCGGGTCGTCGTCCCTGATCGTGCCGATCCCGGTCAGCACTGCGCAAGCCCGCGCGCGCCACGCGTGTCCGTCGCGTCGCGCCGCGGGCCCGGTGATCCACTGGCTCCTGCCGTTCGCAAGCGCGGTCTTGCCGTCGAGGCTTGCGGCGAGCTTCACGCGCACCCACGGGCGCCCGCGCGTCATGCGCGACACGAACCCGATGTTGAGCTCGGCCGCCTCGGCTTCCATCAGACCGCATTCGGCGCGGATGCCGGCTCCTTCCAGCGCTGCCAGGCCTTTGCCGGCAACCAGCGGGTTGGGGTCCTGCAGCGCCGCGACGACCCGCGCAACACCGGCGGCGATCAGGGCCTCGCTGCACGGCGGCGTACGCCCGTGATGCACGCATGGCTCGAGCGAGAGATAGGCGGTCGCGCCGCGCGCCGCGCTGCCGGCCGCCATGAGCGCGTTCGCCTCGGCGTGCGGCGAGCCCGCGCGCTCATGCCAGCCTTCGCCCGCGACAGTGCCGTCGCGCACGAGCACGCAGCCGACGCGCGGGTTGGGCGCGGTGGTGAAGAGCCCGCGCCGCGCGAGCTGCAGCGCCCGGGACATGAAGCGGTGATCGTCGGCGGAAAACATGGGAGACGGTGACGAGTGACGGGCGTGCCGGCGGAAGTTCCAGCCTGCTGCTTACCGCCTGCTGAAACAACGATCCAAGCGCTACTTCTCTTTCGCCGCAGGGCGCTGCACTTCCTCGATCGCGTCCTGGAAGTCGTCCACCCCGGAGAAGCTGCGGTAGACCGACGCGAAGCGGATGTAGGCGACCTGGTCGAGCTTGCGCAGCTCGCGCATCACCATCTCGCCCACGCGGCGCGAGTCGATCTCGCGCTCGCCCAGCGCCAGCACGTCCTGGGTGATGGTGGCGATCGCCTCGTCCACCGCCTGCGTCGGCACCGGCCGCTTGTGCAGCGCGCGCATGAAGCCCGTGCGCAGCTTCTCCAGGTCGAAGTCGGCGCGCGTGCCGTCCTGCTTGACGACCTGCGGCATCCTCAGTTCCACCGTCTCGTAGGTGGTGAAGCGCTTGTTGCAGCTCGTGCAGCGGCGCCGCCGGCGTATGCTCTCGCCGTCGTCACTCACCCGCGAGTCGATGACCTGGGTGTCGTCGGATTTGCAGAACGGACACTTCATAACGAAGGAAGAAGGAAGAAGGAAGAAGGAGGAAAAAGTGAAGTGCCAAACTGCGAAGCGGCGGTCCGCATAGATTTCCTTCTGCCTTCTGCCTTCATCCTTCTGCCTTAGTTTCCATAGACCGGATACTTCCCGCACAGCCTCTTCACCTCGCCCGCCACGCGCTTCTTCACCTTGTCATCCTGCGGCGCCTCCAGCACGTCCACGATCAGGTTCGCGAGCAGCTCGGCCTCGAGCTCCCTGAACCCGCGCGTGGTCATCGCCGGCGAGCCGATGCGGATGCCGCTCGTGACGGTCGGCTTCTGCGGGTCATCCGGCACCGCGTTCTTGTTGACGGTGATGCCCGTGCGCCCGAGCGCGTCTTCGGCCTCGCGGCCGGTCAGATGCTTCCCGATCAGGTTGACCAGGAACATGTGGCACTCGGTGCGGCCCGATACGATGCGGAAGCCCCGCTCCTGGATGACCTTGGCCATCACCAGCGCGTTTTCCAGCACCTGCTCCTGGTAGTTCTTGAACTCGCGGGTCATGGCCTCCTTGAACGCGACCGCCTTTGCGGCGATGACATGCATCAGCGGTCCGCCCTGGATGCCCGGGAACACCGCGGAATTGAGTATCCGCTCGTGCTCCGCGTTGGCGAGAATCAGTCCGCCCCGCGGGCCGCGCAGCGTCTTGTGGGTGCTGGTCGTGACGAAGTCGGCAATGCCGACGGGGCTCGGGTAGAGCCCCGCGGCAACGAGACCCGCGTAGTGCGCAATGTCGGCAATGAGCAGCGAGCCGGAGCGGTCGGCGATGTGGCGGAACCGCTTCCAGTCGATCACGCGCGAATAGGCCGAGGCCCCGGCGATGATGACCTTCGGCTTCTTGACGTGCGCGAGCTCCTCGACCTCGTCGTAATCGATTTCCTCGGTCTCGGAATTCAGTCCGTACGTGAAAGCGTCGTAGTAGCGCCCGCTGATGTTGACGCGCGCGCCATGCGTGAGGTGCCCGCCGGCATCGAGCGCCATGCCGAGTATGGTGTCGCCGGGATGCAGCGCCGCCGCATAGGCGGCCTGGTTCGCCTGCGAGCCCGAATGCGGCTGCACGTTGGCGTAGCCGGCGTGAAAAAGCTTCTTAGCGCGGTCGATCGCCAGCTGCTCGGCGATGTCGACGAACTCGCAGCCGCCGTAGTAGCGTTTGCCGGGATAGCCTTCGGCGTACTTGTTGGTGAGCACCGAGCCCTGCGCCTGCAACACCGCCGGCGTCGCATAGTTCTCTGACGCGATCAGCTCGATGTGGTCTTCCTGGCGCCGGGATTCCTGCTCGATCGCACGCCAGATCTCGGGGTCGGTCGCTTCGATGTTGTTTTTGACGGAAAACATGGGCGGTCCTGGTAAGTGGCTGATTCTAGCACGCATAATGCGCGGCTAGGCGGCGAGCCGGGCGGCT
>JBFKNN010000181.1:0-6031 GCA_041629335.1 Burkholderiales bacterium | reverse complement strand
TTCCGGCGCGCCTTGCCGGACATGAAGAACGCCCCCGTGCGGGGCGTTTTTTTGTCCAGCGGCTGCTTCGGGCTACAATTCGACGCGGTATCGTCCCCGTCGCAAAGGAAATCACTTGCCGGAATTCGACGCGGCCGCCCTCGACTGGCGCGACCAATACAAGCTCATGATCGGCAGCGTGACGCCGCGGCCGATCGCGCTGGTGACGACGATCGGCGCCCGCGGCCCGAACGCCGCGCCGTTCAGCTTCTTCAACTGCGTCGGAGTGGAGCCGGCGATGGTGGTGTTCTCGGTAGGCGAGAAGGACACCGGCACCAAGGACACCGTGCGCCACATCCGCGAGGTCCCCGAGTTCGTCGTGCACATCGTGAGCGACGAGATCCGGGACAAGATGAACGTGTGCGCGGTGGATTTCCCGCACGGCGTGAATGAGATCGCCGAAGCCGGCTTTACCGCCGTGGCCTCGCGCAAGGTGCGGCCGCCGCGCATCGCGGAAGCGCCCATCGCGTTCGAGTGCAGGCTCATGCAGATAGTCGATCTCGGCCGCAGGCCCTACCATCTCGTGATCGGCGAAGTGGTTTATTTCCATTACCACGAAGGGCTCGTCAACGAGCGCTTCCACGTCGATGTGGGCCGTGTCAATCCCATCGGGCGTCTCGCCGGCAAGGGCGGCTACACGCGCATCACCGATCGCTTCGAGATGCCGCGCTTGAGCATGACCAAGCCGGGAAGCGGCGACTGATCCGGGCAAGGCGCCCGGCAGATTGTGTAGCGCCCTGCCGAGCGCGCTTCGTGACACCCCGCATGCGCTGCCCTGCGCCAGCGGCGCGCCTATCCGGTGTGGCAGCGTCAATATGGCGGCAGCAGGCGCCGCAGCCCGTGTGCCAGCACCAGCGCGATGAAGAACACATTGCGCGCGAGCAGCGCGAGTGGATTCACCTCCCGAGCTTTGCCCGCGGCGCCGTCGGCGCAGCGCTCGGCCAGAACCCCGGCAAGCTCCTCCATCCACGCGATCGTGCGCGGCCACTCCCACAAGTTGGCGAGCCACTCGGCGGGAATGCCTTCCTTGCCGGCACGCGCGCCGACCAGCGCGCCGACCACCGCGGCGGTCGTGTCGGTGTCGCCGCCGAGCCGTATCGTCTCGAGCACCGCCGCACGGTAGTCGTTGGGGTGGCACATCCAAGCGTGCAGCGCCACCGGCACCGTGTGATAGACATAGCCCGACACACCGCCGCCGCACCCGATGGCGGCCGCGTAGTGCGCGGTCGTCTCGCCGGCGGCGAGGCTTCCCGCGACGCCGTCGATCATGCCGAGGAATTCGCGCGCGTCACCCCCCAGCAGTTCCTTCAGCCGGCCGGCGTAATCGGCAGGCGTGATCGTCGTTCCGGCTGCTGACAGGTGCGCAGCCAGTGCGACCGCGAGCGCGCCGAATTCGGCCTTCGGATCGGTATGGGTGATGCGCGTCGCGGCGCGGACAAGAGCGCGCATCCTGTCCGGATCGCCGCCGTGGCACACGCCGATCAGCGCGACGCGCATCGCCGGACCGTTGCCGGCCGAAAACACGCCGCTCGCGCGCGGCGGGAATCCGATCCACAGCTTGACGATCGCGCGCAGCGTGGCGAAGCCGATGCCCGCCGGTGCCGCGAGCAGCCACCACCGCAGACGCCGCGCGAAGCGCGAGCCGAACCGGTGCGTGACACGATCGAGATCGCCGCCGCCGGACTCGATCAGCGATTGCGCGAGCATGACCGTGTGCTCGGTGTCGTCGGAGCACAGGCCGCGGCCGAGCAGGAGCCGGTAGCCCGAGAGCTCGGGAAAGAACTTGAGCTGCCGCGCGCGACTGAGCCCCTCGCAGGCAAGACCCATCGCGTCGCCCACCGCGGTGCCGAGGATGCAGCCCTCGATCGCGCGCCTTGCCGCCTTCATGCGGCCTTCCCGGGCCAAGTCATCTATAATCCGTTCGTCATCAACTCTCCGCCGCATCACGAGCGGCTTCGCGCATCTGCGAGCGTCCGCGAATGCAGGTGCGGCAGCCCGCTCGGGCACCCGATCATTATGGCATCGAAGCAGAATAACGTCCGTCCCGACCCCGACAAGGTCCTCCTCCGGATCGCCGATTACGTCGGTCGCTACGTGCCAAAGAGCGAGCTCGCGTTCGAGACCGCGCGGCTGACGCTGATCGACTCGCTCGGCTGCGGTTTCGAGGCCCTCGCGTATCCGGCGTGCACCAAGCTGCTCGGGCCGGTGGTGCCGGGCACCATCGTGCCCAACGGCGCGCGTGTGCCCGGCACGCCCTACGTGCTCGATCCGGAGCGCGCTGCGTTGAACGTGGGGGCGCTCATCCGCTGGCTCGATTTCAACGATGCGTTCTACGGCGAGACCGTGATCCATCCGTCGGACACGTACGGCGGCATCCTGCCGGTGGCGGACTGGCTCTCGCGCACGCGCGTGGCGCGGGGCGCGAAGCCGCTCGCGATGCGCGAGGTCCTGGCGGCGGCGATCAAGGCGTACGAGGTGATGGGCGGCCTCGCGATCGAGAACGGATTCACCCGCGTCGGGCTCGACCACAGCATCCTGGTGAAGATCGCGGTCACCGCGGTCGCGACCAAGCTGCTCGGCGGCAAGCGCCGGGAGATCGTGGATGCGGTGTCGAATGCCTGGCTCGACGGGCATGCGCTCGCCGCCTTCCGCCGCAAGCCCAACACCGGCTCGCGCAAATCGTGGGCGGCGGCGGACGCCGCGAGCCGCGGCGTGCGCCTCGCGCTGATGACCATGAAGGGAGAAATGGGCTATCCCGCGCCGCTCACCGCCCGCCGCTGGGGCTTCTACGAGGTACTGTTCAAGGGCAGGACGTTCAGGTTCCAGCGGCCCTTCGGCACCTACGTCATGGAAAACACGCTGTTCAAGATTCCGTATCCGACGGCGTTTCACGGGCAAAGCGCGGTCGAAGCCGCGATCAAGCTGCATCCGCTGGTCCGGGAGCGGCTCGACGACATCGATCGCGTCGACGTGAAGTGCCACAACTCCTCGATGACCATTCTCGACAAGAGCGGGCCGCTCTACAATCCCGCCGACCGCGACCACTGCATGCAGTACATGATCGCGATCGGCATGATCTTCGGCGGAATGACCGCAGAGCACTATGAGGATCACGTCGCCGCGGATCCCCGCATCGACAAGCTGCGCGCGAAGATGCGTCTCACCGAGAGCCGGCAGTACAGCCGCGAATATCTTGACCCTGCCAAGCGCACCAACGCCAATTCGATCAAGGTCCGTTTCAAGGACGGCGCGAGCCTGCCGGCGTCCGAGGTGCTGTATCCGCTCGGCCACCGCCGGCGCCGCAGGGAAGGGGTGCCGCACGTCGTCGAGAAGTTCAGGAAGAACGTCGCGCGCGTTTTCGCTCACAAGCAGCGCGACCGGATCCTGGCGGTGTGCCTCGACCAGCGGCAGCTGGAAAGAATGCCGGTCAACGAATTCATGGATCTCCTGACGGCCTGAGCCGCCGTCCCGTCCGGTCCGAGGCAGTGCGGTGGTTGATCCCGCCGGCCGCATGCCTATATTCTGTGCATGCTGCCGGCCGGCCTGTCGGCAGGGACCAGTCACGCGGAGGGCAAGCACATGGCGAGGACTATCGGCGTCTTTGTGATCGGCGCGCTGTTCGGCACCGCTGCGGGCATCGCGATCGGCATTTTCGTCTACCCGTACATCTTTCTGGCGGACATCGTCGCGAACGAGCGAGTGGAGAAGACGCCGGCGCGCAAGCTCGTGGCCAAAGGCACCTTCATCCACGCCAACCCGGCGGACCCGATCCATCACGGCAAGGGCACGGTCTCGGTCTACCAGGACCTCGTGCACCTCGAGAACGACTTCGCTGTCGGACCCGGCCCCAAGTACCACGTCTATCTCGTGCCCGAGGCCGACGTGACGCCCTCGACGGAGGTCGCCAAGACCATGTATGTCGATCTGGGCCGTCTGCGGGCGTTCAAGGGCAGCCAGAACTTTCCCGTTCCTGCGGGTGTGGCGCTCTCCAATTACAAAAGCGTGGTCATCTGGTGCGAGCACTTCAGCGTGCTGATCTCGCCCGCCGCGCTGAAATTCGAGTAACCGGCGGGCGTGGGGCGTCTTCCCCGGCCCCGCTGGCGCGTTTTGGTGTATCTTGATTTACATCGATTGCCGTCCGGTTCGTTTGGCCGGGCGCGCGGCCGGTGAAGACTTGCGCCGCGGGGGACGCGGACGCGAGCATCGAGCAGGACACGCGCAGTCTTCTTTCGACTTACTTGGAGGGGATCATCATGAAATATCTGATTCTGCTGGTTGCGTTCGCGGTTGCGGCGGCGCCGGCGCTCGCGGCCCGCAAGCCGTGCGAGGAGCTGAAATCGGAGATCGACGCCAAGATCAGGAAGAATGGCCTGGAGGTCTTTACCCTGGACATCGTTCCCAATGAGGAAGCGAAGGATGTGAAAGACGGCCAGGTCGTCGGCAGCTGCGACGGCGGCACCAAGAAGATCATCTTCAGGCGCGGCTAGCCGACGGGACCTGAGCCGCGCCCCGTCGCGGAGCGCAATTTCCGGGGATATTTCGGTACCGGGACATGCCGACCGGCAAAGCGGTCATCCTGGGCGCCACCGGCCCGGTCGGCAAGAGCCTCGCGCGCGAACTGCTTGCGGCCGGGGCCGGAGTGCGGGTGGTGGCGCGCAGCAAGGACAGGCTGGCGGCAGCGTTTCCGCAGGAGGCGCTGGACAAGGTTCAGGCGGACCTGTTGAATGCCAGCGAGGCGCGCACCGCCGTGCAGGATTGCGACGTCGCTTTCGACTGCATGGGCGCGCCCATGGCGCGCATCGGCGATCATGTCCCGGCTGCGCGCAACATCGCCGCACTCATGCGCGAAACCCCGATTCGCGTGGTTCAGGTTTCAAGCTTCTGGGCGTACCTGCCGGTCCGCGAGCTGCCGCTTGGAGAAACGCACCCGCGGGAGGGCGGCGTGTTCGCAGTGCGCGCGCGGCGCGAGGCCGAAGACATCCTGCGCGCGGCCGGTGCGGCGATCGTCAACCTGCCGGATTTCTACGGGCCCGAGGTTTCCGTCAGCACACTGCAGCAGGCGTTGGCCGAAGCGGTAGCGGGAAAAACGGCCAACTGGATCGGCTCGCCGGACTCGGAGCGCGAGTACGTGTTCGTGCCCGACGCCGCGAGGGCGATCGTCGAGCTTGCGCGCCACGACGCGGCTTACGGAGAGCGCTGGATCGTGCCCGGCGCCGGTCCCATCGCGTTCACGCGGATCGTGTCCATGCTGGAATCGACGCTCGGCCATGCGCTGAAGGTGCGCGGAGCGGGTAAATGGGCCCTCGGACTGATCAGCCTGCTGGTGCCGGACTTGCGCCCGTTCATGCCCATGGTGCCGTACTACGTCGGGCCGATGCGCTACGACGGCTCCAAGCTGCGACGATTGCTCGGATCGGTGCCCGTCACGCCGTACCATGAGGGAATATCCAGAACCGTCGACTGGTTGCGTTTGCGGGAGGCGCCGTCGCGCGCCTGAGGATCCCCTGTGCCCAATCGTGATCCACGTGTGCCAGCTGCCGTGGTCCGGCGCCGCGTCGCGTGAATGGCTTGCGCGCTTGCTAGAACCTATTTCATCAATCCCCGCGTGTGCGACATCTCAGGCGAGCGCTTCAGAGTGCAATTCAGAAATAATGCCTTGAGATCGGAAAAGTCCCACTTACTCGATTCGCACATCTCCAGCTGCTGTTTCGTTAAGGCCATAGTGAAGCTCCTTTTGTTGTCTGCGGCGCCGTGCGCCAGGGATGCGCTCGAATTTATTGCTCTTCTTTATCTGAGTGTAGCCCCGATCCCGGGAAGCTCAAATTCGGGCGCCGCACCGCACCACCCATGGCTATCGGCGTTGCAAGTCGCAACAATAATGATAGACTGGCGCCTCAGTTTCGGTGGCGTCGAGGAGAAAGATGGCGCCGGGATTGTAGCGGCGTTAATTGCACGTCATTCTGGTAGTTTCAGTAGTTCCCTCCCGGTACCT
>JBFKNN010000180.1:0-6045 GCA_041629335.1 Burkholderiales bacterium | reverse complement strand
CCGTGCGAGAAGTTGATGCGCACCACGTCGAGCCCGGCCCCGATCATGCGCGAGAGAACTTTGGCGTCGCTCGAGGCCGGGCCAAGCGTGGCGACGATCTTGGTGCGGCGTATCATCAGGATGCCGGTTTGAAGATTGAAGAGTCAGAGTCTAGCCAGTGGCTATGACAAACTCAATCCTCGGCCCCGGTCTTCAACGCGACGCGGCGCGCTGCTCCAGTATGTCGATCGCCGGCAGTTTCTTGCCCTCGAGAAACTCGAGGAACGCGCCGCCGCCGGTGGAAATGTAGGAAATCTTGTCGGCGATCCCGTACTTGGCCACTGCAGCGAGCGTGTCGCCGCCGCCGGCGATCGAGAATGCGCGCGACTCCGCTACGGCGTGCGCGATCGTCTTCGTGCCCTCGGCGAAGGCATCGAATTCAAACACCCCGATCGGCCCGTTCCAGACGATGGTGCCGGCAGTGCGCAAAAGCTGCGCGAGCGCGAGCGCCGTCTGCGGCCCGATATCGAGGATCATGTCGTCGTCCGCCACCTGGTCGACGCGCTTGACCTCGGCCCGGGCTTCGGCCGAAAACCGCTTGGCGCATACGACGTCGACCGGCACCGGCACGGTAGCGCCCTTGGCCTTGATGATCTCGATGATCTTCTTCGCCTCGTCGACGAGCTCCGGCTCCGCGAGCGATTTGCCGATGCGGCCGCCGACCGCGAGCAGAAACGTGTTGGCGATGCCGCCGCCCACGATCAGTTGATCGACCTTCTCGGCGAGCGCCGCAAGAATCGTGAGCTTGGTGGAGACCTTGGCACCCGCGACGATCGCCACCAGCGGCCGCGCGGGCTGCTCGAGCGCGCGCGACAAGGCCTCGATTTCCGCCGCCATCAGCGGCCCGGCGCAGGCGACCTTGGCGAAGCGCGCGATGCCGTGCGTCGTGGCCTCGGCGCGGTGCGCGGTGCCGAAAGCGTCGTTGACATAGACGTCGCAGAGCTGCGCCATCTTGCGCGAGAGCGCCTCGTCGTCCTTCTTCTCGCCCTTGTTGAAGCGGCAGTTCTCGAGCAGCACCACCGCGCCAGCCTCGACCTCGACCCCGTCGAGCCAGTCCCGCTTGAGCGGGACCTGCCTTCCGAGCAGGCCCGAGAGGTGCTCGGCGACCGGCGCCAGCGAATCGGCCGGCGTCGGCGCACCCTCCTTCGGCCGCCCCAGGTGCGAGCTGAGCATGAGCCGGGCGCGCCGGGCGAGCGCATGCTGAATGCCGGGGAGGGCGGCGCGGATACGCGTGTCGTCGGCCACCTTGCCGTCCTTCAGCGGCACGTTGAAATCGACCCGGAGGAAGACACGTTTGTCCTGCAGGTCGAGATCGGTCATCTTGATAACGGCCATGGCTTGGACCCCGAAACTCGGCGGGCTAAAGTGTAACTATTTGTATTAAAAGCAATGTTTGGGATGCGAGTGCTTACTATCCACGCCGCTGCGCGAGCTGCTTTGCCTCTATCAGCGCGACCGCGGTGTCCAGCGTCCGGTTGCTGAAATCCCATTCATTGTGGCTCCGGCCCGCTGCGGTCGCAGCCTCCGCTTTCGCTTGCCCGCAAGCGAAAGTCGGCCTACGCCGCAACGAGTGGCATGCAAGCCAGTATCCGATCACTTCGCGCCCATTAGCGCAACCGTGGTATCCAACATCCGGTTGCTGAAGCCCCACTCGTTGTCATACCAGGCGAGCGCCTTGACGAGCGTGCCGCCGGTGACCTTGGTGAGCGTGGCATCGAAAATGCTGGAGGCCGGATTGTGGTTGAAGTCGATCGAAACGAGCGGCGCCTTGCTGTACTCCAGCACGCCTTTCATCGGGCCCTCAGCCGCCGCTTTCATGACCGAGTTGACTTCCTCCACGCTCGTCGCGCGGGCCGCGGTAAAGGAGAGGTCGACCACCGACACGTTGATGGTCGGCACCCGGATCGCGAACCCGTCGAGCTTGCCGTTCAGCTCCGGCAGCACCAGGCCGACCGCGGCGGCGGCGCCGGTCTTGGTCGGGATCATCGACATCGTCGCCGAGCGCGCCCGTCGCAGGTCCTCGTGGTAGACGTCGGTCAGCACCTGGTCATTGGTGTAGGCGTGGATCGTCGTCATCAGGCCCTGCACCACGCCGATCTTGTCGTGCAGCGCCTTCACCATCGGCGCCAGGCAGTTGGTCGTGCACGATGCGTTGGATATCACCGTGTGGGCGCCTTTGAGCGTCTTGTCGTTGACGCCATAGACGACGGTCGCGTCGACATCCTTGCCGCCCGGCGCGGAAATGATCACTTTCTTGGCGCCGCCTTTCAAGTGCGCGCCGGCTTTTTCCTTGCTGGTGAACAGCCCCGTGCATTCGAGCACCACGTCGACGCCGAGCTTGCCCCACGGCAGCTCCGCCGGGTTGCGCATCGCCAGCACCTTGATGCGGTCGCCGTTGACCACCATCGACTCGCCATCGACTTCCACGGTGCCGTTGAAGCGCCCGTGCGCCGTGTCGTAGCGCGTCAGATGCGCATTGGTTTCCGCGTTGCCGAGATCGTTGATCGCGACGATGTCGATGGGATGGCGCTTGCCAGACTCGTAGTGGGCGCGCAGGATGTTGCGCCCGATGCGGCCGTAGCCGTTGATTGCCACTTTGATCGTCATCGTGGATCTCCCGATAGCAGAAACTTGAATTTTATCGCGCCGCCGCCGCTCCGACTTGATACAGCGCAAATCACGCGGCTAAAGAACCTTCCCGACCGCTGCGGCGACGTTCTCTGCCGTGAAGCCGAAGAACTTGAACAGCTCGCCGGCCGGCGCCGACTCGCCGAAGCGGTCGATGCCGACCACCGCGCCTTCGAGCCCGACATACTTGCGCCAGTAATCCGATACGCCGGCCTCCACTGCCACGCGCGGTACTCCGCGCGGCAGCACCGCATCCCGGTACGCCGCGTCCTGGCGGTCGAATACCGTGGTCGACGGCATCGAGACCACTCGTACCGCGGTGCCTGCAGCCGCAAGCGCCTTTTGCGCTTCCATCGCGAGCGCCACTTCCGATCCGGTGGCGATGATCACGGCCGCGGGCGCGCCGCCCTGCGCCTCCGACAACACGTAGCCGCCGCGCGCCACTGCGGCGATCTGCTCGGCGCTGCGCCCCTGATGTGGCAGGTTCTGTCGCGAGAACAACAGGCTGGTCGGGCCGTCGCGGCGCTCGACCGCGGCGATCCAGGCCACTGCGGACTCGAGCGCGTCGCACGGGCGCCAGACTTCCATGTTGGGCATCAGCCGCAGGCTCGCCGCATGCTCGATCGGCTGGTGGGTCGGGCCGTCCTCGCCGAGCCCGATCGAATCGTGGGTAAACACGAAGATCGAGCGCGCTTTCATCAGCGCCGCGATGCGAAGGGCGTTGCGCGCGTAGTCCGAAAACACGAGGAAGGTCGCCCCGTAGGGGAGCAGTCCGCCGTGCAGGGCGAGTCCGTTGACGATCCCCGCCATGCCGAACTCGCGGACCCCGAAAAAGAGATAGTTGCCGCCGCCCTCACGGCCGATCGGTTTTGACCCCGACCACTGCGTCAGGTTGGAGCCGGCGAGGTCGGCCGAGCCGCCGATCAGTTCCGGCAGCACCGGCGCCAGCGCTTCGATCGCGTTCTGCGAGGCCTTGCGGGTGGCGATGTTCTCGGCCTTCTGGTTCACCTGCGAGAGCATCGCCTCGCAGTGCGCCGGCCAGTTCTCCGGCAGCGCTCCCGACGTGCGCCGCGTGAGCTCGGCGGCTTGCGCCGGGTACTGCTTCGCGTAGCCGGCCAGGAGCCGCTTCCAGCGGCGCTCGGCCGCGGCCCCGCGCTTGCGCGCGTTCCATCCGTCATACACCGCCTGCGGGATCTCGAACGGTGCGTGCCGCCAGCCGATCGCCTGGCGCGTGGCCGCGACTTCCTTCTCGCCCAGCGCTGCGCCGTGCGCCGCGCCGGTATTCGCCTTGGTCGGCGCGCCTTTCGCGATCGTTGTTTTCGCGCAGATCAGCGTCGGCTTCGCCTTCTCGCGCTTCGCCTTGCGGACCGCCCTTTCCACCGCGTCGCAATCGTGGCCGTCGACGCTGGGGATCACGCGCCAGCCGTAGGCCTCGAAGCGGCGCTTCACGTCGTCCGTATACCACTGCTTGATCTCGCCCTTGTCGGAGTCGATCGAGATGCCGTTGTCGTCGTAAATCGCGATGAGCTTCGCGAGCCCGAGCGTGCCGGCGAGCGCGCACGCCTCGTGCGAGATGCCTTCCATCATGCAGCCGTCGCCGAGGAACACGTAGGTATGGTGGTCGATGACCGGAAAGCCGTCGCGGTTGAACTCGGCGGCAAGCACGCGCTCGGCGATCGCCATGCCGACAGCGTTGGCGATGCCCTGACCCAGCGGCCCGGTGGTGGTCTCCACGCCCGGCGCACAGCCATACTCGGGGTGCCCCGGCGTCTTCGAATGGAGCTGCCGGAAGCGCTTCAGCTCGTCGATCGGCAGGTCGTAGCCGGAGAGATGAAGCAGTGCGTAGAGCAGCATCGAGCCGTGGCCGTTCGACAGCACGAAACGGTCGCGGTTGGGCCACGCCGGGTTGGCCGGGTTGTGCCGCAGATGGTGGTTCCACAGGACCTCGGCGATCTCGGCCATGCCCATCGGCATGCCGGGATGCCCGGAGTTCGCTTTCTGCACCGCGTCCATCGCGAGCGCGCGCAGCGCGTTGGTCAAATCCATACGATTGCTCATCCGTGTCGTTCGGGAGGTTGGGCTGGCGGGGAAAGCCGAGATTATCACGTAATCGCCGCAAGTTTTCCACGCCGCCGCGACGGCTACGGCCGCCCTGCCTCTAATGCACCGTGGGGGACAGCTCGCCGCGCGCATAGCGCTCGGCCATCACCTCCAGCAGCACCGGCCGGATGCGGCCCGCCTGCCCGGCGCAGCCGAACGCTTCGAACCGGCTCCGGCACAGCGCCCTTGCCGCCAGCATCGCTTCCTTGAGTGGCTTGCGCGGGTCGAAATCACTCTTGTTGCGGGCGTAGTAGCGCCGCATCGCCCCGGTCATCGCGAGCCGGATATCGGTGTCGATGTTGACCTTGCGCACGCCGTAGCGGATGCCCTCGCGGATCTCTTCGAGCGGCACGCCGTAGGTTTCCTTGATCTCGCCGCCGAACTCGCGGATGACAGTGAGCCACTCCTGCGGCACCGAGCTCGAGCCATGCATCACCAGGTGAGTGCCGGGAATGCGCGCATGAATCGCCTTGATGCGGTCAATGGCGAGTATGTCCCCGGTGGGCCGGCGCGAGAACTTGTACGCGCCGTGCGATGTGCCGATCGCGATCGCGAGCGCGTCGACCCCGGTGTTGCGCACGAAGTCGGCCGCCTGCTCGGGATCAGTCAGCAGCTGCGCGCGCGCGAGCTTGCCTTCCGCCCCCGATCCGTCCTCCTCGCCCGCGAGGCCCGATTCGAGCGAGCCCAGGCAGCCCAACTCGCCCTCGACCGAGACCCCGACCGCATGGGCGATCTCTGCCACCTGCGCGGTCACCGCCACGTTGTAGTCATACGGCGCCGGCGTCTTCATATCCTCGCGCAGCGAGCCATCCATCATCACGCTGGTGAAGCCCGAGCGGATCGAGCGCTGGCACACGCCGGGGCTCGCGCCGTGGTCCTGGTGCAGCACAATCGGGATGTGCGGATACATCTCGGCGGCGGCGAGCACCATGTGGCGCAGGAAGGGCTCGCCGGCGTACTTGCGCGCTCCCGCCGAGCCCTGCAGGATCACCGGGCTCGACGTCTCGTCGGCCGCCTGCATGATCGCCTGGATCTGCTCCAGGTTGTTCACGTTGAACGCCGGCACGCCGTAGCCCATCTCGGCCGCGTGGTCCAGCAGCTGTCGCATCGATATCAGCGCCATCGCATCCTCCCTGCGTTGCCCTTCCGGTTTAGTGGTGAGCGGTCAGCCGCGGCCGAGCGCCTGCTTGCGCCGGTCCATCAGCCGCCAGATCATCGGGGTGAAAATGAGCTGCATCGCGAGATCCATCTTGCCGCCCGGGCAGACGATGGTGTTGG
>JBFKNN010000179.1:0-6104 GCA_041629335.1 Burkholderiales bacterium | reverse complement strand
CGGGCCACTGCCTCGGCCGCGCGGCGCGCGTTCGTGGTCACCGACGTGCAGGTGTCGGCGCGCTGCCCGGCGGGATAGGCGCCGACAATGCCGAGCGCCCCGTGTGCGGCGAGCCGCCTGTGGCCCGTGCCCGCTGGCAGCACGACGACGTCGCCGGGCCGGGCGGTGATCTCGACGCCGCCCTCGCCACCGAAGCACACGGTCACCTCGCCGCTGTAGACACCGAGCGCTTCGTGCGCCGAGCTGTGGAAATGGTGAAAGCCGTGCACACCGTTGCGCCATGCGGCGGGCCACTGGTTGCGGCCGAACAGATCTTCGAACGCGACCGCGGGATCGGGGCCGTGCAGCGCGACGGCGCCGGGATAGACCAGCAGCGGCCAGCGCGGATGATTCGGGATCGCGCCATTCGGGGGCAGCAGGTGCGCGAGCACGCGGGGCCGGTCCATCGCTGCAGCCTACACGACGCCCGCGAAACGGCGCAACGAGGCGTTGACCGCATGGCAGCGCGACCCTAAGCTGAACAGCCCATGGAGCTCTTCAAGGCGACCCCGCACTGCGGTGCCGAAGTGCGCGGCCTGGATCTCGCGCAACCGCTCGACGATACGACCCGATCCGCCCTGGAGCGCGCGCTGGCGGAGCACTGCGTGCTGTTCTTTCGCGACCAGTCGCTGACGCCCGAAGCGCAGAAGGCGCTGGGGCGGCGCTTCGGCAGGCTGCACCTGCATCCGGCCTTTCCCGACATTCTCGACGGGCATCCGGAGATCATGGTGATCCGCGCCGACGAGAACTCGAAGCGCATCGCGGGCGAGGACTGGCACTCGGACGTTTCCTGCGATCCCGAGCCGCCGCTCGGCTCGATCCTCTACATGCAGGAGGTGCCGCCTGCGGGTGGCGATACGCTCTTCGCCAGCATGTACGCGGCCTACGAGGCGCTGTCGGCCCCGATGCAGCGCTTTCTGGCCGGCCTCAGCGCGCTGCACGACGGCGAGTCGACCTACCGCGGCCGCTACGAGGGCATGAAGGCGTCCGACAAGCCCTATCCCTCGAGCGAGCACCCGGTGGTGCGCACGCATCCCGTGAGCGGCCGGCAGGCGCTGTTCGTGAACCGCATCTTCACCAAGCGCATCATGCAGGTCTCCGCGCGCGAGAGCGACGCGCTGCTCGAGATGCTGTTCCGGCACATCGAGACGCCCGAGTTCCAGTGCCGGTTCCGCTGGGCGCCGGGCTCGGTGGCGTTCTGGGATAACCGCTGCGCGCAGCACCATGCGCTGTGGGACTACTACCCGCGCCGGCGCCGCGGGCTGCGCGTCACGATCCAGGGGGATCGGCCGTACTTCCGCGCCTGAGATCTGCCCTCAGCCTTCGGTGAGGGTGAGCAGGATGTCCGCGTACCAGGCCGTGTTCAGGCCCAGCGCTTCGTCCATGTCGCGGTCCCGCGTGCCGGCGTCGAGCCGCGCGGAATGCACGCCGAGCAGCTTTAGCTGCAGCGCCCCCAGCTCCGGCGCCGCCGCGCGCAGTACCACCGGCGCGCCGCTGGTACCCCGGTGCGTGCGTGCGTCGGTGAGGAAATAGCCGGCGCCGTTGAAGCGCAGGCCGAACGCCGAGGCGAGGGCGGCGCGGCGCACCACCGGCATGTGGTGCAGGGTGTCCTTGAAGCCGAGCGGAAAGCCCACGATGAGCAGCGAGCTGCCGACTTCGATGAGCTCTTCGCGCTCGTAGAGGTGCGCGGGCGTGAAAGCGTGGAACGCCGCCGTCTCGGGCAGGGCGTCGCGTTCCAGCTCGATCACGGCCACGTCGATCTCGCCGGCGGTGTCCACTCCCTGGCGCCACAGGGCCGCGCCGTCGCGGTACAGGGGAATCGAGAACGCGGCGGACTTCGCCATGTCGTCCGCGTCCGTGTGCAGCTCGATCTCGAGGCGGTCGGGAAAGTGCTGCGCGGGCGCATCGCTCACCACATGGCGGCTGGTCACGAGGAACAGGCGCTCGTCGCGCTCGAAGAAGAAGCCGCTGGCGTTGGTCAGCGCCTGCTCGCCGAGGAAGGTCGAGACGCGCGCCGCGGCAAGGAGAATTGGCTCTATCATCTGTGCTCCATCCGACCCGATCTTACGCGACCATGGACACCCCGGACGAGCACTTCATGCGCCGCGCCCTCGAGCTTGCGCAGAAAGCCGAGGGCGAGGTGCCGGTGGGCGCGCTGGTCGTCATGGACGGCAAGGTCGTCGGCGAAGGCTGGAACCGTCCGTTGTCCACGCACGACGCGAGCTCGCACGCGGAGATCGAGGCCCTCCGCAGCGCCGGCAAGGCAACCGGAAACTATCGCCTGAACGGCGCGACGCTGTACGTCACGGTGGAGCCCTGCACGATGTGCGTGGGCGCGATCTTCCATGCGCGCATCGCGCGCGTCGTGTACGGCGCGCGCGAGCCGAAGACCGGGGCGAGCGAGCTGTTCCTGTCGCGGTTCAATCACCACGCGAAAGTGCAGGGCGGGGTGCTGGAAAAGGAATGCGGCGAGGCGCTGACGCGCTTCTTCGCCGCGCGCCGATGAGAATAGAGATCGACGCCGCGCGCCAGGAGCTACACCTGCCGGACGGCCGGCGCTACCCGGTGTCCACTGCCAAGAACGGCCTCGGCGAGAAGAACGGCAGCTTTTGCACGCCGCGCGGGCGGCACATCGTGCGCGCGAAGATCGGCGCCGGCCAGCCGCTCGGCGCGGTGTTCGTGCGGCGCCGGCCCACCGGGGAAGTGTGGTCGCCCGAGCTGCACGCGAAATACCCCGGCCGCGACTGGATGCTGACGCGCATCCTCTGGCTGTCGGGCTGCGAAGTGGGGAAGAACCGTCTGGGTGATGTGGACACCATGCGGCGCATGATCTACATCCACGGCGCGCCGGACAATGCCGAGATGGGCACGCCCGGGTCGCACGGCTGCATCCGCATGCGCAATGCGGATGTGGTCGACCTCTTCGAGCGGGTGCCGCCCTACGCCGAGGTCGAGATCAGGGGCTGAAGGCGCTCGCGGCTCGGCGCCTGGATGACCGCCTTCTCGCAGATGAGCGCGGTGACGAGCTCCGCCGGCGTCACGTCGAAGGCCGGGTTCTTCACCTGAATGCCTTTTGGCGCCCAGCGCGTGCCGCGGTAGCCGGTGACTTCGTCCGCACCGCGCTCCTCGATGGGGATCGCCGCGCCGTCCGGCGTCTTCGCGTCGAACGTGGAGAGCGGCGCCGCGACGTAGAAGGGCAGGCGGTGCCTTCGCGCGAGCACCGCCAGCGTGTAGGTTCCGATCTTGTTCGCCACGTCGCCGTTCGCCGCGATGCGATCGGCGCCCGTGATCACCAGGTCTATCTCGCCGCGGCTCATCAGATGGCCCGCCATGTTGTCGGCGACGAGGGTGCAGGGGATGCCTTCCTGGACGCATTCCCAAGTCGTTAGGCGCGCGCCTTGCAGGTAGGGGCGCGTCTCGCAGGCGATCACCGAGATGCCTTTGTCCTTCGCCGAGCGGATAACGCCGAGCGCCGTGCCGTGGCCGGCGGTCGCCAGCGCGCCAGTGTTGCAGTAGGTAAGGATGCGCGCGCCCTGCGGGATGAGCTTCGCGCCGTTGGCGCCGATGGCGCGGTTGATTTTCAGGTCCTCAGCGAAGATTGCTTCGGCTTCGGCGCGCTTGTCATTCGCGCCGCGCATGCGTTCCAGCGCCCAGAACAGGTTCACCGCCGTGGGGCGGCTCTTGGCGAGGATGTCGTAGGACGCCTCTTTCGGCTCGAGCGCGATGCCGAAGGCCGCCGCGCAGCCGATAGCCGGCGCACCGCGCACCGCCATGCCGCGGATCGCCTCGGCGACCTCGGCGGCGGTGCGGCAGGTGAGGTATTCGATGCGATCCGGCAGGAGGCGCTGGTCGAGCACCTCCAGCCGGTCGCCTTTCCAGCGCAGGGCTTCGACCGTCACTACCTACATCGGGAGATTGGCAACAGCGGGAATTCTATCTGATGCGCCGGATCCAGCCCGCGGTTTCGCACTACCAGCAGTAGGCGTAGTAATTCTGCCCGTCGAACACCCACGAGCAGGTTTGGTTGGCCGATACACCGTACATCAAGATACCTGGGAAGTCGGCTGCCGGCTTCTTATGGAAGCTGCAACCACCTGGTACGCATTTCTCGGCTCTTGCTGCGATAGTGCAGCGCCAACCGGAGCCAGGTCTAGCTTCCTCGCAATTTACAACATGTACGGCAGGCTTTGTGGCTGTCTTCTCCGTCGAGAGCACAAGGAACCCCTGGCTTTGCGCGACCGCGTTCAGCGGTACGAGCCCAAGGATGCCTGCCAGCAATGCGACAACGATCGATTGGCTAGAACGCATAGTCCCTCCCTCAACAAGCATTGCGATCGGACCTCCAGCAAGCGCCCGCCTGCGGACCGATCCATCACAAGCTAAGCTGCAACCGGGCGAACACCGTTTGCTCGGGCGCATACAACGGCACCCGTGGTTCTCCCTCGAACGCGGTGTCGCGATAGACAAAGCTCTCGTCGAACAGGTTGTTCACCTCGAGACTGACCAATCCTCTGCGCCCCGGCAGGCGCATGCCGACAGAAAGATCCACGACGCTGAATCGGTCGCGCACCCTTGACTGCGCTCCCAGACTGTTGCGGGAAAAGATCTCTTGGTTCACGAAGGAGGCCCGCCCGCGAGCGAACACACCGTTGGGCGCGTGGTAGGTCAGCGTTAGCGGGAGCGCCTTGGTGTCGATCTCGAGTGGCACGAACACAGGGCCGCTCGGCGGCAGGTTCTCGCGCTCGAGTTTCTCCGCGCGCAGCTCGGCCCCCGCTGAAAGTCGGGGCGTGACCAGCCAGTTCCAGTAAGCGCGGTGCAGCCACTCGATGCGCTTCTCGTCGGTGCCCGGGACGATGGCGTCGGGAATCTCCAGGTTTCGGCGCGTCGCCTCGAGCCCGGCGAAGTGCCGCTTGCCCCACGACTGATCGACGGCCGCTCCATAGCGCCAGAATACGGTCCGACTAAGGTCATCGAAGATCTGATTGAAGCCGGCGACCGACGTCGGCTCGATGGACGCATTGACGGCGGGCAGCCGTTTCATACCTCGGAACGCGGCAAAACGCAGGGTCGTGCCGGTGCCCACCGGCAACACGGCGCCAAGCTTCGGATTCACTTCGGTGTCTTCTATCGACCCGGATGCATTGCGCCGCTTGAGGTCATCGACGCTCAAGCCCAAGACGAGCCGTGCGCGCGAAGGCTGGCCCAGGTGCGCATAGGCATAGGCGTTGCCACTGCGCAAAGTCGTGTCGATCGGCGTGGTCGTCACCACCGGCGGGGGAGGGCCGGCCAAATCGAACGTGTTGATCTGCACGCCCTCGTCGTCCCGACCAAACAGGCCGCCGCCGACGATCAGGTCGCCCAAGCTGCCACGTCTCTGATACTGGAGTTCGCCCGTGATTGCGTGCACCTTGGTTGCGATGTCGAAATCGACCCGGAAGGCAGGACTGACGACGGCGTCGAAGAAGCTCGTTTCACGGCGCTGGGAAATGATCGACACGAGTAGGAGCGAGCTAGGATCCAACGCATGGCGCGCGCCGAGGCGGAAGGTTGTGACCTCAACTCGACTGCGCTGGAGGGGCTGGAAGCTCCCAGGCGCGAATTGCAGGCGCGTGTCTCCTGCTCGGGTATCAGCGTAGCTGAGCTCCGCCTGCACGCTGCTTCCAGCCCCCAGATCCTCCTGGTAAAAGGCGCGGTAAAGATCCTGCCGCAGGTCGGCATTCACCCGCAGCCCATCGGTCTCGTGGTGGTACTGCCCGAGTTGGAAGCTGCGCTGCCCGCTGTAGTACCCGTAGACGATCTCGTCCGAGAAAGTATCGGCGCTTCCGGCCGTGCCGCTGAGCGAGAACGCATGCCGATCCCGTGCGAACAAAGGGTTGAACTCCTGGAACGACGGCGTCACCGGCCCCGAGCCGGGCAGGGTGGGGGAGCGGATCTGCTGCAGCCGCGGCGAGAGCGGCGCGGCGTTCACCGGCTGCAGCAGCTGCGACTGCAGGATCTCACTGGTGCGGGCGAGCTCCAGGCTCGGCGACTGCAGATACGCTTCAGCGAGAAAGCGATGCGCGCTG
>JBFKNN010000178.1:0-6171 GCA_041629335.1 Burkholderiales bacterium | reverse complement strand
GCGCTCGGTCTGCTCCTGCCCGTCGATCCGGATTCGGGCCTGGTAGGGCCGGCAAATCGAAGCGCCGCTGCCGCTCGGCGCGCCCGGCGTAACGAGGTAGGTGGCGCCATTGTGCGACGTCCACTGCACCGCCTGATCGGGCTGCGCGTACTCGAGCGCCTGGGACATGCAGGCGTGATCCTGCTCGTCCATGCGCCGCCCGATCTCGCCGCCCACCACGACGCCGATGACGACGCCGCTCACGGTCGCGATGGCGCGCCCGCTGCCTCTTCCGATCTGCGAGCCGATCGCCCCGCCTGCAATGCCGCCCAGAATCTGGCCGAGCTGCTCGCGGTCGCAGCGCCCGATCACCTTGGGCGAGGAAACCGGCGGCACGGTGCGCGGCATCGGGAACTCGCCGACCGGCTGGAACGGCGGCGCGATGTGGCGGCAGTCGCCCTTCTGCTTGATCTCGGTCTTGCGCGAGCGATAGTCGTACTTGTACTTGTAGTCGCAGTGCCGGTCCTTGTACGAGTACTCGTACTTGTCGCCCTTGTCTCTGATGCGCTCGCGCACCTGGTCGCGGCCGCGATCGCGGTCCCTGTCGTCTGCTGCGGCGGGGGCTGGAATGGCGATTGCGATCGCCGCGGCAAGAAACTGCGCAAGGCCTATAGCGGATACTCGAGTCGTCATGGTCCCTCCTTGCTGTCGGCTGCCGCCTGTCGGCAATCGGGGTCGGCATACCCGAGTCGCGGCACACGGGTTGCGCCACGAGACTACTCATGCCGACCCGCCTAATTCTGCGTCCAATGCCGGGGCGGGCAAGAAGGCGAAAGTCACATTGTGCTGCAGTCAGCCGGGCGCGCGCCTGCCTCTTTCTTCCGATATCCCAACGCGTAGCGAGGTAGATCGCACCTTCACCCTGAGTTTCCTGCCCCAAGTGCATGATCTGGACCCGATTTGCGCATTATTCCCTCTGCTGGGCCGATCGGCAGGCCTATGCTTGTTACCTGACTCGCCGGCCTTGCCGGCGATCGAGGGGACCGCCCGAGCGGTCACGCGCCGCGAGCGCGACGCTGCAACCGGGCACATACACAAGATTAGAGGGGAAAGCACCATGAAGCATGCCGCCATCCTGGGCGCCGTCGTTCTGCCGGCGCTGGTTTCCGGTTGCGTCACCAGCCACCCGCAGACAGCAGAAGAATTTCGCAAGGCCGTTCCCGGCGCGTTCATGGCCAAGGTGGAAACGATGGAAGTGAACCGCGCCTACGGCGACGTGGCGCGCACGTTCCAGAAGAAAGCGCCGGAATGCCTGAACGTGGCGATCCGCACGGTGTCGCAGAGCACCACCAGCTACCAGGTGATCGTCACCGAGTACCGCCCGACCGTGCGGGTGAGCAGCGAGCGGGCCGAGCTGCACGTGCAGCAGCACCACAAGCAGGGCGTGCTGAAGGTGACCAAGGAGCCCGAGGGCGGCTACTACCTGCTGGTGGCTGACGCCACGCCGATCGACCGCAAGCGCACGCGGCTCGACCTGTACGGCCCGTCGATGGGACACGACACGCTGATCAAGGCGGTCAAAGGCTGGGCCACCGGCGAGAACATCGGTTGCCCGGACCTCACCAAGTAAGCCGTTGCGCCGGGCAGGGTTGCCCGGCGAACAGCCCTTTTCCCATGATCGGCCGCATTAGCGCCATATTGCTCGCCGCAGGCCTGCTCGCCGGGTGCTCCGGGATGAAGCCCTATGCTGATACGGCCGAGCGGAACCTGCGCATCCGGACGCAGGCGGAATCGGGCTCGGCATTCTCGAGCGTGCGGGCGTCCGTCGACGTCTATCGCGTCGAGCGCGGCTGCATCGCCGAGTACGAGGGGACCACGGAGCTCAATCGTGCGGAAATCACGATGGGTATCCCGGCCGAACGCCCCAGCTACCTGGTTTTCCGCTTCGCCAGCTCGGCCTTTCTCGGCAGTTCGAGCAGCACGATCAGCCACGATACGCTGCTCACGCCGCGTCGCGGCTCCACTTACGATGTGCGGGTGCGTTACGTCGACAATATCTACGACGTGGCGATTCACGATGCGGCCGGCCGTGAAATCGAGACTCGGCGACTGCGGGCCTGCAAGTCCTCCTGACGCGCGCACAGTCTCCCGAGGCTAATGCGGCGGCGCGCCGCGCCGACGGAGGATTTCCCACGGCAGCATCAGGAGCGCCATCACGCCGGCCACCAGCAGCACGATCACGATGAGGCGCTCGGGCCACGGCCCGATGAGGTCGATCACGCTCGGTGTCTCCGGGCGCGAGTTGCCGACGAAGCCGTAGTTCGCGCCGAGCGTGAGGTTTACCGGCAGCATGGCGAGGCCGTAAAGAAACGTCATCCGGCAGGCGAGCCAGTAGTCGCGCCACGATGGGCGGAACCCGAGCACCGCGACGTCGTAGACCGCGACGGCGATCACGAAGCCGTGCTGCGCCCAGAACGCCCAGAACCAGATCGTGGTTGGCGGATCGGTGAGCATGGGCGTGAGCAGCGCCTGCGTCGAGAGGGCGAATCCCCAGAAGTAGAGCAGCGCCCGCAGCGCGTGGCGGCGCGTGAGCAGCACCAGCGAGGCGACCACCGCAGTGATGTGGCACAACTGCAGCGGCAGCGTCGTCGCCCAATCGAGCTGCGGCGGCACCACCCACCAACCGTGGGCCGCGATCCAGATCGCGAGGTTGGTCCAGGCGAGAGTGCGCTCGAGCACCGTCGGCTCGGATGCGCGCCGTCCGGCTGCCACGAACCCCCATGCCGCGGCCGCGATGCCGGCAAGCGCGAGCGCGTGGGTCGGCGTGAACGGTTGAAACGCGTCCATGTTGGAGAGAACTACGGCATTGCCCCGATGCCCCGGGGCGGTCTTGCAGCCTAGCTGATTCGGTCGGGGACCGTGCGCCGGATGTCGCGCGTCATCCTGAGCGCCGTCTCGACGCCGCGGTAGTAGCCGGGAATGTACTTGGCTTCGCTGAATCCCAGGATTTTGTAGAAACAGCGCGCGGCAAAGTTGTTGGTGCGCAGCTCCAGGCTGATGGTGGTGATGCCGGCGGTGAGCGCCGCTTCCTCGAGCCACGCCATCATCCGGCGCCCGATGCCGCAGCGCTGGTGCGTGGGCTTCACCGCAAGCAGCGAAAGATGCGCGCTCACGTCGCTGAATTCCATGATCGCGAAGGCGATTCGATGGCGGGCAGATTCGGCGACCAGCACGGTCGTGTCGCGCGCGTGAATCGCCCGCGCAACGCGTGCCGGGTGCCAGGTCCAGCCGCGCAGCCCGATCTCGATCAGGCAGCGCGACATCACCGCGATCTCGTACGAGTCGGCCGGGGTGGCAAGGCGGATGACGGGCTGGGCCATGGCGCGAAACGACTTGTCGGTTGTCTCCGCCCGTCGAACAGCGCATCCCGCGTCGATTCGAACGGGTGAACTCAAACCTGCGCGATACATCAGGTCCTGATGCAACGATAGCGCGCGCGGGGCCAAGCCGCAATAGCGGCGGATGCCCACGAGCCGCCGTGCGTGCTATGGTGGCCCGGATTGTGGAGGAATTCACGCGTGACGCTCATTGACGTACTCATCGTCGCGGCTTTTCTCGTGTACGTAATCGCGACCGGGCTCGGCGACCGGCGCGAGGCTTCCGCGAGCCCGGAGCAGTACTTCCTCGCCGGCCGGTCGCTCTCCGGCTGGCAGGCGGGCGTCAGCATGGCGGCGACCCAGTTTGCCGCGGACACGCCCCTGTTGGTCACTGGCATGATCGCGGTGAGCGGGATCTTCGCCCTGTGGCGGCTGTGGATCTACGCGCTCGCGTTCCTGCTGATGGCGTTCGTGCTGGCGGCGTGCTGGCGCCGCGCCGGGGTGCTCACCGACGCCGAGTTCGCCGAGCTGCGCTACCCGGGCCGCGCCGCCGCGCCGCTGCGGCTGTTCAAGGCGCTCTACTTCGGCACGGTGTTCAACTGCTTCGCGCTCGCCATCGTGCTGCTTGCGGCCACCCGTATCGCCGAGCCGTTCCTCACCTGGCATGCGTGGCTGCCGGGGATCCTGTTCGCCCCGGTCGAGTCGCTCACCCGCGCCCTCGACCTCTCGCTCACCACGCTTCCCGCCGCCGACCCGCAGCACTGGGCCCGCTCCGCGGACAATCTCCTCTCGCTCGTACTGATCGCCGTCATCACGCTCTTCTACTCGACGCTCGGGGGCCTGCGCAGCGTGGTGAAGACCGACATCGTGCAGTTCGTCATCATGATGGTCGCGAGCGCGATCTACGCCGGCGTCGTGGTGAGCGAGGCGGGCGGGCTCGCCGCGATGGGCGGGCAGCTCACCGCGCTCTTCGGCGACGGCGCGGCGGGCCGAATGAGCGCGGCCGAGCTCCTCGCCTTCACCCCGGGCCAGGCCTACGACGTCGGCGGGCTGCTGCTCGCGGTGATCGCGCTGCAGTGGCTGATCCAGGTCAACGCCGACGGCACCGGCTACCTCGCCCAGCGATCGATGGCCTGCCGCGACGACCGCGAGGCGCGCCGCGCCGGCATCGTCTTCACCTTCCTGCAGGTGGTCGTGAGGAGCCTCATCTGGCTGCCGATCGCCCTCGGGCTGCTGCTGCTCTTTCCCGCGGACCCGGGCGCGAGCGGGGAGACTTACGTCGCCCAGCGCGAAGCGATCTTCGTGCGCGGCATCGCGGAAGCCCTGCCGGCGGGCGTGAAGGGCCTGATGCTGACCGGCATGATCGCCGCGCTCGCCTCCACCGTCGACACGCACTTGAACTGGGGCGCGTCCTACTGGACCAACGACATCTACCAGCGCTTCGTCTGCCGCATGCGCGGCATCACGCCAAGCCAGCGCTCCCTCGTCTGGGTCGCGCGCGCCTCCAACATCGTGATCCTCGCCATCGCGCTCGCCATCATGGCGCAGCTCGACTCGGTGAAGGTGGCGTGGGAATCGAGCCTGTTGCTTGGCGCCGGCGTGGGCGTCGTGCTCGTCCTGCGCTGGCTGTGGTGGCGCATGACGGCCTGGGGCGAGCTCTCCGCCATTGCCGCCTCGGCGGTGCTCGTGCCCATCGCGCTGGGCGCGATCGACGAGAGCGTAGCGGCGGGGCGCATGCTCCTCGTTGCCGGCGGCTCGACCGCCGCGGCCGTCGCGGTGTCGATCTGGATCGCGCCCGTCAGGGCCGAGGCACTCGTGGAGTTTTACCGGCGCGTAAGGCCGCCGGGGTTCTGGGGGCCGGTGGAGCGGGCGGCGGGCGCGAGCCCGGACGGCGCGGCGCCGAGCCTCGCGCGCGGGCTGGCAGCGGCGGTGCTCTGCGGGGTGACCGTTTTCTGCCTGCTCATCGGCATCGGCACCTGGATGCTCGACGCGACGCCTCCGGCATGGCTACCGCACCGAGGATGGTGGATCGCCGTGAATCTCGGCGTCGGGCTGGCGGTCGTGCCGTTCTGGCTCAAACTGCGATCACCGCACGAAGAAAGGGGAACGTAAGCGAAGCGATCCGGTCAGCTGGCGGTTGCTTTGCCCCTAATCCTTATGGCGCTTCCCCTGATGACGACATGATCCGCTTGAAGGATGACAACCGCACGCGCACAATGCCAATTTGAAAATCGCCTTTTAATCCTCCTACTTCACGTTAGGGGGCAACAAGCATGCGCCATTGGGGGCCTGGAGCTATAGCATGCGCCACGATGTTCGCGGCAATGGTGGCGAACGGCGCGAGTCCTGCTCCGAGTGCGCCCGCCCTGAAGTGTAATATCGGGCCACTGGAGAAGACTTTCGGAAATACTCGGTGGCTCGTGTATAGCTGCGACGACAACCGCTCCGTCGTCCTTGTCTCTGCTCCGGGAAGTCCGGCGATGCCCTTCGTGTTCTCATTCATGGCAGCCGGTAACTCCTATCGCCTAAGTGGTGAAGGCACGGGCGCCAAGGACGCTACTGCAGCGGCGTTTGCCGAGCTCAAGTTGCTCAATAAACAAGACATCGCCTCATTGGTCACGCAAACCAAGCTTCAGAAGAAATAGCGCATCATGGAACCATATGCCCCCTAACCCCGGTTCGAGAGCGACGCGGTCGGCTCGGCGCCGCGCGCCTCGGGGGCGCGCGCCTCAGCCGGTACGTTGTGGCAATGGAATTGATCACTGGCACCGGTCATTGCTCGAGCACCAACAACATCGGGCGAAGACTCGGTAAG
>JBFKNN010000177.1:0-6189 GCA_041629335.1 Burkholderiales bacterium | reverse complement strand
GCCGGCGCCGGGCCCCGACGCCCGTGCTCGCCGCCCTGCTCCTCGCCGGCGGCGCCGCGCGCACGACACCCGCCTCCGGCGCACCGCGCGCGCCCTACTGCATGATCGGCGTGTGCTTCGACTGCCTGATGGAAATCGACGGGGCGCCCAATCAGCAGGCCTGCCTCGTGACAGTCGCCGAGGGCATGCGCATCAACCGCCAGGCCGGCGCGCCGCAGGTGAAGCCGTGAGCGCGGCAATCGACCTCGCGGTCGTCGGCGCGGGTCCCGCGGGGCTCGCCGCCGCCACGACCGCCGCCGGGCTCGGGATGAAGGCGATCGTGCTCGACGAGCAGCCGGCGCCCGGCGGGCAGATCTACCGCGGTGTCGAAGACGTCGCGACCCGGCGCCCCGGCCGGCTCGCGATCTTCGGCGAGGATTATGCCGACGGGCTCGCGCTGGTGCGGCGCTTTCGCGCGAGCGGCGCCGAGCACGTTGCCTCTGCCGCCGTGTGGCAGGTCGATCGCGATCTGACGGTTCACTATCGCGCATGCGGTACGGCGCGCAGCCTGCGCGCGCGCCAGGTGCTGCTCGCGACCGGCGCGATGGAACGTCCGGTGCCGCTGCGTGGCTGGACGCTGCCGGGCGTGATGACCTGCGGCGCCGCGCAGGTGCTGCTGAAAACGGCGGGCGTGGTGCCCGAGGGGCGCGTGGTGCTGGCGGGAAGCGGCCCCTTGCTGTTGCTGCTTGCATCCCAGCTTCTGCGCGCCGGGGCTAGGCCGGCGGCGATCCTTGAGACGCCGCTCAACTACCGCCGTGCGCTGCGCCACCTGCCCCGATTCCTCCTGGCACCCGGCTACGCAGCCAGGGGGCTCGGCATGCTCGGCGCGCTGCGCTCCGCCGGGGTCCCCTACCGGCGCGGCGTGCGCGACATCCACGTGGTGGGCACAGGACATGCGGAGTGCATCGACTACGAGTGGGACGGCACGCGCTTCGCCGAAGCCGCGGACGTCGTGCTGTTGCACCAGGGTGTAGTGCCGAATGCCAACCTCGCCTGGTCGCTGCGCTGCGAGGTCAAGTGGGACAACCGTCAGCGCTGCTTCCGTCCGGTGCTTGACGCGTGGGGCCGCTCTTCCGTTGCGGGAGTCTGGATCGCGGGCGACGGCGGCGGCATCGCGGGCGCGCGTGCCGCGGAACTCTCAGGCACGATCGCCGCGTTCGGGGCAGCCGCGGAAATCGGACGAATCAGTGCGGAGGAATGCGCCGTGCGCGCATCGGCCACTCGTGCCGAGCTCGCGCGCCACATCAAGGCCCGGGCATTTCTCGATGCGCTCTACCGCCCGGCGCAGGAGGCGGTCGCGCCGCGGGCTGGCGACGTGATCGTGTGCCGCTGCGAGGAAGTCACGGCCGGGGAGATTCGGAGAATCATCCTCGAGCAGGACTGCCCCGGACCGAACCAGACGAAGGCTTTCACGCGCTGCGGCATGGGCCCGTGCCAGGGCCGGCTGTGCGGGCTCACCGTCACCGAGCTGATCGCCGAATACCGCGGCATCTCCGCACGCGACGTCGGCTACTACCGCATCCGCCCGCCGGTGCAGCCGGTCACGCTCGGCGAGATTGCGGGAATGGAGGAATAAGCCGGCATTCGTCCGGCGTTTTTGAGCCCCGGGCAGGCGATCACGCGCGTGCGAAAATCGCCCGCAGCGCGTCGCGATCCCGCGTGTGCGCGAGCGCGACCATCAGCAGGATGCGCGCCTTGATGCCGCTCAGATAGCCGGCCGAGATCGCGCCGCGCTCGAGCATGCTGGCGAGCGATCCGGCGTAGCCCTTCGACGCATGCGGCGTCCCGGCGAGGTGCCGCGAGCTGATGACCACCGGGATGCCAACGGCGAGCGCGTCGCAGATCGCTTCGTAGAACGGCAGGTTGACGTTGCCCGAGCCCACGCCGTCCACCACGATGCCGTCGGCCTTGCCGGCGATGCAGGCGCGCAGCAGCAGGTCGTTCGATCCCTGGGTCATGACGACGAACTGCACGTTGGTCTTGACCTCCTTCACGTCGAGGTGCAGGCGCCGCTCGGGCCGGCTGAACCAGACCACGCCGTCTGCCGAGACCATGCCGATGCGCCCGCCGTCGCGCGACGCGAACGCGTTGACGAACGCCGAATGGGCCTTGACCGCGTCTCTCGCGGCGTGAATCTCGCCGCCCATCGCCACCATCACGCCGCGTCCGGCGGAAGCCGGGTCGCCCGCGATCTTCACCGCATAGAGCACGTTGCGCGGACCGTCGGCGTCATGCTCGTCGGCGTTGCGCTGGCTGCCGGTGACCACGACGGGCTTCCCGCCGCCGAGCGTAAGCTCGAGCAGATAAGCGGTTTCCTCGAGCGTCGCGGTGCCGTGCGTCACCACCGCCCCCGCCACCTCGTCATCCGCGAGCAATTCGCGCAGCCGGTCGCGCAGCGCGAGCACGGTCGGCGTATCCAGGCGCGGGCTGTTGACGTTCGTGTGCTGCACGGCGCGGATGCGCGCCGCTTCGTGCAAGCCGGGAACGGCCGTGATCAGCTCTTCGGCGCTGTCCGCGGCAACCGGTCCGCCGAGCGTCGCATCGAAGCGCGAGGCAATCGTGCCGCCGGTAGCGACGATACAGACGGTTGGCAGCGGCATGTGCTCTCCCTGAAGGACGTGAAGCATCGAGCGACATTTTGTTACGGACACGGCGTCTTTACAATGCCGGATCCGGCGTCGTGTGTGGTGACCGCCGGCATGACAACGTGCTCAGGCCCGGTTCCTTCCCGCGTGTTGCAAACCGGCACGACATGATGTAACTATCGGTTATCGTCAGCGTCCGAATGGTTGGCCGGTCACCCGGCCCGCATCGGAACGCACGGCGTTCCCGCTTCCAGACCGATGAAACTGCTCGCATCCGCCGACCGTACCCTCGCGCACGTCGAAACCGGCGTCATCGTCCTGCTGTCGAGCGCGGCCCTCGGGCTCGGCGTCATGCAGGTGGTCCTGCGCTACGTGTTCAACACCGGCTTCCCGTGGACCGAGGCGCTGTTCGTGAACCTCACGATCTGGGCCATGCTGTTCGGCGGCTCGCGCGCCGTGCGCGATGGCCTGCATGTCCGCGTCGACCTGCTCGCAACGCTCCTGCCCCGGACCGGCGTCTGGATCGTCGAGCTCGTCAGCATGCTGGCATCACTTGCGCTGTGCCTTTTCTTCTTCTATTGCGGCCTGCAGTACGTTCAGTTCGTGCACCAGATGGGCGTGCGGGACCTCGAGACGCACATCCCCGACGCCATCACCTACGCGATCGTGCCCATCGCGATGGCCGCTTTCATCATCCGCTACGTGATCCTGATCGTCGACTGGATACGCAATCCGCAGTCGGGCGCCGCGCCGGACGCGGTGAAGCATGGCGGGGACGTCGCCTGACGACCATGGAAATCTTCGTCCTCTTCGCAAGCTTCTTCGCGCTGGTCCTCGTCGGCGCGCCGATCGCCGTGGCGCTGGGCGGCTCGGTGGTGATCGCGTCCTCGCTGTTCACGCCGATCATCCCGGCCGTTTTCGGGCAGAAGGTCTACGCCAACCTCCATCACTTCACGCTGATGGCAGTGCCGTTCTTCTTCTTCGCGGCCGCGTTCATGGAAAGCGGCGGGCTGGTGCGCCGGCTGGTCGGGCTCGCCAACGCCCTGGTCGGCCACCTGCGCGGCGGCCTGGGCATGACCTCGGTCCTGTCCTGCATCTTCTTCGCCTCGATCTCGGGCTCGAGCCCGGCGACGGTGGCCGCGATCGGCAACATGATGTATCCGGCGCTGGTCAAGGAAGGCTATTCGGAGCGCTACGCCATCGGAGCGCTCGCCACCGCCGGCTCGATCGGCATTCTCATCCCGCCGTCGATTCCGCTGGTCCTCTACGGCTTCGTCACCGAGACCTCGATACCCGACCTCTTCATCGCCGGCATCGTGCCCGGCATTCTCTATGGCGGCGCGATGCTGCTCGCCGCGCGCTTTTTCGCCCGCAAGGAAAAATACGTGCTGCGCGAGCGTCTCGACTGGCCCGCGCGGCTCGACGCGGTGCGCTGGAGCCTGCCCGCGCTCACCCTGCCGCTGTTCATCATCATCGGCATCTACGGCTTTCCCGAGTTCGACGTCGGCGGCACGCATTTCGCCGGCGGCGCCATCTTCACACCGACCGAGGCGGCCGTGATGGCGAGCGCGCTGGCGCTGCTGATCGGCTTCTTCCTCTACAAGGAACTCAAGTGGCGCGACATTCCCAGGGCATTCGTGCACGCGGGCGGTCGCGTCGGGATGATTTTCTGGATCACGGCAAACGCGCTGCTGTTCGGCTTCTTCATCACCAAGCTCGGCGTGCCGAAGATGGTCACCGAGGCGGTGGTCGCGATGGAACTCTCGCGAGTCGAGTTCCTGCTGGTGATCAATCTGTTCCTGATCATCGTGGGATTCTTCCTCGAGGGCGTGCCGACGATCCTGATCTTCGTCCCGATCCTGTTTCCTGCGGCGCAGGCGGTCGGCATCGATCCGGTGCATTTCGGCATCATCGTCGTGGTCAACATCGAGCTCGGCCTCGTCACCCCGCCGGTCGGGCTCAACCTGTTCGTTGGCAGCGCCGTATCCGGCCTGCCCGTGCTGTCCGTTTTCCGCGCGACGATACCGTGGATGGTCGCCACCATCATCACGCTGCTGCTGGTCACATATATTCCCGAGATCTCGCTGTTCCTGCCGAGCCGGATGAACCTTTGAGCTTCCGGCGCGTCTTATTAGAACCTACTTCATGAATCCCCACGTGATGCGTTGCGGCCAAAACGGGATGGATGCGAGGAGCGGTGCGCAGGCAATATCGGCGAATACTGGCAAGCAGCGGGACGACGCAAACGCCCGTTTTCGCCGCAACCCGAAGGGACGGGGCAATCTGGGCGCATTTCGTTGTCGGGCTCCCGTGCAATATTCGCGATATTGCTGCAGTCGCCCTCCTAGAACTGCATCCCACATTGCCGCCGTCGCACACGCGGGGATTCATGAAGTAGGTTCTAAATAGGCCGTTCGGCCGGTCTTCACGTGTGGCAGCACCATCACATAACAGGAGGAAAACATGCTGACGAAACTCTTGCAGGGCCTGGGCGGCATCGCGCTCGGCCTCGTTCTGCTGGTCGGTACGGCGCCTGCCGCGACCGAAATCATCATTTCCAACGACACTCAGCAAAAGAGCCTCAAGGGCCAGACGTTCGACACGCTGAAGCAGGAGATAGAGAAGCGCCTCGGCGCCAAGGTATCGGTCAAGATGCACCACAGCGGCACGCTGTTCGATCAGAAGACCCAGATCCAGGGGCTGCAGCTCGGCTCGGTGCACATGATCTCGCCGACACCCGGCATCTACTCGTCGGTGGCGCCCAACATCGGCGTGCTGCTGCTGCCGTTCCTGCTCTCCAACCCCGAGGCGATCGACGCGGCGATGAAGGACGAGATCGTGCGCAAGGCGTTCGTGCCCGCCCTCGAATCGAAGAACATCACGCCGGTCGCGGTGTGGATGAACGGCCCGCGCGATTTCGGGCACAAGGGGCGCGAGCCCGCGCTGACGCCCGACAAGTGGAAAGGCATGAAGATCCGCGTCCAGTCGGCGCCGGTGTTCATCGAGACCATGAAGGCGATCGACGCGAACGTCATCGGCATGAGCTGGTCGGAAGTCCCCTCGGCGCTGCAGCAGGGCGTGATCGACGCCGCGGAGCCGACCCCGAACGCATGGAAGGCCGCCGGCATCTACAAGGTGGTCGACCACATCATCCTGAACGACTACGTCTACAGCTTCTACGTCGTGGGCGCGAACAAGCAGTGGTGGGACGGCCTTCCCGCCGACGTGCGCGCGGGAATGCAGGGCGCGCTCGACGCCGCGACCAAGTGGAACTGGGAGAATGCCGCGAAGATCAACGCCGAGGCGCTCCAGTTCATCTCCAAGTCCGGCACCAAGGTGCACAAGCTCACGCCCGAGCAGAAGCAGGCATGGCAGAAAGCGGTCATGCCGGTGTGGAAGCAGCTCGGCGACGACAAGGTCGGCGCGGAAGTGATGACGCGGCTCAAGAAGATCGCCGCGGAACACGCGAAGTAAGCGGCGCCGGCACCATCAACCAGGGCAGCCACGGCTGCCCTGTTTCCTTTCCGCAGCCGGCGGCCGGCAAGCGGCCGGCGGCGCCGTGCGG
>JBFKNN010000176.1:0-6204 GCA_041629335.1 Burkholderiales bacterium | reverse complement strand
GATGGTCGTCGCCGGCCTGCTGGCGGCCGCGGCGCCCACCCTCGCGCAGATGGGGCCGAAGGTCCGCTTCGCGAACTGGGAGTTCGAGCTGCCGCCGATGATGAAGCAGGTCGAGCAGACGCGCGACAGGCTCGTGCTGAGGCTCGATCCCGAGATCGCCGGGCCCGGCGGCGGCACGATCACGCTGCGCGCGGGCGAGCCGCTGAAGGGCGATCTCGCGGCGCGGGTGGACGCGGAGTGGAAGCAGCTCGTGCGCAACCGCAAGCTCGCCGCAACCGACCCGGCCGGCACGAACTCGCTCGCCGACGGCTCCGAGGGCCTGCGCCGCAGCGCGCGCCTGCCGGGCAACGGCGTGCTCATGCTCGACGCCTACCGCACGCCGGGCGGCGTCAACTTCATGATCATCGACGCGGCCAGCGAGGCCGCCGCGCAGATGATCGACGGCGCGGCCGCGATGCTCACGATGACCGCGAGGCTTGCGCCGCTCACGGCGGTCGCGGGCGCCGGGGCAGCCAAGCCCGCCCCCGGCGCTTCGACCGCGCCTCAACCGCCGCCGGCCGCGTCCGACTCCATGTCCCGCCAGCTTGCCGCCGGCGGCGGCATGGCGCCGCCTGGATTTTCCCCGCCCGCCCCTGCACCGCAAAGAACGGCGGACCGCGACGTCGAGAAGATCGACGTCCCCCGCCGGGACGCCGCCCGCATCAAAATGGTCCCGACGAGCGCGCCGAACGAAAAGCAACTCGCCGACTTCATTCGGCGCATCGAAGGCCCGGTCAGCCAGAAGCTCGACCAGCGGGCGCGCACTCTCGGCGATGCGGCGCTCAAGGAAGCGAAGAAGCGCCAGTTCCGCGCCAACGTGATCGGCAATATCGCCGTGGGCCTGTGGGCGATGGGCAATCTCGAGGCGGCGATCTACCTCATGGGCAAGGCCGTGCTCGAGGACCCGGCGAACGTCGACAACCTCAACAACTACGCTGCGCTGCTGACGATGGCCGGCGGCCAGCATCTCGCATTGCCGATCCTGATGAAGCTCGAGAAGGACTTCCCAGGCAATAGCACGGTGTTGAACAACCTCGCGCAAGCCTGGTTCGGCTTGGGCGAGATCGGCAAGGCCGAAGAGTACGTCAACAAGGCGATCGCGCGCTTCCCCGGGCATTCTCAGGCGAACTTCGCCAAGGCGGTCGTCGCGGAATCGAAAGGCGACAAGCGCGGCGCGGTCGAGGCCATGCGCAAGTCCATGGCGCAGGGCTACAGCGAGGAGAAGGAAGCGCAGCTCGAGCGGCTCGGCCACAAGATCTCCGAGGTCGACATCCAATGGAACATCAAGCCCCGCCCTGAGCCGCTCAAGCTGCACAAGTTCCTGCAGCTCGTGCCGCCCTACTACAAGTCCGCCGCCGACATCCCGCGCGCCGCCGCCGAGTGGCAGGCATTCCGCGAAACCCTGCGCGCCGCGCTGGAGGCGCTGGACAGGCAAGGCGAGACGATGCAGCAGGCGGCGCAGCAGGAATTCCGCCGCTTCGCGAGTGCGGCGGCCGCAGGGAAGAAGCGCGTGTCGCCGATGCAGGTGAAGTACACCGTCAAGCACGTCACCTACGGCAAGCTGCCCGAGCGCCTGCACGAGCAGGCGGCGCGCTGGGCGAAAGACACGGAAATCGTAGCGCGGAAAGTCGATCAGCTCGCCCAAGCAACCCAGGCCATTGTCAACAACCCCAAGCTCGAGTGCGCCGCAAAGGAGAGGGCTGTGACCAAGTTCATGACGGAAGCGAACTCGCTGTGGGAGGAGCATCAGCGTCCCGGGCACCTGCGCGCCGTCATCCGCTGGCACGAGGAATGGGCGAACCTGCTTCAGTACTACAACACGCCGGGCAACGCGAGCTACCAGGCCGCGCTGAACGGATTGAAGCGAAATTTTCTCGCCTCGCTGATGCACCTCAACCACGAGCACAACCTCGGCGGCCCCTGCGGGGGCCCTGCCGTTGTGCAATCGGGCCGCCGCGGCCCGCTGCCGCACTTCGAGGACCTGAAGTGCGACAAGAACATCACGTTCTCCGTGCCGACGATCGGCAGCTTCCACGTCAACTGCCACTACATGTCCGCCGAGTTCAACATCGCCGGCGTCGTTTCGGGCACAACCAAGGAAGATCTCATCACGGGTGAATTCGTCAAAGGGACGCTGGAGGTTGGCATCACGGACAGAAAGGGTGAAAAAGAGCTGATCGGCGGAATCGCGCCGGTCTCCGCGGAAGGCAGCGTGGAAGCCGCGGGCTTCATCGAGTTCGACAAGAACGGAGTGTCCGACGTCGGCGTGCAGATCACCGTGAAGGCCGGCGTGTCGGGCGTGGGGGGCGGCATCGAAGCGGGCGCGACGACGCGCATGGGCGTCAACTCGGGCGTGAGCGTCGAGGGAAGCGGCGTGCTCACCGGTGTCTCCTCGCAGACCTCCTGGCGAGATTGACAGACCGAGAGCCCGTTTCAGCGACCTCGGCACCGCACGATATACTCGGCACCATGAGCACCAACGGAGGCGGAAACGAGACACCTGAGCTCTCGCCCGCTGTCACCGCCGCGCTGACGGGGGGTCGCGTCGTGGAGGCGATCAAGATCCTGCGAGAAGAGCGCGGCATCGGGCTCAAGGAAGCGAAGGAAGCCGTCGGCCGCTACGTCAACGCGAACCCCGCGTTGAAGCGCAAGCTCGACGCGCAGCAGGCCGAGTCGCTGCGCGGCTGCCTGCTGTGGCTCGTCGTGCTGACTGTGATCTCCTGGATCGTCTACTTCGCCATCATCGGAAAATAGCGGGCACAAACATGCACACCAACGGCGATCACGCGGTCCGCCGACCGGCGTTATACTGCCCGGATGATCGTCGATCCCCGAGAGCGCAAGTCCGCCGAGCTGCCCGCGTCGGTGCTCGCCGCGATCGCCGCCGGCAACAAGATCGAAGCGATCCGGCTGCTGCGCGAGGAGCGCGGCATCGGACTGAAGGAATCGAAAGACACCGTCGACCGCTACCTCGCGGCGCATCCCGCGTTGAAGCGCAAGCTCGATTCGCAGCAGGCCGAGTCGCTGCGCGGCTACCTGCTGTGGCTTGCGGGGCTCATCGCGCTCGCCACCGTCGCCTATTACGTCGTATCCGGAAAGTAGCCCAACGCGAATGACGGCACGGTGGCATTCCCGACTTCTCGCAGCCGCGCTGGCGGCCGTGCTCGCGCCGTACTGCTGGGCGCAGCCGAAGAACGAGAGCCTGATCGCCGGCGTGCCGTCGGGCTACAAGGTCGACGCCGAGAACCGCGACGGCAACGTCGTCACCCGGGAGATGGTGCCCAAGGGCGAGAGCATCAAGAACTGGACCGAGATGTTCAGCACGCATGTTTTCCAAGGGATGAAAGGCATGTCCCCGGATCAGTTCAAGGAAGCGCTGCGCGACCGCTGGTTCCAGGCCTGCAAGGATGCCCACGCCGCGACCGTCGCGGACGGAAAGGAAAACGGCTACCCGTTCGCCGTGTGGGTGCTGCGCTGTCCGCACAACGCGTCGACCGGCAAGCCGGAGATCACCTGGTTCAAGGCGATCGAGGGCAACGACAACTTTTATTTAATACAGAAGGCGTTCACCGCCGAGCCGAACGAGAAGCAGGTCGAGCGCTGGATGATAATCCTGCGCCGCGTCGCGGTCTGCGACACGCGGCTCGCGGACCGGCCCTGCCCCAAGACAGGCAAATAAGTGGCGCTGCGGAACCGCCCGCCGGGATAAATCGTTACCCGCTGCGGGCGATTCCGGTCAGCGTCTCAGCGCCGCGATAGCAACAGCCGCGTGCGTGTGAGCTCGGCCCTGCCCTCGCCGGACTGCATGCACATCGACGCAAGCTTTTCGTAATGGGCCTTTGCCCGGGCACCGTCGCCGGAGCGCTCGGCGGCGAGCGCCGCCCCGTACAGGCCGCGGAACCGGTTGGGCTCCCGGGCAATCGAGGCCTCGTACGCCGTCAGCGCCTCGCCCGGACGGTCGAGCTCCATCAGCAGGTCGCCGAGCATTTCCCGTGCCGGCAGAATCGGTCCTGGGGTCACCACATGCTTCTCGGTCTTCTCCTCGAGGTCCGCGGCAACGCGCATCTGTGCCAGCGCCTCGGTGTTCTTGCCTTCGGCGCGCAACGCCCATGCCTTGGCAACCTCGGTCTGTACCGCCGTCTGCTCCGCCCAGTAGGCGAGCTTGCGGGCAGTAAGCGCCGATTCCAGCTGATTCAGCCGCCCGATATCCGCGCGTGCGGCAGCGGCGTCTCCGGAGCGTGCCGCGCCGATCGCGCGCGCGTAGACGAGCACGGATTCAGCCTGCGGAAAACGCTTCCAGTCGGCGTCTGAAACCCCCGGGTGCAATTGCAGCTTTGCCGCGTCGGCCCAGCGGCCGCGTTCCAGCGCCAGACGTGCGGGCATCGCCGCCAACCCGAAGGTCACGGCCAGATTAGGGTTCTTCACGGCGGTTGATTTCATCGCCTCGGCCCACACCTGTTCCGCCAGCGTATCGTCCGCGAGCTGCAGGTACGCGTATGTCATGTAGTCCCGTGCGTGCGTGGTCGCCGCCATCGCGCCCCTGGCCGCTTCCTGGCTGCCTTTGTTCGCGGCAATCGACTCGCGCCAGTAGCCGACGCGCGTGAAAATGTGCGACGGCATGTGCTGGGCGTGTGCGGCATCCGGTGCGATGCTCGCATAACGCTTCGCGGCAGGCAGGCCCTTGGCCGCGATCGGCGGGTAGTCATAGCTGTGAATCAGGTAGTGCGCCGCCCCCGGATGGTTCGGCAGGGAGGCAAAAACGGGCTCGAGCAGGGACGCTGCCTTCAGTGGCCGGACGAAGGTCTTGTCGCTGAGATCATGATTGGCGCTCAGCGCCAGCGCGTAAAGAATCCGTGCTTCGACATCATCCGGGTAGCGCGCGGCGAGTCTTTCCATCGCCTGCTCGTAAGCGATGGCACGCTCGCGGTGCGGCGTGCCCGCGTGATCTCTGTAAAGCAGCGCTAGCGCGTCGATGTAGTCGCGCTCGCGCTGGGTCGCGGCACCGACTTCGCCGGCCTTCGGAATCGCGCTGGCGCCTTCCCTGGCTTTCAGGCTCACCGGCCACGCGAAAGGATTGTCCGCGGCAATCATCGCGAGCCCCCAGTGCGCCATCCCGCAGCGCGGATCGGCCTGCGCGATCCCGGCGAAGGCGTCTTTGCCCTTGTTCCAGTCAAAGGAATGATAGAGCGCCATCGCGCGGCGAAACTGCTGCTGCGCTTCTGCGGAACACGACACTTCGAAACGAACCTCGCCGAGTTGCTCCTTGCCGGGGACACTATCCCCGGTGGCGCAGGCGGTCAGCAGCCCGGCGATAAGTGCGGCAGGAACAACCGCTTTAGAAGTCGACATGGCACGCCTCCTGAAAAGTGGAATCGGGAAACCGGTATCGAAACGGAAATACGGAACGCAGCGGGAGCGGCGGCAGATGATCAGCGCCAACGAACAACAGGGCACGGGCATCCATCGATCAACCTCCCTCAGCGATCGAAATGCCCTAATCCCACACTACTAGGGGGACGAATAATATACCTCTTCGGCGGCGCGTTTGCGGGACATTCTTTCAAGGCGTCCGGATCTGTCGTGGTTCCCTCACCGTCAGCCTCGCCGCACCCGAAGGCGTGCTACGCGCGTAACCCCTGCCCGAATCAGGACCTTTGCTATCCGGGCTGCGCAGCGACAAGGAATCCGGGCGATAATTCGTGCCTGATCCAGACGTCCAAGGGGATACATGGTGCTTGATCTAACGGGGAAAATCGCGCTGGTTACCGGTGCGGGAACGGTCGGCCCGGGCTGGGGCAACGGCAAGGCCACCGCCGTGCTCTTTGCGCGGCGAGGCGCGAAGGTGTTCGGCACCGATCTCAACGCCGAAGCGGTGGCCGACACGCGCGCCATCATCGAGAAGGAAGGCGGCGCGTGTGCCGTGCATACCTGCAACATGACGGTGGCCGCAGAGGTCGAGGCCGCGGTCGCGGCGTGCATGAAGCGCTACGGCCGCATCGACATCCTGGTTAACAACGTCGGCGGCTCTGCGCCGGGCGACCCGGTTTCGATGACCGAGGAAGTGTGGGACGCGCAGCTCGACCACAATCTCAAGACCGCTTTCCTCGGCTGCAAGTACGTGCTGCCCGTGATGGAGAAGCAGGGCTCGGGCGCGGTCGTCAACAT
>JBFKNN010000175.1:0-6204 GCA_041629335.1 Burkholderiales bacterium | reverse complement strand
GAGGCCGGCGAGGCCGATGCCGAGAAGCGCGAGGGTGGCGGGTTCAGGAACCGGCGCCGCGGGGATCACGAAGGGTTGCGGTGCGAAAGCCGCGCGCAAGGCGGCGAGGCCCCGGTCGATCTCATCCTGCGTGATGTCGGGCTCGACGGCGAGCAGCGGCTCGGAAAGCGCGATGAGATCGGCGAGAAACACATCAAGACCTTCTTCGCTCCACAAGCGCGGACTGCTCGTGAAGTACCGGCCGAAGAAACGTTCGAAATCGATCCATCGGGTGAGGTCGATGTCGGGGCAGCCGTCGAAGCTGAACAGGCACTCGAGCGGATCGTCCGCTGCCAGCATGTCGTAGAAGCCGAACACCTTGCTCTGCGGCAGAAAGCTGCAGACGTCGAGATCGGTGCAGTCCCCATCCGCTCCGGACCATTGCGTCTTGTCCCAGAAGGCCATGACCGGGCTCTTGCTGCCCGTCGTATGGATCACGTTCGGCAGGAACGCCATGTTGAACGCGCCCCCCGCGACTTTGGTCATGTCGACGGGGAAATTGCCATTAAAGACCGGAATCGTGCCGATGTCGAATGTCGCCTTTTCGTTCACGAGCGGACCGATGTCGCCGATGGTCGAGGTCAGGCCGAGCGCGGTGACGAACACTTCGCCGTCGAGCTTGAACTCGGTGAGATTCGACGCGGCCCCCAACAGCCCGAACGTTGGAACGACGCCGAGCAGCTGGACCCCAGGGGCGCGCAAATCGACCGATTCACCGGCATTGAACGTGATCTTGTTGGTCGGCGCCCCGAAGGTCCCGTCCAGGTTCTTAACCTGCACGAGTCCGCTGAATTCGAGCTCGACGATAGGGTTCGCGACGAAGCCGAATTGCTGTGCGATCAGCATGTCTATCCATGCGCCCGAATCCAGGATGTTGTAGCCGATGCCGATATGCTTCCCGGCGATGTTGAATCCGAAGCTATCCGAAAGCGGGATCAGGATGAGCGCGGAAATCAGCTCGTCGATTCCCAGGCCGATACCCGCAAGCTTGTCCTGCGTTCCGGCCATCAGCGTTTTGCCGTCCGGCGCCAGCTTGCCCTGCGCGTCCAGGCTCGGGTGATTCACGTAGTACTGGATGATGCCGTTCATCAACTCGCCGGGCGTCTTGGGCGAGACGGTGTCGCCGAACACGCGGACCTGCCCGTCGCCGTTGCGGTTGATGGCGGCAAGCTCCCACGATTCGCTCAGGTTGAATCCCGCCGAACCGTCCACACAACCGACAAAGCACAACTCGCCGCTGATGGCAGGCTTGAGCTGGCCGAGGAGATCGATGAACGATCGCAGCTCGGGCCCGTGAGCTGCGAGAAGCGGTTTGAGGTCGGTCGAGCTGCCGAATGCTTGCAGCTTCGGCGCAACGACGTTCCAGCTGGAGCCGATGGTGAAGGTTTCGCCGATTTCCGGCGCACCGGTTCCGCTCGGGCCGTAGGGCAAATCGAGCGTGATCTGTACCGGGTAGCGAAGGTCCAGGGATCCGCTATTCAGGTGGAAACTGTACTCGGCGCCGATCTTGCCGCTGACGCTGGCGCCGACCTTGGCGCCGAAGTGCGCGCAAGCGCCCAGCACACAATCTCCCGTGATCCCACCGAGACTGTCTTTCTCGCTGAACGGCACGCCCAGGAACTTCGTGCCGGTGTCGAAGACGAAGCCTCCCGTCGAGGCCCACGCGTTCTGGCCGTACTTCGAGAACACGGCATTGGCGGTGATCTTGTCCGGGAACAGCGCGCTGATCGAGGTCAGCTCCGGATCAAGAATCAAGTTTGCGGGGTCCACCACCGGCCCCGCCGCGGCGGGCTGAATCGATAGGCCGAAGAGCGTCAGTACCGCAGCGAAATATCTCGTAGGCGCGTGGTCCCTCAGCGGGCCGACCGGGTGCACCCTGCCGGCAACGGATCTCAATCCTCGCGTGCCGGCATCACGAGACTGCGACGCCTCGCCCTCCGAAGCCTCGTCCATCGGATCCCCTCCCCTTCGGCCACCGTCGCGCGCACCGAGATCTTGTGTCTTGCCGCACGGCCCCGGTGCGTTAAGCAGATCTCATACCGAGATCTAATTCTTCTATTAATCAGTTTGTTATAGCAGTGCAGCGCCGCAGCGTGTAAGTTCACCCGACACTCGACGGTCAACTGCGAAGCAGCCGCTAGACCGGTTCCCTGAGCCCCAGGAGACGCGCCGCGTTGCTCTCGAAGTTGCCGGGTGGATCAGCGGCCTTGCGCCGCTTCGGCAACCCGCTTGCTATAGGTCACGTGCTCGGGACTCGGCCGTTCCTTGGCGATGTAGTTCGCCGCCTTCAGGCTCAGAACATCGTTTGTGCCATCCGAATGAAGGAAGCTGAGCGCGTCCCGTAGCAGCTTCTCGACGGGATTCTTCTTCATGTATCCGGTCGCTCCCCAGAGCTCCAGCGCCTGCCGGCAGACTTCCACCGACTCCTCGGAGGCAAACACTTTCGACAGGCTCGCGTGTTTCGGGTCGAAATCCTTCTGCTGGCAGTTGCATCCCGCGTACCACAGGTAGGAGCGCACGGCCTGGAGCTTCATCGCCATCCGCGCCAGACGCACGCGCTGGATCTGGTGCTCGATGATCGGCACGCCGCCCTGGACGCGCTCGAAAGCGTATTGCAGGCTGACGTCGTAAGCGCGTTGCGCGACACCGAGCACCGTCGCGCCCGCTTGAATATTCGAGCCGAAGCCGAGGAGCAGTTTGCCCATTGCGGGTAAGGCGGAGCCGAGCGGTCCCACGCGCTCGGAGTCGGGCACTTCCACGTTCTCGAACACCAGTGTCCCGTTCTGCACCGCCCGTTGGCCGAGTTTGTCCCAGACCTCCGGCACCGTGAATCCCGGCGTCCCCGCCGGGACAAGGTAGCCTGACAGGCTCGTGCCGAGCGAACCCTTGGGATCGCTGCGCGCGAGGATGTAATAGAGCTTTGCTAGGCCGCCGTTGGAGATGTAGCGCTTGGTGCCGTTGAGGATCCAGCGGTCGCCCTTGCGCACCGCCGTCATCTGCAGGCCCGAGCCCGGCGCGTCGTAGGGAAGCAGATTGTCGCTGCCGGACAGCGGCTCGGTTGCGGCGATCGCGAGCAGGAAGTCCGGATCTTCCATGATTTGCGGGATCCAGCGCTTGCGCTGATCCTCGCTGGCGAGCTGCGCAAGTGCCGTCATGATCTTCCAGGTCTGATCGAAAGCCACCGCGTAGCCGAGATCGCCGTAGGCGAGCTGCTCGCCGACCATCGCCAGGGTCAGGACATCGGCGCCTTCGCCGCCGTATTCCTTCGGGACGGAAAGCGTACGCAGACCGCGCTTCGACGCTTCCCGGACCACCGACCAGTCGAACGACGTTGCCGGATCCGGATTCCGATCCGCCTTGTCGGCGGCCGGGATGATGTGGCGGACGGCAAGGTCGCGCGCGATCTCGCGAAGCTCCTTCTGCCGCCCGGTCGTTGCGAAGTCCACCATTTTGTCCTCCCGTTGTTTTCTCAGCCGCCCGCTTGTCCGGCCCGGCCGACGTTCCTACCCATACGTCAGCGCGCCGCGGCCGAGCAGCCGCTCGTGCTTCAAGTCCTCGAAAAGCGTCTCCACTTCGGTGAAGTGAGCTCGTCTGCCCACGACCGGCTTCACCGCGCCACGTGCCATGATCTCCATCGTCTCGAGAAATTCGGCCCGCGTCGAATGCCGTGATCCGGTGACGATGCGCTCGCTCAGTATCAAGCTCAACGGGTTGAACGTCACGTCGCCCGCTCCCGCTCCGACGATGACCGCGCGGCCGGCAGTCGCAAGGCTGTCGATGGCCGACTGGAAAGTGCTGCCGTGCCCGACGTAGTCGATCGCCGCCTCGACGCCCTTGCCGCCAGTCAGGCGCTTCGTCTCCTTGGCGAGATCGTCGACGGCGCGCACGTTGATCGCCTCGTCCGCGCCCCATGTCCGCGCGAGCGCAAGCTTCTCCTCGGAAATGTCGGCGGCGATCACGCGTGCGCCGTGAAGCTTGGCGACCTGAACCCCGTGCACGCCGAGGCCGCCGCCCGCGCCGATCAGGAGGACGTCGTCGTGCGGATTGATTCGTGCGCGCTCACGCATGCAATGCCAGTTGGTGTTCACGGCATCGGCTGCGATGGCGGCGCCTTCATAGTCCAGGCCATCCGGGATCTTCAGGAAGTTCGCCGCGGGCAGGCAAATATACTCGGTGAAGCCTCCGTCTCTGTGCACACCCACGTAGCCGCCGAACGCCTCGCAGAGCGTCTCGCGCCCGCCCCGGCACCAGCGGCAATGGCCGCATACCAGATAGAAGTAGACCGCGCAGCGATCGCCGGGCTTCACGTTCTCGACCCCGGAGCCCACTTCGACGATATCTCCGCCGAGCTCGTGACCCATGATCCGCGGCGTGCTGCCGCCGAATCGCCCGCTGCGCATATTGAGCAGCGTGAGTCCCACTCCGGCGGCGCGGACCTTCAAGACCGCTTCGCCGGCCCCGGCCTTCGGCACGGGCCGGTCCGCGATGACGAAAGGCTCGCCCCAACGCTCGACCACTGCTGCCTTCATGTCGCTCCTCCTCCCGGACCAGGCATCCACCGTCACCCACTTCGTCATGGCCGGCGAAAGGGCTCAGCTTATTGCTTTTCGCGACACCTGCACCGCTTGATACCTGCTGACTTAGATGCCATGCTGGAATGCGACAGCAGGAACGGACGCGGCCATAGACTACTCCACCGGCAAGCTTCTCTTCATCGTCATGGTGGCCGTGCTTCTGGCGTGGCTTGGCGCGTGGGTGGTGGCGCGCCGCTATCGTGCGGTGATGCGCAGGCTGATGAGCGCGCCGCTCGGCCAGCCGGCGCCCGCCGCATCGACAGGCAGGCGCGGCCCACCCGCCGTGCCGCTTGCCGATCCGATGCCGGTAACGGCCCAGGACAACCGTCGCGCCGGCATTCGCCTCGCGGCATTGTTGATCGCGCTGTCGGCCCTGATCTCGTTCAGCAGCGCGGCGCTGCAATTGCACGTGGTGATGGATGGAATGGCGTTTTCGGCGCGCCGCCTGACAGTGTTCGGCCTCGTGCAGATGTGGCCGGTCGTCCCCGTGCTGGGCCTGTTGTGGCGTTGGTCGGGTTGGCGGATTCTGGGGGCGCTGGCCCTGTGGTTCGCGTTGGGTGTGCTAGTCGCAGTGTGGCAGTCAGTGGAAGCGCGCCCGCTCGAGGCGCTGGCCTACCTTGGCTTCGAGATCGGCCCGGCGATGCTGCTGGTCGCCGCCGTGTGCCTGGGCGGCGCAACGCGGGCCGTCGCGCCCTGGCTGCTGATGCCGATGATCGGGTTGGTCTGGACCTCTCTGACGGGCGTGGACCTGATTGCGTTGATGATCGACGATCCCCCCGAGTGGTTCCACGCATTGACCGGCGCATTGGGGGCGTACTCGACGATGGCGCTCTTCGCGGTGGCGCCCTGGCTGGTTGCGTGGTGGCCCCTGAAGCGGCTCGGCCGGCTGCTCGCGCAGGCCTACGCGCGCAAGGCGCTGTCCGAGCTCATGGTCCTGTTCACCGCAGTGTGGGGCATCTCGCTGCTGATGCATGCCCTGAGCGCCGCCAGCGCGCTGGGTCTGGCTGGCGCCGTGATGCTGTTGCCCTTGGCATGGATCCCATTGGTGATGACCATTACTTGGCGCCGGCACCGCGCCGCGCTCGGCAGGCCGCCCACACTCCTGGTGCTGCGCGTATTCCAGCACGACGAGCGCATCCAGGCGCTCTTCGACCACGTGATCGAGCGCTGGCGGCTGACCGGCAACACCGTGCTGATCGCCGGTACCGATCTCGTCGAGCGCACACTCGACGCCGACGACATCTTCACCTTCATCGATGGCCGGCTCGACTCGCGGTTCATCCAGAGACTCTCCGACATCGCGCCGCGCCTGGCCGAATTCGACCTGACACCGGATGCCGAGGGTCGCTACCGCGTCAACGAGTGCTACTGTCACGATGTCACCTGGCAGCAGGCGCTCGCCGCGCTGGTGGAGCGCAGCGACGTGGCGCTCATGGACCTGCGCAGCTTCAAGGCGCACAACGAAGGCTGCCGGTACGAGCTCGGCGAGCTCGCGCGCGCGGCGCGCATCGCGCGGGTGGTGGTGCTGACCGACGGCGACACGGATCGTGTGGCAGCATATGCGGCGATCGCTGGTGCGCCGGCGGGACGG